>CAZURZ010000060.1:3096-12863 GCA_964623465.1 uncultured Elusimicrobia bacterium
GGAGAAGCGCCGAGCCTCCTCATACCAGTGGGAGAGCTCGAGCTTCTTCTCGGCGTCGGCGACGCGGCGCTTGAGCTCGACGTCGCGCGGCGCCTCGGCGAGGAGTTCCTTGGCGTCCTGGAGGCGGCGGCGGGCGTCCTCTCCGGAGAGGATGCGCGCGGAGCCGAAGACGACGATGGTCGAGCGGATCTTGTGCTCGCGCAGGACGAGCTCGGGCTTGAGCAGCTCGAGCTGCAGGCGCACGGCGCGCAGGTCCTTGCGTCCCATGAAGTCGTCGTCCTGGTAGGCTTTGCGGTAGGCGTGCGATTCGCGGATCTTGCGCAGCAGCGCCTCGCGCTGTTCGGGATGGAGTTCGCGTCCGGGGTTCTTGTTGGTCATGGGAGTTTCAGGAGAGCGGGAAGCCAGAGGCTCAAGCCCGGCCAGTAGGTGACGACGAGAAGGGCGGCGACGAGCAGGAGCCAGAACGGGCCGACCGCGCGATACAGGACGGGCAGGGGCTGGTCGAATCGGCGCGAGGACAGGAAGAGGTTGAGGCCGAGCGGCGGCGTCATGTAGCCGATCTCGAGGTTCAGCAGGAACAGCGCGCCCAGGTGCACGGGGTCGATGCCGTACTGCGTCGCCACCGGCGCGATGATGGGCACCACGATGACGATGGCCGAGAAGATTTCCACCATATTGACGACCAGAAGGAAGACGTTGAGGATGGCCAGGAAGCCCCACGGCGACTTCACGTGCTCGTGCAGGAAGGCGAAGATGCGCCCGGGCACGTCGGCGTCGATCATGTAGGACGTCAGGCCGAGCGCGGTGCCGAGCACGATCAGGATCGCGCCCACGAGGATCATGCTCTCGCGGGCGACGCCCGGGAGCTTCGAGAGGGGCACGTCCTTGTAGATCAGGACCTCGGCGATCATGACGTAGAAGGCCATGACGGCGGCGGCCTCCGAGGCCGTGAACAATCCGCCGTAGATCCCGCCGATGACGACGAGCGGCAGCGGGATCTCCCACGCCGCCTCGCGGGCGGCGGCGCGCAGCTTCTCCCAGGAGAACGGGATCGGCTTCACGTTCTCGCGGCGGGCCACGACGTAGGCGTACACCGCCAGGGCGGCGAGCAGGAGCAGCCCGGGCAGCGCGGCCGCGGCGAAGAGCTTGTCGATCGAGATCTTCCCCACCAAGGCGTAGAGGATGATGGGCAAAGACGGCGGGAACATGAGGCCGAGCGAGCCGGTCGTGGTGATGAGCCCGAGCGTGAACGGCTCCGGGTAGCCCTGCCGGCGCAGCAGCGGGTGGATCAGCCCGCCGAGGGCGATGATCGTGACGCCCGAGGCGCCGGTGAAGGCGGTGAACAGCGCGCACGCGCACAGTCCGGCGACGGCGACGCCGCCGGGCAGCCAGCCGAAGAGGGCCTCGGCGAGCGCGACCAGGCGGCGCGGCGCGCCGCTCTCCGCCAGCACGTAGCCCGCGAAGGTGAACAGCGGCACGGCGATGAGCGACGGGAGCGAGGACAGGCGCGCGAGCTCGATGATGACCGCGGTCGGCTCGATGCCGGCGCCGTGGAACAGCCACAGGGCGAGCGCCGCCATCAGGGCGAACACCGGCGCGCCCGCGAGGGCCGCCGCGCCGAAGCCGCCGAGGGCGAGCCAGGTCACCGGCGGGACGCCGCCTCCGCGGCCGCGTCGACGGACTTGAAGAGCAGATGGATCAGGACCAAGGCGAAGCCGCCCGGTATGCCCGCGGCGGCGATCCAGGCCGGCACGACGGTCGAGCCGATCGTGAACAGCTCCGCCCCCGAGCCGCGCTCGTCGGCGAGGTAGGACCAGGACGCCTTGAGCAGGATCGCCGTGATCGCGGCGCCGCAGGCGTTCGCGGCCAGGCGCAGCCACGGCTTCCACTTCTCGGGCGCGCCGACGTGGGCGGCCTCCCACGCGAAGTGCTTCTCGGATTTCGCGGCGAGCGCCGCGCCGAGGAAGCCGGTCCACAGCACGAGGTGCTTGAGGACCGTCTCCCCCCACAGCAGGCCCATGCCGAAGTGGCGCAGGAGGACCTGGGCGAAGGCGAGCGTCACCATGATCGCCAGCAGCGCGACGAGGAGGACCCCCTCGGCGGCGGCGAGGCGGTCCTCAGCTTTTCTTAACAGTTCGCGCACGGAGGGCGGCGAGCTCCTTTTCGGCCTTGCCGAGCAGATCGGCCGGGAACATCTTCCCGGTCAGCTCCTTGCGGGCGGCGGCGCCGAGCTCCTCGTACTTGCGGCGCGTGTCAGCGCCGGGCTCGCCGGCCAGCTCGAGCCCCTGCTTCTGCAGAGCCTCGAGGGCCTTGTCGTTCTCGGCGTTGGTCTGCGCGTTGAGGTTCTTCAGGTGCTTGGCGGCGAGGTCGAGCACGAGCTTCTGCTGGTCCTTGGGCAAGGTCTCGAAGAACTTCTTGGAGACGAGCACCGCGCCGGTGGACTCGGCGATCGGCACGGGGTAGATGTGCTTGACCTTGGAGTGCCACTGCAGGGCGACGACCCCGAGCGGCGGGCCGTAGACGGCGTTGATCATGCCCGTCTGCAGGGACTGCATGACGTCGACGACGGAGAGCGGCACGGGGCTGACGCCGAGCGCCTTGTAGGCCGAGATGGCGATGGGATCGCCCTCCCACACCCACATCTTCTCCTTCTTCATGTCGGCCGGCGCGGCGACGCGGTTCTTGCTGAAGATGTAGACGGAGCCGAGGTCGGTCCAGCCGAGCAGGACGAAGCCGCCCTTGTCGAGCGCGGCGCGCAGTTCCTTGTCGAGCTTGGCGCGCACGGCCTCGAGCTCGCCGCGCGAGCGGAACAGCCACGGCGCGTCGAGCAGGCGCACCTCGGGGGCGATGTCGCCGATGCCGACGCCGGTGAAGCCGGCGCCGTGCAGCTGGCCGATGCGGATCTTCTTGACGACGTCCTTCTCGTCGCCGGAGACGCCGCCGGCGTAAAACTTGAACTTGAGCTTGCCGCCGCTCTCCTTCTCGAGGTCCTTGGAGAGCTCGTTGAGCACCTTCATCCAGGTCGAGCCGTCCGGCGCGAGCGTGGCGACCTTGATCGCGGTCGTCTGCGCGGCCGCGGGGACGGCGAGGGTCAGCGCCAGGGCGAGGGCTCTAAAACAGGTCATCGGTCTTCTCCAGGAGTGCGGCGGCCTTGCGCTTGGCGGCCTCGTCGGTCAGCCGCGCCTCGGGCAGCACGCCCGACGGAGAGGACAGGACCTTGGAGAGCAGCTGCTTGAACAGCTCGCGGTCCTGGACGGCGACCGCGTACCAGCGCGCGTTGAGGACATGCGTCATGAGATAGCTTCCCTTGGTGATCTTGTGCGCCCACTCGAAATGGGTCTTGGCCTTGCCCGGGTCGCCCCCCAGGATCGGCGGGCGCGAGGCGTAGTAAACGCCGAAGAAGAGGTCGGCGCCGCCGAACTGGAAGGTCGGGTCGAGCTCGTACACGCGCTTCAAGAGCGCGACCGCCTTCGGCAGGTCGGCGAGCGCCGCGGCGTCGTCCTTGGAGAGATTGACCCACCCCGCCCAGCCGAAGCCCGCCCAGTACAGGTCAGGGACGTCGTCCTTCACGGCGCGCTTGAGGCGCGCCTCGAACTCGTCGAGCGGGCGCGCGGCCAGGTCCTTGAAGTCGTCCTTGAGCGCGAGGGCGGCGAGCGCGTGATCGCGGCCGCGCAGGTACAGGCCCTTGGCGCGAGCCGGATTCTCGTCTTCGACGAACAGGAAGGCGCTCCCGCCGAAGCCCTCGGCGGCCATCCGCCGCAAGGGCCGGCTTTCGGGCTCGGAGGCGAGCAGGCCCTCGACGAGCTTGAGCTGGGCGGCGAAGGCGTCGCGCCCCAGCTGCCAATCGGCTTCCTCGAGAGTGGCGGTTCGTCCCTTTTCGAGGATGCCGGCGGCGGTGCGCACGGCGGCGCGGTCGATCGAGACGCAGGACGAGGCCGCCGCCGCGAGCGCAAGGAGGATGAAGCTATTCCTCATATGGGCGCGTATCCTAGCAAAATATCCGGGCTATTGAAGGCGCGAGGACGGCGACGCGTCGACGTTGCGGGCGGCGCTGTTGAACAGGCTGAAGGCCTGGCCGCCCGTGATGGAGAGCACCCAGCGGGAGCCGCCCCCCGGCCCGCGGTTGAGCGCGTAGGCCAAGTCGATGCGGCCGACGCCGCCGGAACGCGAACGCGAGGAGGCCGCGCGCAAGCCGAAACCGACGTCGGACTTGATCCCGCGCAGGGCCAGGCGCGCGCCCTCGTCGGCGACGATGCCGCTGTCGACGAACACGGCGGCGCCGAGGCGGACCAGGTGGAAGTACTCCCCGGGGAAGAAGAAGCGGTCCTCGAAGTTGACCAGCACGGCCTTGCCGCCGGTGAAGCTGTTGTTCTTGTAGCCGCGCAGGCCGGTGGCGCCGCCCAGGACGATCTGGCTGTCCTTGTCCAGGTAGCGGCCGAACGCGCCCTCGGCGTGCGCGACCAAGGTGTGATCGCCGCGCCAGTGCGTCTTCCAGAACATGTTGAGGTCGACGTTGGCGATGGCGTTCTCCCACCGCCCCCCCGCCGCGCGCCCCATGAGCCCGACGCGCGCGATCGCGAAACGCCCCGGCGCGAAGCGCACGCCCTGCTGGTTGGAGGCGTTCCAGATGAAGCGGTCGCGATCCGAGCCGGTCGCGGCGCCCATCCAGCCGGCCCGCACGGACAGTTCGTTGCCGAGGTTGTAGTCTTCGACGCGCTCCATGCGGTCGATGTAGGTCTCCTTGATGTAGCGCGGCTGGACCCAGGAATAACCGGCCGTGGGTCCCGAGAGCTCCCGGTCGGCGGGCAGGAAGCCGGGGACGGTCTCGTGCACTCGTTCGTACTGGAGGCGGTCCGCGTACCAGCCGGCCTCGGCGCGCTGCACGAAGACGGAGTCCCACGGCAGGCGGCGGCCGGTCGACGCCTCCGCCGTGCGCCGGGTCTTGCGGTGCTTGGAGAAGTCGGACGCCTCGCGCTGGATGAAGAACTCGTCGGAGAAGAGCCGCCACGACGCGGCGGAGGCTCCGTGCGCCTCGAGGGAGTAGAACGGGCGCGTCAGGGACGCGGCGCTCGCGTCGCCGGTGGAGCCGCGCGAATAGGACGTGCCCAGGGCCAGGCGCGTGCCCAGGAAGCGCGGGTCGCCGTAGCTGACGGAGCTCGCGGTGCGGCGGTTTGCGCGCCCGTAGTCGAGCGCGAGGCTCTTGCCGTAGCCGAGGATGTTGCCTTCCTCGACGCCCATCGAAAAGAAGGTGTCGCCGCCCTCGGTCCCGGCCGCGAAGCGCGGATTCGTCGTCCAGCTGTCCTGGGCCAGGACGACCGCGTCGACGCGCCCGTCCGGGCGCTCGACGGGCAGGATGTCGGCGCGGCGGAAGGAGCCGTTGGCGCGGAGGTTTCTTTCCGACTGGATCACCTTCAAGGGATCCCAGACCTCGCCCGGCGCGAACAGGAGCTCGCGGCGGATCACGTTCTCGCGCGTGGGGTAGTGGATGTTGTTCGCGACCCGGAACGGCCACCAGTCCTCTCCGGGAACCTTCGGATCGAAGACGTTGACGCGCTCGACGCGGATTTCGGCGACCTGCTTTCCGGCGACCGCGGTCGAGACCTGGGGCGCCTGCTCCTGAGGCTCCTGCGCGCGGGCGCCGGCGCCCGCGAGAAGCAGCGCCGCGAGCGCCGCCTTCATTTGCGCAGGCGGGACAGGATCTCGCTGGTGGAGCGCGAGCGGTTGAGCGTGTAGAAGTGGACGCCGGGCGCGCCGCGGTCGAGGAGCTCGCGGCACTGGCGCGTCGCCCAGTCGATGCCCTCGCGGATCACGGCCTCCGGATCGGCGGCGGCCGCGTTGACGCGATCCTCGAGCTCCTTCGGGATGCGCGCCGCGAACATCGTCTTGAAGCGGGCCAGCTGGGCGTGGCTCGTGACCGGCATGATGCCGGGCACGATCGGGATGGCGGCGCCGGCCTTGCGGGCGTTCTCCACGAAGGAGAAGTAGCTCGCGTTGTCGAAAAAGAGCTGGGTCATCCCCCACTCTCCTCCGGCCGCGGCCTTCGCGGCGAAGCGCTTCACGTCGTCTTCGGGAGAGAGGGCCTCGGAGTGGGTCTCCGGGTAGCCGGCGACGGCCATCTTGAAGCCGCCGCGCTTCCTCACGTGCTTGACGAGGTCCTCGGCGTAGCCGAAGTCGCGCTTGCCGGCGGGCTCCACGGGCTTGTCCTTGGGCGGATCGCCGCGCAGCGCGACGAGGTGGCGGATGCCGTGGCCCGTCAGCCGGTCGAGGACCGCGTCGATCTCGCCGCGCGTGTGGGCGATGCAGGTCAAGTGGCAGGCCGTCGTGATCCCGGTCTCCTTCTGCAGGCGCCCCGCCGCGTCGACCGTGCGGTCGCGCGCGGAGCCGCCGGCGCCGTAGGTCAGGGAGATGTAGTCGGGCGAAAGGGCCTTCAGCGCCTTCACGTCGGCGACGAACTTGTCGAGGTCTTCCGGGGCCTTGGGCAGGAAGAACTCGAACGAGAAGATGGGACGGCCCTTCCCGAACAGCTCGGGGATGTCGCGCACGGCGGAGAGGATACTAAATGGCGGGGCGCGGGCGCCTCAGGAGGAGCGGCCGCGCGCGGAGCGCGTCTCGGATTCCTCGATCAGGCGCTTGTACTCGTCGATCACCGTGGGATCGGTGTTGACCATGCTGGCGGTCTTGAAGTCGCCCGCGGCGTTGCCGTACTTCTGCTGCGCCGTCCACACCGAGGCGCGGTTGCGGTAGTAGCGGTCGACGATCGGGTTGATCGCGACCGCGCGGCTGAAGCTTTCCAGCGCGTCGTCCATGCGGCGCAGCGCGAAGTAGCCGAGGCCGAGGCCGTTGAGCGCGTTGGGATCGAGGGGGTCGGTCTTGACCGCGAGCGCGTAGTTCTCCAGCGCCTTGGGATACGCCTTGAGGAAGTAGTGCACGTTGCCGGCGCGCAGGTAGGCCTCGGCGTTCTTGGGATCGGCCTGCAGGGCCTTGCCGAGCTCGGAGATCGCGGCCTTGTAGTTGCGCCGCATGGTCAGCACGACGCCGAGCTTCACGCGCGCGTGCGAGTCGTTGGGATCGAGCTCGAGCGCGCGGACGAAATCCTGCTGAGCGGCCTCGAGCGCGTCCTGCGCGGTGAGCGAGACGCCGCGGCCGACGTAGGCGTCGCCGACGGAGCCGTCGATCTCCATCGCCTTCGTGTACTCGAGCACGGCCTTGTCGAACTGCTCGGCGTTGTGCAGCGAGTCGGCGCGCAGGACGAAGACGTACGGGTCGCCGAGATCCTTGAGCATCTGGGCGTCGAGGTCCACGATCGCCGAGAGGAAATCGACGCCGTCGGGGTGGCCGGCGGCGAAGCCGATGTGAGGGCTGCGCACGTAGGCGTCCATGCCCACGGCCTGCAGGTAGACGCGGTGCGCCTCCTTGTACTGGCGCGAGGCGGCGTGGGCGATGGATTTGGCGATGAGCCCCTCGGCCCGGCGCGTGCCGAGCGCCCAGGCGGTGTCGATGTCCTCGATCACGCGCGGCCACTGGCGCAGCGCGTACTTGGCCAGGGCGCGCTGGAGGTAGGCCGGACCGTGCTGGCTGTCGATCTCGATGGCGCGCTCGCAGGCCTTGAGGGCGTCCTTGGGGTCCTTCGCGAGGCGGCGCGCCTGGCACAGGTGCGTCCAGGTGTCCTTGGAGCGCGCGTCGAGTTCGAGCGAGCGGCGGAAGTCGGCGGTCGCGTTCTTGAGCTGCCCGAGCGAGCCGTAGGCGAGCCCGCGGCGCTGGTAGGCCGAGGCCAGGCGGTCGTCGAGCTGCAGGGCCTGGCTGAGGTCCCGCACCGCCTGCTCGTAGTCGCGGGCGCGCAGGCGGATGTGGCCGAGAGTGTCGTAGATCGACGCGTTGCGCGGATCCTTCTCGAGAGCGGCCTCGATGTCGCGCATCGCGCCGCTGTGGTCGCCGAGCTGGAACTTGGCGTCGGCGCGGCGCTCGAGCACGCGCGCCGCCGGCCCCTTGAGGGCCAGCGCGGCGTCGAAGGAGGCGATGGCCTTGAAGTACTGGCGGGCGCGCAGGCGCAGGACGCCCAGATTGAAGTGATAGCCCGGCTCGCGCGGCTTGAGCTCGACGGCCTTGCTCACGTCCCGCAGGGCCTTCTCGATTTCGCCCAGGGCGTTCGCCTGCAGGGCGCCGCGGCCGTTGTAGGCTTCGGAGTGCTTGGCGTCCGCGAGGATCGCCTTGTTGAAGTCCTCGAGCGCGAGGTTGGGCTTCTCGACGCGCGCGTAGAAGCTGGCGCGGGCGACCAGGATGTCGGGATCGGCGGGCGTGAGCCGCAGGGCGCGGTTGAGGTCCGAGAGCGCCTCCTTGTCGCGGCCCGCGCGCGCGAGCATGGAGCCGCGGGCGGCGATGACGGGGGCGTTCTCGGGCTCGCGCTTGACCGCCTCGTCGAGGTCGGCCAGGGCGCGCTTGACGTCGCGATCGGCCTCGAACGCGCGCGCCCGGCGCGCGAGGGCCGGCACGCCGGCGCCGAGGTCGAACGCGCGGCCGTAGGCCGAGATCGCGTCCTTCCACAGCTGGACGGAGAGGTAGCGGTCGCCGATCGCCATGGCGGCCTCGGGGGTCAGCTTCGGGGACGTCATCGCGTTGTGGAAGTCGGCCAGGGCCTGCTCGCGGCGGTTCATGCGCCAGTGCAGCTCGCCGCGGTTGACGTAAGGAGCGTAGTCGAGGGCGTCCGCGCGCACCGCCTCCTCGAAGTCCCGGAGCGCGCCCGCCTCGTCGCCCCGGCGGAGCTTGATCGCGGCGCGGCCGAGCCAGGCGAAGGAGTACTCGGGGTCGAGTCCGACGGCGCGGTCGTAGGCCTTGCCGGCGCGCTTGTAGTCGCCCTGCCGGGCCATCGTCGCGCCGACGAGGGCGAAGGCGAGCGTGAAGTTTTTGTTGACGCGCAGCGCCGCCGTGAGGTCGGCGAGAGCCTTCTTGTCGTCGCCCTGGTCGTAGCGCGCGCGTCCGCGCGAGTACAGCCACAGCGCGGTGCGGGGCTCGAGCTTGAGCGCGTCGTCGATGTCCGCGACGGTCTTCGCCAGGTCCTGCTTCTCGCGCCAGACGCGCGAGCGGCCGTAGTACGCCCCTCCGGTCTTGCGGTCTCCCTTGAGGGCGGCGTTGAAGCTGTCCAGGGCCCTGTCGAGGCGGCCGAGCAGGAGCTGCGCGCCGCCCTGCGCGGTCAGCTCGTCGACGTCGAGGGAGCCGGTGCGGATCCCCAGCAGATCGAGGGCGCGGGCGGCGTCCGTCTTCTGCCGGGCGTAATCGGAGGCCGCGTGCCAGAGGCGCGCGCGCAGTTCGTAGGCCTGCCCCAGGTTCGAATCGGCGTCGAGGGCGGCGTTGACCGCGCGCATGGCGTCCTTGAACTCTCCCCGCCGGTAGAGCGACTCGGCCTCGGCCAGCGCGCGGCGCGCGCCGCCCTTGTCCGCGGCGTGAGCCGGGACGCAGGCGAGGACGGTGGCCGCGAGGGCCGCCGCGAGAATGGATCGAATGCGCATGAGCCTAGGGAGGGTACCGGGTCCGTGTTACGAAATCAAGGCGTGCTAAAGGTAGAAGTCGCGCACCCAGCGGTGCTTCGCGATCGCGGCGAGTTCGGACGCGTCGAAGTAGCGGCCGTCGCAGGCTCGGGCGTTGAAGGTCACGTGGGAGACGCGGCGCATGCCCGGGATCACGGTGGAGACGGCCTCGTGGCTCAGGCAGTATTTGAGCGCCGCCGCCGCGAGGGTCTCCGCCTTCGGGCCGATGACGGCGCGCGCGAGCTG
>CAZURZ010000061.1:0-8337 GCA_964623465.1 uncultured Elusimicrobia bacterium
TTCGTGAAGGAGGCGTCGAGCATCCCGGTGCTCGTCAAGCTCACCCCGAACGTCGCCGACGTGCGCTTCGCCGCGCGCGCGGCCAAGGAGGGCGGCGCCGACGGCGTGTCCCTCATCAACACGATCAACTCCATCATGGGCATCGACGTCGAGACCATGGTGCCCAAGTTCGCCGTGGAGGGGAAGATCTCCCACGGCGGCTACTGCGGCCCCGCGGTCAAGCCGATCGCGCTGAACATGGTCTCCCAGATCGCCACGGACCCGGCGACCGTGGGCCTGCCCATCTCCGGCATCGGCGGGATCTCCTACTGGAACGACGCCGTCGAGTTCATGCTGCTCGGCTCCTCCTCGGTCCAGCTGTGCACCGCCGTCATGCACCGCGGCTACCGCATCGTCGAGGAGCTCGAGGCCGGCCTCAAGGGCTGGATGAAGCGCCGGGGCTTCGCGAAGACGACCGACTTCATCGGCAAGTCCGCGCCGTCGATCGTGGACTGGAAGAAGCTCAACCTGCACTACAAGAGCGTCGCCTCCATCGACCCGGCCAAGTGCATCTCCTGCGACGCCTGCTACGTGTCCTGCAACGACACCACGCACCAGTGCATCGACATCGACCGCAAGAAGGGCAACCGCAAGCCCCACGTCGTGCAGAACGACTGCGTCGGCTGCAACCTCTGCTCGCTCGTCTGCCCCGTCGAGGGCTGCATCACCATGAAGCCCGTCGACACCGGCCTCAAGCCGCTGACTTGGGAGGACTACACCAAGAACGGCATGAAGGGCTACGGCGAAGTCTACCGCCGCCACTGAGATGCCGCCCGAAACGGACAACCTCCGCCTCGAGGAGCTGCACGCGGCCGATCAGAAGGACCGCGAGAAGGTCTACTCCTCCGCGGCCGACATCGAAGCCCTCCGCGAGCGCGACCGCGAGCGCCGCCGCGAGCTCGTCGAGATGATGCGCCTGGGCAACGTCAACACCTCGAACGACCTCTACCGCGCCGCGGTCATCTTCCTCCACGGCGCCGAGCCCAAGGAGTTCCTGGCCGCGCACCGTCTGGCGACCATGGCCGCGATCAACGGCCACCGCCCCTCGCGTTGGCTGGCCGCCGCCAGCCTCGACCGCTTCCTGATGTCGACGGGCCTGCCCCAGTTATACGGCACACAGTTCGAGCACAGCGAGGACGAGAACCGCTATCAGCTCCGTCTGCCCATCGACGACAGCACCGTCCTGCACTTCGAGAAGCGCTTCTTCTCGGTGCCGCCCGTCGTGGAGCGCCTCGCCCAGCTCAACCGCCGCATCGCGTCCTGACGCGCCGTTTTCTGTTAGAATTTCTGGAATTAAGCCGCCGCCCCGGAGGAACCATCGAATGTCCCGCATCGTCAAGGTCGGTCTGATCCAGGCGTCCTGCCCGTGGACGCCGCCCAAATACTCCTTGAAGCAGATCAAGGAGAAGATGATCGACAAGCACGTCGCGATGGTCGAGCAGGCCGGCAAGAAGGGCGTGCAGATGCTGGGCCTCCAGGAGATCTTCTACGGCCCCTACTTCTGCGCCGAGCAGGACGCGAAGTGGTACGACACCGCCGAGCCCATCCCGGGCCCGACGACCAGCATCATGCAGAAGCTGGCGAAGAAGCATAAGATGGTCATCGTCTCCCCGATCTACGAGACGCCCTCCACCGGCACCTACTACAACACCGCCGCCGTCATCGACGCGGACGGCTCCATCGCCGGCATCTACCGCAAGAACCACATCCCGCACTGCGCGCCCGGCTTCTGGGAGAAGTTCTACTTCAAGCCCGGCAACCTCGGGTATCCCGTCTTCCAGACGCGCTACGGCAAGGTCGGCGTGTACATCTGCTACGACCGCCACTTCCCGGACGGCGCCCGCATCCTGGGCCTCAACGGGGCCGAGATCGTCTTCAATCCCAGCGCGACCGTCAAGGGCCTCTCCCAGTACCTCTGGAAGCTCGAGCAGCCGGCGCACGCCGTGGCCAACCAGTACTTCGTCGCCGCGTCGAACCGCGTCGGCGTCGAGGGCCCCTGGAAGATCGGAGAGTTCTACGGCCAGTCCTACATCTGCGACCCGCGCGGCCAGATGCTGAAGGTCGGCTCGCACGACAAGGACGAGCTGGTCGTCGCGGACGTCGACTTCGACGAGATCCTCGAGGTCCGCAAGACCTGGCAGTTCTTCCGCGACCGCCGGCCGGACAGCTACGGCCCGCTCGTCCAGCAGCTGCCGTGAGGAAGAAGCTCTTCGACGCGCTGTTGGATCACGAGATCCACGACCACAGCGAGCCGATCAAGAACTCTCCCTACTGGAACGCCGACATCGCCCCGACCCGCAAGGGCGAGCGCACATGGGCGACGAAGGACATCGCGGTCCTCTGGATATCGATGAGCGCGTGCATCCCCACGTACATGCTCGCCTCGTCCCTGATCACGGAGGGGATGAACTGGTGGCAGGCCGTGCTCACCATCTTCCTCGGCAACGTGATCGTCCTCCTGCCGATGGTCCTCAACGCCCACGCCGGCACGAAGTACGGCATCCCGTACCCCGTGTACTGCCGTCCGGCCTTCGGCATACTCGGCGCCAACGTCCCCGCGATTCTCAGAGCGCTCGTGGCCTGCGGCTGGTTCGGCATCCAGGCCTGGATCGGCGGCGCCGCCATCTACCAGCTGCTGGGCCTGTACGTCCCGTCGATGCTCGCCGGGGCCCCGGTCTTCCAGGGCCTGAACGCCGGCCAGTGGGGGTGCTTCCTCTTCTTCTGGGGCATCAACATGTTCGTCATCTACAAGGGCGTCGAATCGATCCGTCTCCTGCTCAACGTCAAGGCGCCGCTCCTGATCGCGCTCGGCCTGGCCCTGCTCGCCTGGGCGTACGTCCAGGCCAAGGGCTTCGGCCAGATGCTCTCGACGCCCTCGGCCTTCGCGCGCGGCCAGCCCAAGGCGGGCCAGTTCTGGTCCTTCTTCTTCCCGGCGCTCACCGGCATGATCGGCTTCTGGGCGACCTTGTCCCTCAACATCCCGGACTTCTCGCGCTACGCCAAGTCGCAGAAGGACCAGATGCTCGGCCAGGCCCTCGGCCTGCCCACGACGATGGGCCTCTACAGCTTCATCGGCGTCGCGGTCACCTCGGCGACCGTCGTGATCTACGGCTCCGCCATCTGGGATCCCGTCGACCTCATCGCGAAGTTCACCAACCCGTTCGTGCTGGCGATCGCCCTCCTCTCCTTGTGCATCGCGACGCTAGCCACGAACATCGCGGCCAACGTCGTCGGCCCGGCCAACGACTTCGCGCACGTCTGGCCCGAGAAGATCGACTTCCGCATGGGCGGCTACATCACCGGCGTCATCGGCATCCTCATCCAGCCCTGGAAGCTCATCGCCGACCCGACCGGTTACATCTTCACCTGGCTGATCGCCTACTCGTCCCTGCTCGGCTCCATCGGCGGCATCCTGATCTGCGACTACTACGTCCTGCGCGGCGCCAAGCTGCAGGTGCGGGAACTCTACGAGAAAAACGGGTCCTACTGGTACGCCGGCGGCGTGAACGGCCGGGCGCTGATCGCCTTGGCGCTCTCCTGCCTGCCCATCCTGCCCGGCTTCCTCGGCACGATCAAGGCCGCCGAGGTCGCGCCCTTCTGGATCTCGCTGTACCACTACGCCTGGTTCATCAGCTTCGCGCTCGCGTTCGCGATCTACTGGGTCCTCATGCGCTGGGAAAAGGAGAAGAACTATGCCGTTTGACCTGATCATCAAGGGCGGCACCGTCGTCTCCGCCTCCGACACCTTCATCGGCGACGTGGCCGTGGCGGGCGGCAAGGTCGCCGCCGTCGGCAAGATCTCCGACCCCGCCAAGTCGACCGTCGACGCGCGCGGCAAGGTCGTCGTCCCGGGGGGCATCGACGTCCACACCCATTTCGACATGCCTTTCATGGGCGCCACCACGATCGACGACTTCACCACCGGCTCCACCTCGGCCATCTTCGGCGGCACCACCTCGATCGTCGACTTCGCGATCCAGAAGAAGGGCGAGACCTTCCGCCACGCGCTCGACGACTGGCACAACCGCGCCTCCGGCAAGTCCGCCGTCGACTACGGCTTCCACATGATCGTCACGGACTTCCCCGAGAAAGCCGAGAAGGAGATGGACAAGCTCGTCGACGAGGGCGTGGCCTCCTTCAAGCTGTTCATGGCCTATCCCGGCATCTTCATGTCCGACGACGCCACGATCTTCCGCGCGCTGATGCGCACCAAGGAGAACGGCGGCATGATCTGCATGCACGCCGAGAACGGCTCCGTCATCGACGTGCTCATCGCCAAGGCCATCCGCGAGGGCAAGACCAGCCCCGAGTGGCACGCGCTGACCCGCCCGATGACCGCCGAGGCCGAGGCCACGCACCGCGCGATCGCGATGGCGGAGATCGCCGGCGTCCCGATTTACTTTGTTCATCTCTCCGCCGGCGACGCGATGGAAGAGGTCCGCGCGGCCCGCTACCGCGGCCTGCCGGTCTTCGCCGAGACGTGCCCGCAGTACCTGTACCTCTCGCACGAGGACTACAAGCGCCCCGGCTTCGAGGGCGCGAAGTTCGTCATGTCGCCGCCGCTGCGCCCGGAGGGGAACGCCGAGCGCCTGTGGGGCGGCCTGGTGCGCAACGACCTGCAGGTCGTCTCCACCGACCACTGCTCATTCTGCATGAAGGCCGAGAAGAACAAGCCCGGCAAGGAGCTCGGCAAGGACAGCTTCGCGAAGATCCCCAACGGCGCCCCGGGCGTCGAGTACCGCATGCTCCTGCTCTGGGACGCGGTGCAGAAGGGGAGGATATCCGAGAACCGCTTCGTGGAGATCACGTCCACGTCCCCGGCCAAGCTGTTCGGCCTGTACCCGCGCAAAGGCCACCTGAACCCGGGCGCCGACGCCGACGTGGTCGTGATCGACCCCAACAAGTCCTTCACCTTCTCGCAGAAGAGCCATCACTCGGCCGCCGACTACAACCCCTACGAGGGCGTGACCGTGAAGGGCTCGATCAAGCACGTGTTCTCGCGCGGCGTCCAGATGGTCGACGACGGCAAGTGGACGGGCTCGACCAAGCACGGGAAGTTCCTCAAGCGCACGCCCCGCGCGTTCTGATGCGCCTCCTCGCGGCGCTCGCGCTGGCCGCGGCTCACGTCCTGGCCGCCTGCGGAGCGCCCATCCACAAGGCCGCGCGCAACAACGACGCGGCCGCGGTCCGCGCGCTCGCCGCCTCGGGCGCGGACCTCAACGCCTACAACGATCCCGTCGACAAGTGGACGCCGGTCGAGATGGCCGCCTTCGGCGGGCACAAGGAGGCGCTGCAGGCCCTGCTCGACGCCGGCGCCCGGCCCGAGCTCGGGCGCCACCGAAGCGACGTCGCGCGCCGCCACCCGGAGCTGATCGCCCTCGTCGAGGCCCGCGCCGGAACCGCCGCCGCTGCGGCCGCGCCGAAGGGGCGCGCCGCTCCGTCCGCCAGAGCTCTGCATAAGGCGGTGTTGGAAGACAGCACCGCGCGCGCCGCCGCGGAACTCGACAAGGGCGTCGACATCGAAGAATACCGGGAAGGGCTGACCCCGCTCATGTCCGCGGCGATGAACGGGAGCGCCGGGATGGTGCGCTTCCTGCTCTCACGCGGCGCCAACCCTCATCTCGTATCACAGTACAAGAAACGCACCGCGCTCGAGGGGATGGCCTTCAGCAACCGGGACCGCAGCGAGGCGGAGAAGCAGGAGATCGCCTCGCTGCTGCGGGAAGCCATGGGCCCGTCCCCCGCGGCGCCTGGAAACCTCGACGACGCCGCTTACGCCCGCATGCGCGCCTCCGCCGGCCTGCCGCCCGAGACCAAGGAGCCCGTCTCCGAGGTCGACCTGCCCAAGGGCCGGGCCGCCGAGCGCCCCGACGACTTCGCCCTTGTGATCGGCATCGAGGACTATCAGAGCGTGCCGAAGGCCGACTGGGGCGTGCGCGACGCCGTCGCCGTGCGCCGCCACCTCGAGGCGCGGGGGATTCCCGCGCGCAACGTCGTGCATCTCGTCGGCTCGCAGGCCACCGGCAACAAGCTCAAGAGCTACCTCGAGGAGTGGCTGCCGCTGAATGTGAAACCGACCTCGACCTTGTACGTCTATTACTCCGGCCACGGCGCGCCCGACCCCAAGACCGGCGAGGCCTATCTGATGCCCTGGGACGGCGATCCGCAGTTCCTGAAGTCGACCGCCTTGCCCCTGCGCAAGCTCTACTCCGACCTCGAGAAGACCAAGGCCAAGCGCGTGATCGTGGCCCTCGACGCCTGCTTCTCCGGCGCGGGGGGACGCTCCGTGCTCGCCGAGGGGGCCCGCCCGCTGGTCTCCAAGGCCGCCGACGTGAAGGCCGGCGAGCGCGTGACCGTACTCGCGGCCGCCTCAGGAGACGAGATCACCGGCTCGCTCAAGGACCAGGGCCACGGCATGTTCACCTATTTCCTGCTCAAGGGCCTGGCCGCCGGGAAGACGTCGGCGCGCGAACTCATGGACTACGTCACGCCCAATGTCCAGGACGAGGCGCGCCGCCAGAACCGTCAGCAGACCCCGGCCTTGTTCGGAGCCGACGCCTCGTTCTAGGAGAAACGCCATGCAGCGCACTCTGTTCGCCGCCGTCGCCGCCACGCCGCTCCTGCTCGCCGCCTGCGCGGGAGGCAATCCCGCCAAGTCGGCCATGGACCGCGGGGATATGGCCTTGCTGGGCTCGGTCTTGGACTCGGGCTTCGATGTGAACCAGAAGGTCGGCATCTGGCCGTTCAACCTTCTCGAGTATGCCGCTTGTCACGGGTATGACAGCGCGGTCAAACTCCTGCTGGATTACGGTATGGACGTGAATAAGGGGCGCGAGCACAACAATCAGTTCTCCACGGGTTGGACGCCGCTGTCGCGCGCCATAGGGTGCAATGCGGGCGGCGCGCACCCGAGCACCGTGCGGCTGCTCCTCGACAGGGGCGCCAAGGTGGATCCCATGTCGTTGTATATGGTCGGACAGAAATACAACGACGGCTCCGTCGTACAGATGGTGCGCGAAGCCTATGAACTGCAGAAGGCCGGCAAGTCCGCCGCGAAGCCCGCCGTCGCCGCGGCCCGCCCCGATGCCGCACCCTCCGCGACATCGGCGGTCTCCTCCGACGTGGACGCGCCCAAGTCTCGCGGCGCCCAGCGCCCCGACGACTTCGCGCTCGTGATCGGCGTCGAGGAGTACCAGTCCTTGCCCAAGGCCGACTACGGCGTGCGCGACGCCAAGACCGTGCGCAAGCACCTGGAGGCCATCGGCTTCCCGGCGCGCAACATCGTCTCGCTGGAGGGCCAGGCCGCGACCGGCTCCGCGCTCAAGAGCTACCTGGAAGAGTGGCTCCCGCTCAACGTGAAGCCGGCGTCGACGCTGTTCGTCTATTACTCCGGCCACGGCGCGCCCGATCCCGCCAACGGCGAAGCCTACCTCGTGCCCTGGGACGGCAATCCGTCGTTCCTGAAGTCCTCGGCCTACCCGCTCAAGAAGCTCTACTCCGACCTGTCCAAGACCAAGGCCAAGCGCGTGCTGGTAGCCCTCGACGCCTGCTTCTCCGGCGCGGGCGGGCGCTCCGTGCTGGCCAAGGGCGCGCGCCCGCTCGTGGCCAAGACCGCGGACCTCTCCGCGGGAGGGAAGGTGACCGTGCTCGCCGCCGCGTCGGGCGAGCAGATCACGGGCTCGCTCGACGAGCAGGGTCACGGCATGTTCACCTACTTCCTGCTCAAGGGGATGGCCGAGGGCAAGCGCTCGGCCAAGGAGCTGCACGACTACCTCGCGCCGCGCGTCGAGGACGAGGCGCGCCGCCAGAACCGTCAGCAGACCCCGGCCCTGATCGGGGCCGACGCGCCGCTGTGAACGCCGCGCTCGCCGCCGTCCTCGCCGTCCTGCCGCTCCTGCTCGCCGCCTGCGCGAGCAAGGTGGCGACGTCCTCCACGCCCAACGCCGTCCTGCACGTCTCCGGGCCGCGCGTGCCGCTCAAGGGCTGCTACGTGCCCGACAACTACACCTCGATGCTGGCCGGGCGCCGCTTCGCCACGGCGAAGTTCATCGCCGAGGCAGGAGCCGTGTTCCAGACCGAGCGCGCCTTCTTCGGGACGCCGCTCGACGAGGACTGCGACGTGAGGCTCACCGTCGGCACGAACCGCCCGCACGTCGTCGCGCACTCGGCGCGGACCGGGCGCGGGCTGTTCGAGCAGAAGGCCTCCTTCGGCTTCGACGCGTATCCCAAGATGCACGCGGCCCTCGTCGCGAAGTTCGCCGAGCCGCGATTCGATCAGCCGTGACACGCTTCGATTCT
>CAZURZ010000061.1:8347-12844 GCA_964623465.1 uncultured Elusimicrobia bacterium
TGTCCCCGGGCCCGGTCTTTCTTGTGCTTTTTGTGGCCCCCGGCGGGGGCCGCGCCCGCCCCCCCGCCGCCGAGGCGCCCGCCGCGGTCAACCGCGACCCCCTCTCCGACGTCGACTCGCCCGCGCGCCGCGGCGTGGAGCGCCCGGACGACTTCGCCCTCGTGATCGGCGTCGAGGAGTATCAGTCCCTGCCCAAGGCCGACTGGGGGGCGCGCGACGCCAAGACCGTGCGCCGCCACCTCGAGGCGCTCGGCTTCGAGCCGCGCAACGTCGTCTCGCTCGTCGGCTCGCAGGCCACCGGCAACAAGCTCGAGAGCTACCTCGAGGAGTGGCTGCCGCGCAACGTCAAGCCGAACTCGACCTTATTCGTGTACTTCTCCGGCCACGGCGCCCCCGATCCCAAGACCGGCGAGGCCTATCTCGTCCCGTGGGACGGCGACCCGAAGTTCCTGAAGTCCACCGCGCTTGCGCTCTCCAAGCTCTACGCCGACCTGGCCAAGACCAAGGCCAAGAAGGTGATCGTCGCCCTCGACGCCTGCTTCTCGGGAGCGGGAGGGCGCTCGGTGCTGGCCGCCGGAGCGAGGCCCCTGGTGGCCAAGGTCACCGACGTCCCGGCCGGCGAGCGCGTGACCGTGCTCGCCGCGGCGTCGGGAGACGAGATCACCGGGGCGCTCGACGGGCAGGGCCACGGCCTGTTCACCTACTATCTCCTCAAGGGCCTCGGGGAGGGGAAGCGCTCCGCCAAGGATCTCCTGGAGTACCTGACGCCCAAGGTCCAGGACGAGGCGCGGCGCCAGAACCGCGAGCAGACGCCCCGGCTCATCGGCGCCGACGCCGAGCTCTAGCCGCCGACGGGGAATTGATATAATTCGTCCATGGCCACCGCGATCAAGTCGCCCTCCAAAGCCGCCGTTTTGAAGCAGTACATCGGCGGGAAATGGGTCGAGGGCTCGAGCTCCGTCACGCTCGAGTCGGCCAATCCCGCCGACACCCGGGACCGCGTCGCGCGCTTCAAGAGCGCGAGCAAGGCCGACGTGAACAAGGCGATCGAGGCCGCCCAGAAGGCCGCCAAGGGCTGGGCCCGGACCCCGGCGCCCCAGCGCGGCCGCGTGCTGATGAAGGCCGCCGAGATCGCCCGCCGCCGCTCCGACGAGCTGGCCGCGCTGATGACCCGCGAGCAGGGCAAGATCCTCTCCGAGGCCAAGGGCGAGATGGCCAAGGGCAACACCCTCATCGACTGGTACGCCGGCGAGGGCATGCGCTTCATGGGCTCCAGCGCCCCCTCGGAACTGCCCGGGAACTTCCTCTACACGACCCGCGAGCCGCTGGGCGTCGTCTCCATCATCACGCCGTGGAACTTCCCGTGGGCGATCCCGGTCTGGAAGACCGCGCCCGCGCTGGTCGCGGGGAACGCCGTGATCCTCAAAGCCGCCTCCCAGGTGCCGTCCCTGGCCGTGGAAATGGTCAAGATCTTCGAGGAGGCCGGCCTGCCGCCGGGCGTCCTCAACCTCGTGCTCGGCGAGCCCGAGACCTTCGGCAACAGCCTGATCGAGGATGCGCGCCTGAAGGCGGTCTCCTTCACCGGCTCCAACGCCGTCGGCCAGCTGGTTCACGATATCTGCGGCAAGCGCGGCGCCAAGGTCACCTGCGAGATGGGCGGGAAGAACCCGGCCGTCGTCTGGAACGACGCCGATCTCGGCCTCGCCTTGGGCGGCGTCATGAAGGGCGCGTTCGGCTCCACCGGCCAGCGCTGCACCGCCACCTCGCGCCTCATCCTCGGCGAGGAGATTTACGACGAGTTCATGGGCATGCTGCTCGCCGAGGTCAAGAAGATCAAGGTCGGCAACGGGATGGATCCGACGGTCACGATGGGCCCCGCGATCGACGCCCTCCAGCTCAAGCAGGACCTGGACTACGTCGCGATCGGGAAGAAGGAGGGCGCCAAGCTCCTGTGCGGCGGCAACCAGCTCAAGGACGGCGACCTCCAGCACGGCTTCTTCATCGAGCCGACGGTGTTCGAGGGCGTGAAAGCCAAGAGCCGCCTGTGGCAGGAGGAGATCTTCGGGCCCGTGCTCTCCGTGGCCAAGGCCAAGACGTTCGAGCAGGCGCTCGACCTGGCCAACGACAGCCCTTTCGGCCTGACCTCGGCGTTCTACAGCCAGGACATGACCCTGTCCATGAAGTTCGTCGAGGGCATGGAGGCCGGCATGATCCACCTCAACAGCCCGACGATCGGCGGCGAGGCGCAGGTGCCCTTCGGCGGCGTGAAGGGCTCCGGCGTCGGCGAGCGCGAGATGGCCAAGGACGGCCTGCACTTCTTCACCGAGCAGAAGACGGTGTTCGTCGACTACACCGGCCAGCGCCGCCAGTCGAATCTCTACTAACGTGACGCCGTTCTCTGCCATCGTCGGAGGAGGCGCGGCCGGGCTTTTCGGCGCGGCCGCCGCCCACGTCATGACCAACCTCGCCGACCGCGCGGGGGGCGAGCAGTGGCTGCGCGGCCCCTACGGGCCGCAGTTCTTCCCGATCGCCTTCTACACCGCCGTCTTCTACGCCGCGATCGGCCTCGCGGCCGGGCGGCGCTGGGCCACGGTCCTGGCCGGCTTCCTCGCGCCCTTCCTGGGCATCGCGCTGACGATGGCCGTCCTGACGCGCTACGGCGGCTGGGGCATGCCCCGCGGCCTGCCCGGCACGGCGCAGTGGGAGCTGGCCGTGAAGGTCGTCTACGGAGCCACGATCTGGGGCACGATCCTCCTGCTCGGCGCCCTCGCCGGCGGGCCGCCCCGCTGGCGCGGCGCCCTGGCGGCCATGATCGGCTCCTTGTGCGCCTACGGCCTTCTCAGCGGCTTCCTGGCCGCCGTGCCCTCGTACGGGCAGGGGAAATGGAACCCGCAGTCGCTGCTGCCTTCGCCCGTCAACCTGATGGACGGCCTGCTGTCCGGGATCGGCCTGTGCCTGGCCCTGTCCCTCGATTCGAAACTCCGGAGGAAACCCGCGTGAGCCCCAAGACCGCCGCCCCCAAGAATTCCGCCGCAGACGTCGCCGCCCTGCGCGCCAAGCACGTGATGGCGCTCCCCGGCCCGATGTACGCCAAGCCCATCAACATCGTGGAGGGCAAGATGCAGTTCCTCTACGACGACGCGGGCAAGGAATACCTCGACGGCTTCGCGGGCGTGGCCACGGTCTCCATCGGCCACTCGCATCCTCACTTCGTGGCCAAGCTCAAGGCGCAGATCGACAAGCTCCAGCACAACCCGCCGCTCTACCTCCATCCCTCCGTCGGCGCCTTCGCCGCGCGCCTCGTCGCCAAGGCCAAGCTCGCCAACCCCGACATGGAGGTCTGCTTCTTCACCAACTCCGGTTCCGAGGCCAACGAGATGGCCGCCTTCGTCGCCAAGACCTACACCGGCCGTCACGAGTTCGTCGCGGTCCAGCGCTCCTACCACGGCCGCACGCTCCTGACCACCGCTTTCACCGGCCAGCAGAACTGGCGCAACCAGGCCCCGTTCCCGGCGGGCGTCTCGTTCACGCCCACCGACTACGCCTACCGCTACGAGGGCACGGCCGAGCAGAGCACGAAGGCCGCGATCAAGGGCCTCGAGCAGACGCTCAAGACCTCCTCCACCGGCGGCAAGGTGGCCGGCTTCATCGCGGAGACGATCATGGGCGTGGGCGGCTCGATCACTCCCGGTCTCGAATACTTCCCGGCCGCCGTGGAACTCGTTCACAAGCACGGCGGGCTCTTCATCTGCGACGAAGTGCAGGCCGGCGTGGGAAGAACCGGAGAACACTATTTCGGCATCCA
The DNA here is from genome assembly GCA_964623465.1 of uncultured Elusimicrobia bacterium. Taxonomy (GTDB): domain Bacteria; phylum Elusimicrobiota; class Elusimicrobia; order UBA1565; family UBA9628; genus GWA2-66-18. Next base: position 12,153 of record CAZURZ010000061.1, read on the forward strand.
GCATTGGAAGGCAAAGCCGGACATCATCGTCATGGCCAAGGGGCTCGCGAACGGCTACCCCATCGGCGCGGTGATCACCACCAAGGCGATCGCCGACTCGATGAAGGGCGTCCTCCACTACAACACCTTCGGCGGCGGCCCCATGGCGATGGCGGCCGCGGACGCGGTCATGGACGTCTACGAGAAGGAGAACCTGGGCGCCAACGCGAAGAAGGTCGGCGACCGCCTCATCTCCGGCTTGAAGAAGCTCGGCATGAAGGACGAACGCGTCGGAGAGGTCCGCGGCATGGGCCTCATGGTCGGCGTGGAACTGGTCAAGGACAAGAAGTCCAAGGAGTTCGCGCCCGACCTCGCCCTGCGCGTCGTCGAGTCCATGAAGGAGCAGGGGGTGCTCGTCGGCAAGGGCGGCCTGGAGGGGAACGTGGTGCGTATAAAGCCTCCCCTGATCTGGACCGCTCCCGACGCGGACCGCACCGTCGCCGCCTTCGAGCAGGCCCTTCGGGATGCCTGAACTCAATCCGCGCCGCACCGCCTCTCGCCGCGACCGCTTCGGACAGATCGCGGCCGCCGTGCTGGCGGGCATGGCCGTGATGTACTGCCTTCAGAACCTGGATGAGGCGCGGCGCGCGGCGCGGCGGGGAGCGCCGGCGCCCATCCCGGCCGCGCCGGCGCCGGATCCCGAGACGCGCCTG
>CAZURZ010000062.1:0-12700 GCA_964623465.1 uncultured Elusimicrobia bacterium
GGTGGTTCGGCTCATGTCAGGTCTTGTTCACCTGGCGCGCCCGCGCGATGGCGAGCGCTTCCTCAGGGACGTCCCCCGTCACGGTCGAGCCGGCGGCGATCCGCGCCCCGCGCCCGACCTTCACCGGCGCGATGAGGTTCACGTTGGAACCCACGAACGCCTTCGCGCCGATCGTCGTCTTGTGCTTCTCCTTGCCGTCGTAGTTGCAGGTGATGGTGCCCGCGCCGATGTTGACGTCCTCGGCGATCTCGGCGTCGCCGATGTAGGAGAGGTGGTTGACCTTGGAGCCGAAGCCGATCTTCGAGCCCTTCACCTCGGTGAAGTTGCCCACGCGCGCGCGCGGGCCGATGATCGACTCCGGGCGGATGTGCGCGAACGGGCCGACCGAGGTCTTCTCGAGCAGGCGCGACTGCATCACGTACGAGAAGCGGACCTCGCACTCGTTGCCGATCTGAGTGTCCTCGATGTGGGTGTAGGGGCCGATGCGGCACATGCGGCCGATCTTCGTGTGGCCGCGCAGGATGGTGCCGGGATAGATCACGGTGTCCTGGCCGATCTCGACGTCCGCGTCGACGTGCGTCGACTGCGGGTCGCGGATCGTGACGCCGGAGATCATCAGGCGCTCGAGCATGCGCTTGTTGAGCACGCGCTCGGCGACGGAGAGCTGGGCGCGGTTGTTCACGCCCTGGATCTCCTCGGCGTTCGACGACGTGTAGGCGTGGATGCGGCCGCCCTTGGCGCGGATCGCCTCCATCACGTCGGTCAGGAAGTGCTCCTTCTTCGGGCCCTTGGCCTGGATGTCCTTGAGGCCGTTGATGAGCGCCTCGACCTCGAAGCAGTACGCGCCGGAGTTGACCTCGGTGACCGCGAGCTCCTTCGGGGAGGCCACCGACTCCTCGACGATGCGCTGGACCTCGCCGAGCGCGCCGCGGACGATGCGGCCGTAGCCCTTCGGGTTCTGCAGGCGCGCGGTCAGCAGCGTGGCCTGGCCCTTGAGCTGCTCGTGGGTGAGCGCGAGGTTGTAGATCGACTCGTAGGTGAGCAGCGGCGTGTCGCCGCACATGACCATCGCGGTCTTGAACTTCTTCAGGAACGGCAGCGCCTCGACGACGGCGTTGCCGGAGCCGGACTGCTTCTTCTGATGGACGATCTGGAGCGGGCGGGCGACGCCGATGGACTTGAGCATGTCCTGGGCGGAGGCCTTGACCTGGTCGGCCTCGTGGCCGACGACGACGCCGATGGCGCCGGGCTTGAGCGCGTTGGCGATGCGCAGGACGTAGAACAGCATCGGGCGCCCGCCGACGTGGTGAAGGACCTTGGGGATGGACGACTCCATGCGCGTGCCCTGGCCGGCGGCCAGCACGAGAACGGCCAGCTGTCCTTGTCCTTTCTTGTTCGCGCTCATGTTCTGCTCTGTTCTCCGACTAAAAACGGCTTTCCCGGGCCTGGATTCGAACCAGGAATAACGGATTCAAAGTCCGCTGTGTTACCATTACACCACCCGGGAGTCTGCGCCGTTCCCTGCAGCGGCCTGCAGAACCTCCCGCTTGTAGCAGGCGAACACTTGGTTCTCCAGTTGCGTCCGAAATTCGACGGTGATCGGATGCGCGACGTCCTTGAAGCTGCCGTCGGGCATCTTCCGGGACGGCATGCACAGGATCAGGCCCTTGTCGCTCTCGATCACCTTCATGTTCCGCACCACGAAACAGTGGTCGAACGTGACGGTCGCGAACGCCTTGAGCTTGTCCTCTTTGCGCAGATGGACGCGGATTTCGGTGATCTCCATGATGTTCAGCCGTGACAGCTCGTCAGATAGACCTTCCAGGGGTAAGCCTGGAGCCTACGGACGACCCGCTCACCCTCGGCGTGGGACGACACGAATCCGAACACCGAGGAACCCGAGCCCGACATACGCACGCCTCTCGCCCCCGCCGCTTCCAATATGCGCCGGGCTTGAGCCACTTCCTTCAAAACCGGCAGCTCCGCTTGTTCAAGCCGGTTGAACAGAAAACCGCCCCATTCCTCGACGGGGCGGCCTCTTTTCAGGCTGCGGACCAGTTTATCAAGTTGGGAGAGGTTTTTCAACACGTCCGCCCGTCGGCGGGGAGGCAGGGCGGTGTACACCGGCCCCGTGGGGGACGGGAAACCCGGCCAGGCCAGAACCATGAAGGGAAGCGACTTGGCGATCTTGACCGGCCGCAGGCGGTCGCCGATGCCGGTCGCCCGGCAGAAATTGGCGTCTTTCAAGAAAAAAGGCACGTCCGCGCCCAGTTTGACCGCGATGTCGTGCAGCTTCTTCCTCTTCTTGGCCGTCAAATTGATCTTTAAAAGCCTGGCTAATCCGAGAAGAGTCCCGGCCGCGTCCGAAGATCCCCCGCCGAGTCCGGCGCCCATGGGGATGCGCTTGGTCAGGACCATCTTGACCCCCACCCCGACCCCGAAGGCTCGGTAGAAAGCCCTGGCCGCGCGCAGGACCAGGTTGTCGGGACCCGCCGACAAGGGCATGGTCTGGAGCTCGTCCACGATCTCGAGGGTCGGCTGGTCGCCGTTGACGACCTCGAGGTCGAGAACGTCGTACAAGTTGATCTTCGCGAACAGGGTCGAGAGGGTGTGGTAGCCGTTAGGCTTTTTCCCGGTCACTTCCAGGAACAAGTTCACCTTGGCCGGACACTGCTGCTTGATGCTCACGGGAAGAACTCCGCCTTCGGCTCCGGACACGAGATCGCCAGCTCCCAGAATCGGCCCTTGGTCTCGAGCGAGCGCGGGACCTGGCGCTCGCGCACGCGCAGGAAGTCCGCCAGAGCCACGGTGACGCCGTTGTCGGCCGGCGAGACGGCGCGCGCGAGCGCGTCGTCGAGATCGACGCGCCACGCCGGGCGCATCACGCTGGTGCGGCCCCAGCCGCGCTCGTAGCGGGCCGGCCCGGGACTGAAAGCCTCGCCCGACAGCGCCGCGGCGATCGCGGCGAAAGCCCCGTGCGCCGCGCCCTCGACGCGCTCCTGGTCGACGCCCTCCACCGGGAACGGATCCATCGAGAAGCCGCGCGCGTCGAGCTTGGCGCGCCACGCCGTCGAGAACATGGGGCCGAGCAGTTCGAACGTCGCCTCGCGCGGGGCGCGGAAGGTGAACAGCGCCTGGCGCGACACCGCGTGCCCGGCGATGCGGCCCTTCAGCTCGCACAGCCCGCGGAAGGTCTTCACGCCGCCCTGCACGGCGGCCAGGTGGCGGCGCCACAGCTCGCCCAATTCGTCGTCGGTCCAGCCCTTCTGGAGAGCCTCGGCGCGCCCCCCGGCCTTGGCCGAGCCCAGGCTCTGCGCCAGGCGCCAGGCCAGCCAGGCCTCGGCCCGGCGCCCGAGCGCCTCGTCGGCCGCGGCCAAGTGCTCCCAGAGCGTCTCGTCGTCGGGGATCGCGCGCGCGGACGATTCCAATTCAACGGCCGCTTCGGTGCTGCGGCCTTGCTTGAAGAGCGCCCACCCGAGCGAGTCCCGGTAGGCCGCGTTCGCCGGCTCGAGCGCCAGCGCGCGGCGGATCAGCGCCTCGGCCTCCTCGAGCTTGAGGCCCCGGTCGGCTAGCGAGTAGCCGAGGTAGTTGAGCGCGGGGGCGTCGTCGGGCTTGCTCTCGATGAGCCTGCGGAACTCGGGCTCGGCCTCGGCGATCTTGTCCATCTTCTCCAGAATCGTCGCGAGCTGCCATCTCGCGTCGCGGTCCTCGGGCTTGAGCGCGAGCACCTCGCGCAGGAGCGCCACCGCCGCCGAGCGCTCGCCCAGGTCGTCGTGGCCGAGCGCCAGGTAGTAGGCGACGCGGTCGTCCTTGGGCCAGCGCGCCCGCGCCTCCTGCAGGGTCTTCATCGCCTCCTTCACGCCGCCGGACTGGAGCTGGTAGTAGCCCAGGCGCAGGTGAAGCGTCGGGTCCTCCTTCAACGCGTCGCTGTCGCGCAGGTAGCCCGCGGCCTCGCCGAAGTCCCCGCGCCGTTCGGCGTCGGCCGCCAGCCACGCCGCGGCGGCCGGGTCGCCCGCGCGCTTGGCCTTGAGGCGCAGGAACTCGGCGCGCGCCGCGGCGGCGTCGCCGTTCACCGCCTCGAGCTCGGCGATGCGGGCCCACAGCTCCCAGTCGTCCGGCGCGTTCAACTGCACCTTGCGGTACTCGGCGATCGCGGCCGGCGTGTCGCGCGACACCTCGTAGACCTGGGCGAGCGTCAGGCGCGCGGGATCCGAGCCGGACTCGTCGAGCGAGATCGCGCGCTTGAGCTTCTCGACGGCCGCGGGGTAGCGACCCTCCTGCGCGTCGAGCTTGGCCAGCTCGTGGAGCACCGTCGACGCGTGCTCGGGGTTGCCGGTCTGGAAGCGCTCGAGCATCGCCCGCGCGCGCTTGGGCTCCTTGGGCGCGATCAGCTCGGCCAGCGCCATGATCGCGTCGATGGACGCCGGATCGAGCTTGAGCGCGGCCTCGAACGCCTCGATCGCCTCCGCCTCCTGCCCCCGCGACCAGAACACGCGGGCCAGGATCATCTGCGAATTCCCGTCCTTGGGAGCGAGTTCCAGCCGCCGCCGCGCCCACTTCTCGGCGCGGCCCCAGTCCTCCAGCTCCAGCGCCAAGCCGGCGGCCTCGCCCGCGAGGAATGCCGAGCCGGGATCGAGTTCGAGCGCCTTCTCGTAGGCGGCCAGCGCCTCGACGAAGGCGCCGCGACGCTCCAGGAGCGTGCCGCGAAGGTACTCCTGCTGTGCGCCCGCGGACCCGGCGCCGTGCGAGGAGGGCGAAGCCGAGGCGGACGTCGCGAGGAGCAGAGCGAGAAGCAGATTCATCAGACGATCGCGACGTCGAGCAGGACGGCGTCGGAGCCGTCATCGTAGAACTTTTTCCGGCTCCCCACAACCGAGGCCCCGGCCGCCTCGTAGAACGCCAGCGCGCGCGCGTTCCGGGCCGAGCACTCGAAGGTCAGGCGCTCCGCGCCCGCGTCCTTCGCCGCCGCGAGCAGGGCCGTCCACAGCGCGCGCCCCGCCCCGGAGCCGTCCTTCGGCGCGGCCAGGTCGAGCAGGCGCGCCTCCCCCGCCTCCACGCGGGCCAGGGCGTAGCCGCCGCCTTCCGCGACGAGAAAAATCGACTCCTTCCTCTCCAACTCCGCGGCCAGGTCGGCCCGCGACCACCTCGCCGTGAACCGCCGCGCCAGCGCCAACGCGCGCACCCCGTCGAGGTCCGCGGCGGTCGCGCGTCTAACCGCGATTGCGTTCATACCCGGCTGGCTTCAGGTAAAAGGGCTCGAACGGGGGCAGCTTCCCCGACTCGAGTGCCGCCCGCGCGGGACCGAGCAGGTCGGCCGCGCCGGCGTCCGCGAACACCACCTCGAGGCCGCGCTTTTCCGCCGCCGCCTTCGCCGCGGGCCACTCCGCCGGCGGCGTCCAGACGGCCTTGCCGCGCGGCTTTCCCCCGGAGAATTCCTGGGAATACACCTCGTCCTTCCACCCCGGCAGCGCCGCGAGCACGCGCTTGCCGCGTCCGCGCCCGGCGGCCGCCGCCAGACGGGAGATCGCGAGCGCGGGAATGCCGAGCTGGTGTCCCGCGGCCGCCGCGAAAGACAGCCCGACGCGGATGCCCGTGAAGCGCCCGGGCCCGGAGGCGGCGGCGACCGCGTCCAGCTCCTTCCAGGTCAGCTTCGCCTTCTTGAGCAGGGCCTCGATCAAAGGCAGCAGCGCCTCGTCGTGCTTCTTGGACGCGCGGGTCAGGACGCGTCCGCCGACGGCGACCGAGAGCACGTCGCCGGTCGCGTCGACCGCCAGGATGTTCATGGCTTGAATTCTAGGATTTTACGCGCCTCGGGGCCTTTCGCCCGCAGCTCCGCGCGCCGTCCGGGCGGCGCGTGGGCCAAGACCACCTCGAGGCGGTCCTTGGGCCAGCGCGTTCCCGCCGCGTCCGGCCACTCCACGACCAGCGCCCCGCTCGGGTCCCGGAGCAGCTCCTCCAGACCGAGTTCCCCGTCCTCGCCCTTCTTCAAGCGATAGAGGTCCAGGTGATGCACGGTGAGGCGCTTGCCCTTGTACACGTGGGCCAACGCGAAGGTCGGGCTGGAGACGCGTCCCTTGAACCCCGCCCCGCGGGCCAGGCCGCGCGCGAACGTCGTCTTGCCGGCGCCGAGTTCGCCGCGCAGCAGCACGACGAGGCCGTGCTTCAGGCGTTTTCCGATCCGCTCGCCGAGAGCGATCGTGTCCTTCTCGGATTCCAGCTTCAAGCGCACAGGGCTTTGAACGCGTGCGGCAGATAATCGGGAAGATCCGACGCGTTCATCGCCCAGGCGGTCAGCTCTTTTTCCGCCGCGTCGCCCGCCGCGCCGTGCAGCCAGGCGCCGAGCGCCGCGGCCTTGAACGCCGCGTCGCCGCCGACGCGCCCCGAGGCGAGCATCTGCGCCCACAACCCCGCGACGAGCCCGGTGAGCACGTCGCCCGAACCCGCCTTCGCCAGCCCCGCTCCGCCCGTGGGATTGGCCACGGTGCGCGCGCCGGTGCTGATCAGAGTCCGGTTTCCCTTGAGCAGGGCCACGCCGCCGAGGCTGCGCGCGAGCTTCTCGGCGCACCGCGCCCGCTGCGACTCCACCTCGCTCTTCTTCATCCCGAGCAGGCGCGCCGCCTCCGCCGGGTGCGGGGTGAACACGCAGGCCTGCTTGCGGGCCTTGAGCATCTGCCCGATGCCGTCGATCTCCTGCTGGGCCAAGATGTTCAGCGCGTCGGCGTCCACGACGGCGGGAGCGGGAACGCCCGACAGCGCCAAGAGCACGAACTTGGCCGCGTCGCTGTGCGTGGTCACCCCCGGCCCGATCGCGAGCGCCGTGACGCGCCGCTCCTTCGCGTATTCCTTGAGGCGCTCCACGCCGTCGGGGCGGAACACGCCGGCGGGATTCTCGGACAAGGCGAGCGTCAGCGCCGACGGAACCGCTCCGGCGATCACGGACGCCGCGCCCGCCGGAGCCGCCACCGTGACGAGCCCGGCTCCGGAACGCAGGGCGCCGCGCGCGGCCAGGATCGCCGCCCCCGCCATCCCGCGCGAGCCGGCGACGACCAGGACGTGCCCGAAGGTTCCCTTATGATCGCCGGGCTCGCGGGCGACGAGGGTCTCCCGCAGTTCCGCCTTCGTCAGGGGCTTGGGGGTCACCGCGTCTCGGAGGAGGACAGGAGCTTCTTCCAGCTCTCGGGGATGTGCGCGCGCGGGTGCGGCACCAGGCTCCCCATCAAGGTCCAGCGCGGCTTCACCGGCGGCGCCTTGAGCGGCATGCCCGCCTCGTCCGGGAGCCGGTCGGCCTTTCTCAGATTGCAGGGACGGCAGGACGTCACGACGTTGGTCCAGTCGTTGGAGCCGTCGCGCGAGCGCGGGATCACGTGATCCAGGTCGAGCTCGTCGCTGGGCTTCCTCTTGCCGCAGTACGAGCAGCGGTAGCGGTCGCGGGCGAAGACGTTGTGCCGGGTGAAGGCCACCTCGCGGTGCGGGATGCGGTCGTAGCGCACCAGGCGGATCACTTCCGGCACGGCGAAACGCGTCGTCGGCGAGGACACGAATCCGCCCGGCACCTGGACCCAGTTGGACGAGGCCGCGATCCAGGCCTGGAAATCGTAGGGGGTCAGGTCGTCGTCGAGCGCCTCGGCCAGGCCCATATAGACCAAGGTGACCGCGCGCCGCCAATCGGCGACGGCGACCGCCCGGAAGGACCTATTAAGGACGAGGGTACGGGCCATGCCCCGATAGATTAACAGGGAGACGCGTTTAAATCAACGCCCCCGGGGCGGCCATATGGGTGATATCCAGCCCCCCCTGGGCGGCATATCACGGCGTTAGACGACTTGGCTGGGAACTCTTCCCGGGAAGAGTTCGGGTTAAAGGAGCATGCACATCGTTGAGCACTGGAAACAGCAACGCGAAACGGTGAAAACGGTTTTATCTGCGCAGATTGCGTCGTGCAACCATCGGCTCGTGCCGCCGGCCGCTCTCGCGGCCGTCGCGGCCAAGTTGGAACGGCGCGCACGGCGCGAGACTTGGTAGGATGGACGCATGAAAGCCCTCCTTCTCTTCCTCGCTCTCGCCGCTCCCGCTTTCTCCGGGACGGTCTCCGACAAGGACCTCGAAACCGCCGTCGCGCAGATGAACGAGCGCAAGCCCGGCTCCGATGCCCCTCCGCTGAAGGCTTCCGAGATGAGCAAGTGGGAGAAGGCCCGCTGGGCGGAGGTCAAAGGAGACGCCGCGAAGGCGAAGAGCTTCACCGCCACCCGCCGCTACGTCCGCGACTGCAAGGCGATCGTCGCCGGGAAGAAGAAGGCCTCCGAGCTCCGCTCGCCGAAGGAATACGACAAGCAGCACCTCGAGAAAGGCGATTCGGCGGTCATCGACAAAGCGATCGGCCTTTCGCTGGCGGAACTCGGCGCGAATTAGCGGCGTTCACATTCCTGTTCTACCATGCTCCCCGCACTGATCCTCGCAGCTCTGACCGCCTCGGCCGCGGCGCCTAATCCCGCCGACGTGCCCTATCAAGTCGTGAAGATGCCGTTCAGCCGCTCCAAGGCGGGCGTGGCCCACGCGCGGGCGCAGAGCAAGTGGAACTCGCTGTGGGCCGCGGACGAGATCAAGGCCTGCGGGCACGCGAATCCCCCTCCCCCGCCGCCGACGATCGACTGGACGAAGAACGAGGTGGTGGGCATCTTCCTCGGCGCGGGCTCTTCGGGAAGGAAGGACCCCGAGATCGTCAGCGTCCGGCAGGACGCCCATCAGGTGACCGTGTCCTACCGGGACCGCTCGATGCTGAAGAAGAGCCGGACGCCGGACGAGGCCGGCGCGGTCCGCGGCGTGGTGACCTGCCCGCAGATCGTGATCAAGCTCCCGCTGACGTCCAAGCGGGTGCACCTCAAGCGCGTGCGCTGATCAGCGCGCCTGGCAGGCCGCCGACTTCTGGACGAGCGGCTCGGTCTTCTTGAGCAGGTTCCCCACGTAGTCCTTCAGGGCGGTCTTCGCGGCGTCGACGCGCGAGGCCTCGGAGAGCTTGCCGAGCGTCTGGTCGTAGGAGTCGTAGACGGCGGTGATGCACTTGTGCCACGAATCCGTCGCCGAGCGCTCCTTCACGCAGGCGTCGATCGCGGCGTTGAGGCCGGAGAGCCAGTCGGACATCGCCTTCGCGTCGGCGGCCTGCGAGGCTTTCTCGGCGGCCTTGGAGGCGTCGGCCACGGCGCTCTTCGCCGCGTCCACGCCCTGGTCGAGCTGGGTCTGAACGACGGCGGCGTTGAAGGTCTCGGCGTCGGTCTTGAGCTCGGCGCTGAGCTTGTCGTGCTCGGCCACGAGGCCCGCGCAGTCGACGGCCGGGGCGGCGGGCGGCGGCGCGGCGATCTCGACGACGGGCTTGTGCGGCTTGGGGCGCTTGCGGAAAGGATAGGCGATGCCCTTGCCCGCGTAGTAGAAACCCGCGCCCAGGCCTTTTACAAGGACCACCGGGAGGTCGACGACGAGGCCGATCGGCACCGTGATGCCGTAGACCACGGTGCTGAGGCCCATGCACAGGGGCTTCGAGCCGCAGTTCGCGATGTTTTCTTTGTACTTGCCGACGAAGTGCTTGCTCCACTTGCCGGCCTTCACGCCGGCCATCGGAGGTTCGCTGGTGCCCGTGGTGGCGTAGACCGCGCCGCCGCCGCAGGCGTCGATGCAGGCCTGGTCGCTGCACGGGGGTAAAAGGACCTTGCCGCAGTAGCAGCCGCAGCTCACCGCGCGGCCGCCCTGGGCGGAGGCCCGGCCCGAGACGAGAAGCAGGAGGAGAAGGACGGGGATCAGCTTCATGGCCGTATTATACAGCGAGGTAGAGCCACTCGTCTCCGACCGCGGCGGCGGCGTAGGGCATGATGACGAAGGCATCCGCGGGCGCGAACATCTCCCCCCCGTCGTCGTAGCGGGCGAGCAGTTCGCCCTTGGAGACGCGGTCGAAGCTTTTCCAGGGCTTGGCGAAGGAGCCCGGGCCCGTCTTGCGCACGTCGGCGGTGAGGCGGAGGAGCTTCGGCGGGCGCACCGCGAGCCCGCCCGCAGCGACGCCCAGACGTGCCAAGGCGTTGTGCGCGACGGCCTTGGCGATGGACGGGCCGTGCGGGTCGGCGTCGGCGCCCGTCTCAACGGTGAGGGCGAGCTTGCCGCGCGACGTCGCGTACTCCGTCGTGGTCATGGTCCCCTTGCCGGCGTACAACGCGGGCCAGCCGGCGAGCAGATAGTCGACGCCGAGGACTTCGGCCCAAGCGCGGCACTGGAGCCGCTCGTCGTCCAGGAAGGCGAAGGGGCGAGACGGCGCCTGCGTGGCGTGGAGGTCGAGGACGGCGTCGTGCGCGTCGATGAGCGCCCCGAGCTCGGCGGCGAGCGCCCCCTCGCGCGTGGGCGAGGACTGGCCCATGATCCGGTTGAGGTTCTCGTCGAGGAAGTGCTTTTTGCGCTCGAGCGCGGCGGCGTTGACCCGCGCGGCGACCGTGACCGCGCCCTTGAACAACTTGAGCTTTCCGGCGGCGAGGTCGGCCGCGAGCGACTCCAGGCCCAGCGGCCCCGGGGTCTCGTCGCCGTGGACGCCGCCGAGCAGGAGGACGCGCGGACCCGCCGTCCCGGACTCGAACGTCTTGGCTTCGATCACAGCTTGGTCGCGAAGGCGACCGCGTGGTCGCGGCCGTGGGAAAGAGCCAGCTTGAGCTTGGGGACTTTCCGGCCGTTGATGCGCACGGCCGGGCGGCCGTCGGGGCCGCGGTGGACGGAGATCGCGGTCAGCGGGACCTCGGCCTTGCCCAGGGCTTTGTAGACGGCTTCCTTGGCGGCGAAGCGGACGGCGAAATGAGGCCAGGGGTTTTTCTTGGCCTTGCAGTACTCGATCTCGGCGCGGGAGAAGACGCGCGTCAGGAACTTCGGGTTGCGCTTGGCCAGTGCCTTGATGCGGCCGATCTCGACGAGGTCGACGCCGAGCTCCATCAGGGCCTCCCCAGGTAGTCGAGGGCGACGAAGTCGCCCCGCACTCCGACGACGCGGGCCACGACCCGGCCGCCTTGCCACGGGAGGTCGCGCGCGACGAGCTCGGGGTCCGCCCAGACGACGCCCCACGCGGGACGCCCGCTCGCGTAGGAGGTCGTCGAACTCGGCGACGTCACGTTCCAGTAGACGAGCTTGTTGTGGTGGGCCGGATAGGAGACGACGACTTGCGGGAAGGTGAGGTTCTCGCGCTCGGCCTCGGCGACGAGCGGGGCGAGCCGGGAGCGCTCGTCAGAGCGCGCGCGCATGTTCGCGTAGGCCTGCCCCCACGGCACGGAGACGAGGTAAGCGCCGAACAAGGCGGCCCCGGCGGCGAGCGGAAACGCCCGCTTCGCGCGAAGGAGCCGGCGTTTATTCGACGGTGACGCTCTTCGCCAGATTTCTCGGCTGATCGACATCGCAACCCCGGAGGTCGGCCACGTGGTACGCCAGAAGCTGGAGCGGGATGATGTTCACGATCGGAGAGAGCATCTCCGGAACGGGCGGAAGCCGCAGCACCGCCTCGCAGTCCTTGAACTCTCCGACGCCCTCGGTGGCCAGCACGATCGCCTGCGCGCCGCGCGCCTTGACCTCTTCGAGGGAGGATATCGTCTTTTCGAGGAGCTTGCTCTGGGTCGCGATGACGACGACCGGCATCTCGGTGTCGATGAGCGCGATGGGGCCGTGCTTGAGCTCGCCGGCGGCGTAGCCCTCGGCGTGGATGTAGGATATCTCCTTGAGCTTGAGGGCCGCCTCGAGCGCGATCGGGTAGTTGACGTTGCGGCCGATGAAGAGGAAGTGGGCCTTCTTGGCGAACTTCCGGGCCACCGCCAAGGTCTGCGCGTCGAGCTTGATCGCGGCGCGGATCCAGCCCGGGAGCTTCACGAGGTCTTCGACGAAGACGCGGCCCTCGGCGTCGCTCATCTTGCCGCGGCCGATCGCCGCGTGCAGCGTGATGACCGCCAGGGCGGTGAGCTGGCCGATGAAGGCCTTCGTGGAGGCGACGCCGAGCTCGGGGCCGCAGTGCGTGTACATCGTCCAGTCGGCCGCGCGCGTGAGCGCGGAGCCGACGGTGTTGCAGATGGCGAGGACCTTGGCGCCCTTTTCCTTGGCGATCTTGACGGCGGCCAGGGTGTCGGCGGTCTCGCCGGACTGAGAAACGGCGATGACAAGATCGTCCGGACCGATGGTCGTTTCGCGATAACGGAATTCGGAAGCGGTTTCGACGCGCGTGGGGACGCCCACCATCGACTCGAACCAATACTGGCCGACGAGACAGGAGTGGTACGCCGTTCCGCACGCCACCATCTGGACGGAACGGACTTTTTTGAGGATGTCCGGGTTCATCCCGCACTCGCGCTCCAGCACGCCCTTGAGCGGGAAGAAGCGGCCGCGCATGGTGTCCTCGCAGGAGGAGGGCTGGTCGTGGATCTCCTTGAGCATGAAGTGACGGTAGCCGGACTTCTCGGCCATGGCCCGGTCCCACTTGATGTCGACCGGCTTCTTCTCAAGCTTCTTGCCGGCGAGGTCGAAGAACGTGGCGCCGTCTTTCTTGAGGACGGCCATCTCGCCGTCCTCGAGGAACACCGCGCGGCGGGTGTGCGCGAGGAAGGCGGGCACGTCGGAGCCGAGGAAGGTCTCGCCGTCGCCGAGGCCGATGATGAGCGGCGAGGCGGTCTTGGCGGCGACGATGACGCCCGGGGCCTTG
>CAZURZ010000063.1:0-10982 GCA_964623465.1 uncultured Elusimicrobia bacterium
GACCGCTACTTCCTCGACAACGTGGCGGGCTGGATCCTCGAGCTCGACCGCGGCGAGGGCATCCCTTATAAGGGCAACTACGCGTCCTGGCTCGAGCAGAAGCAGAACCGCCTCAAGCAGGAGGCGAAGTCCGAGACCAAGATGCAGAAGGCTCTGGCCCAGGAGCTCGAGTGGGTGCGCCAGGGCGCGAAGGGCCGCCAGGCCAAGCAGAAGGCCCGCCTGCAGAACTACGACAAGATGCTCGAGGAGTCGCAGAAGGAGAAGACGTACGACGCGCTCGAGATCTACATCCCGCCGGGGCCGCGCCTGGGCGACACCGTCATCGAGGCCAAGGGCATCGCCAAGTCCTTCGGCGACAAGCTGCTCTACGACAACCTGTCCTTCCGCCTGCCGCCCAACGGCATCGTCGGCGTCATCGGCCCCAACGGCGCCGGCAAGACGACTTTGTTCCGCATGATCACCGGCCTCGAGAAGCCCGACGCGGGCACGTTCAAGGTCGGAGAGACGGTGAAGCTCGGCTACGTCGATCAGAACCGCCAGCTCGACGGCGAGAAGAACGTCTGGGAGGTCATCTCCGACGGCCTCGACGTCGTCAAGCTCGGCAAGGTCGAGATGCCTTCGCGCGCCTACTGCGGCCGCTTCAACTTCGCCGGCCAGGACCAGCAGAAGCTGGTCAAGAACCTCTCGGGCGGAGAGCGCAACCGCGTCCACCTCGCGAAGATGCTGAAGGAGGGCGCCAACGTCCTCCTCCTCGACGAGCCCACCAACGACCTCGACGTGCACACGCTGCGCGCGCTCGAGGACGCCATCGAGGCCTTCCCCGGCTGCGCCGTGGTCATCAGCCACGACCGCTGGTTCCTGGACCGCGTCGCCACGCACATCCTCGCGTTCGAGGGCGACAGCCAGGTCACCTGGTTCGAGGGCGACTTCGCGGCCTACGAGGCCGACAAGAAGAAGCGCCTCGGCGACGTCCAGCCCAAGCGCATCCACTACAAGAAGCTGACGCGCTGATGCCCACCGCGGCGAGCCTGCTGGCCCGCCCGTACCCCGCGGCGCTGGCGCTGCTTCTCGCCGTCTGGCTGCTCCTTCTGCCCGGCGCGCTCGGGCGCCTGCGCCGCCGCCTGGCGCAGGCCGGCCCGCGGATATGGCTGCCCCTGGCCGCGCTCGTCCTCGGCGCGCTCGCCCTGCGCCTGGCCCTGCCGTCCGCCCACCGCGTCTACTACGACGAGTTCGAGCACATGGACATCGCGCGCCGCCTGGCCGCCTCGGGCGCGTTCGCGCAGACCTTGGCCGGCGGACTCGAGGGATGGGACGCGCTCGCCCGGCCGACCTGGCCCGGCGGCCATCACGTCGCCCTGGCCGCCGCCTACGCGCTGGCCGGCGCCGGAGAGGCGACGGCCTTCGCCTGGAGCGCGCTGCTCTCGGCGCTCTCCGCGCTGTTCGTGTTCTGGGCCGCGCTCGAGGCCTTCGACGACGAGGCCGGCGCGCTCGCGGCCGCCTTCGTCTGGAGCGCGGCGCCGCTCGGCCTGACCTGGGCGCGCGCCGCCGACCTCACCTCCTCCTCGACGTTCTGGATCGCGGCGACCCTCGCGGCCCTGCACGCGCGCGAGCGCGAGCCCGGGCGCGCCCCCGACGCCTTCGCGGCCGCGACCTTGGCCTACGCCGTCCAAGTCCGCCCTGAGAACGTCCTGCTGGCCGGCTACGCGGCCCTCCTGCGCGCGCCCGCCGTCGTCCTCTGGCCCGCGCTCGCCGGCTTCGCCGCGCCGGCGCTGATCGCCTGGTCCAACCGCGCCGACGCGCTGCCCGGCTACTCCGCGTCGACGACCGCGCCGCTCTCCCACCTCTCGCGCCAGCTCCTTCCGAACCTGCGCTGGCTCGCGTCCACGCCGTCGTTCCTGCCCCTGCTCCGGCCCGCCGCGCTGGCCGCGGCGACCCGCCGCCGCGCCGCCGCGCTCGCCTTCCTCGCGGCCGGCTTCCTGCTCCTGTACGCGGGCTTCTTCCGCGGACGCTTCGACGCCGGCAGCGAAGACCGCTACGCCTTGAGCGCGCTCCTGCCGCTGGCCGTGGCCGCGGGCGGGGCGCTCGGTCCCGCCGCCGCGCCCGCGGCGCTGCTGGCCGCGGGGCTGGCCGCCGCCGGCCCGGCCGCGCCCGATCCCGCGCATGCCGCCTCGCTGCGGTTCTTGAAGGAGTCCGCCGCCCTTCTGCCCGCGCGCGCCTACGTCGCGGCCTTCAACCCGCCTTTCGTGCGCGAGGCCGCCGGACGGCCCGCGGTGTGGGCCTATCTCCTGCTCGAGGACGCCGCGGCCGTGGACGCGGCGCGCGCCGCCGTCGGGGCCGCCCCCGAACTCGTCCTGTACAAGGACTGGGCGTGGCGCTCCCGCGCCGCCGACGCCGAGCGGCTGGAGACGGCGCTGTCCGTCTCCCACGACGCCCGCGTGCTCGCGACGGACGGGCGCGACTCCCTCGTCCTGCTCGCGCCGCGCGCGCGCCGATGATCGTCATCCTTCTGCCGGCGCTCGCGCTCGCCCTCCTGGCGGCTTTCGCGACGGCGCCGCTCGGAGACGAGTACATGCAGTTCCACGCCGCGCTCGCGCGCCCGGCGCTCGGCGATTTTCTCGCGCAGATCCGCCACAATCCCCACCATCTCCTGCTCGATCCGCTCTCCACGTGGCTCGCCGCGCGCGTCGCCGGTTCGCCCGCGTGGCTGCGCGCGCCGTCCCTGCTTTGGGGCGCCGCCGCGCTCGCGGGCCTGAACCGCCTCGCGGGCGGCGGGCGGCGAGGCCTCTTCGCCGCCGCCCTTCTCGCCGTCTCCGCCATGCACGCCGAATGGACGGCGCGCGCCGACTTCTACGCGGCGGCCTGCGCCCTGGCCGTCTGGCAGACCGTCCTGCTGCTCGCCCTCGAGGAGCGTCCGCAGCGCCGCGCGCCGTACGCCGTCCTCGCGGCCGTCTTCCTGCACGCGCACCCGTACGCGGTCCTCGTCGCCGGCCTGCACGGCCTGCGCCTGGCGGCCGCGCGCAGGCGGGAGGCCCTGCGAGCCTGGGCCTCGGCCTGGGCCGCGGCGGGGCTGTCCTTCCTTCCGTGGTTCCTGTGGTCGACGAAGGCCGCCCTCGACCGCGACGCGCTCGCCTTCTCCGACGCGGGGCCGGGGCTCGCGCGCTTCCTGCTGGAAGTTCCCCTGCGCCTGGCCGCCGCCAGCGAAGCCGCGCCCGCCGCCGCCGGCGGCGCCCTCCTGCTCCAGTGGTCGCTGGCGCTCGCGCTCGCGGGGCTGTGGCTGTACTCCCGCCTGCCGGGCGCCGACCGCCCCGAGTCGGCGGCCCTCTCCGCCGCCCGGCTCATCACGCCGGCCGGGCTCGCCCTCGTCGTCGCCACCGACCTCTTCTTCCGCATGTACCTGGCGCCGCGCCAGCTGATCTGGATCCTGCCGTTCTATCTGCTGGAGGCCGCCGCCGGCTTCGAGCGCCTCGCCGCCCGCCTGCCGCGCGCCGCGACGGCCGGGCTCGGCGCCGCCCTCCTGGCCGGCCTGCTGGCCGCGCGGCTGGGGGCGCTGAAGGCCGAAGCCGCGGCCGGGATTTCGATGAGCCGGGTGATCGTCGCGGTCAAGGCCGGCTGCCGCGACGGCGACGTCCTGCGCTTCGACGACGGCCTGACCGCCCACGCGTTCCTGTACTGGTTCGACCGCGAGGCCTTCGCCCGCGCGCCGTTCCGGGAGATTCCCGAGGGCCTGCGGGCGCGCTGCGCGGACGGGAGCGCGGCGGTCGTCGCGGCCGGGGCGTCCGCCTCCGGGCCCGAGTGGTCGTTCTCGGGAACGTGGGACGAGTTTACCGTCAGCCCAGCACTTCGCGGGCGACGATGAGGCTCTGCACCTCGGTCGTCCCCTCGTAGATCTCGGTCACGCGCACGTCGCGGAAGTAACGCTCCACCGGAAACTCCCGCACGAAGCCGTTGCCGCCGTGGATCTGCACGGCGTCGAAGCAGGCCTTGTTGGCGATGCGCGAGGCGAAGGACTTCGCCATCGAGGCCTCCTTCGTGCACTTCTCCCCCGCGGCCAGCTTCGCGGCCGCCTGGTAGACGAGCAGGCGCGCGGCCTCGATGTTGGTGGCCATGTCGGAGATCTTCGCCTGCGTGAGCTGGAATTCGGAGAGCCTCTTGCCGAACTGCTTGCGCTGCTTGGCGTAGGAGACCGCCTCGTCGAGCGCGGCCTGGGCGATGCCGACCGCCTGCGCGGCGATGCCGATGCGGCCGGAGTCGAGCTGGGACATGGCGATCTTGAAGCCCCCGCCCACGCCGCCGATCAAGGCGCTCTTCGGGATTCTCGCGTTCTGGAACACGAGCTCGTTGGTCTCGGAGGCGCGCAGGCCCATCTTCTTTTCCTTCTTGCCGACCGAGAAACCGGGCATGCCCTTCTCGACGAGCAGGCACGTGATGCCGCGCGAGCCGGCCTCCTTGTTGGTGGAGACGAAGGTGAGGAAGACCGAGGCGAAGCCGCCGTTGGTGACCCAGGCCTTGTTGCCGTTGACCAGCCAGTGGTCGCCCTTGTCGACCGCCGAGCAGGACAGCGAGCCCGCGTCGGTGCCCGAGCCGGGCTCGGACAGCGAGTACGCGCCGATCCACTCCCCCGACGCCATCCTGGGCAGGAACTTCTTTTTCTGCTCGTCCGTCCCGTGCTTGGCGATCGCCGCGCAGACCAGGGAGTTGTGCACGGTGGCGCAGACCTGGAAGGACGCCGAGCCGCGCGCGAGCTCCTCCATCGCCGCCGCGTAGGCGAGCGGGCCGACGCCGAGCCCGCCGTGCTCCTCGGGGACGGAGAGGCCGAAGAATCCGAGCTCCGCGCCCTGCTTGTAGACGGCGGCCGGGATGGCCTCATGCTCGTCCCACTCCTGGGAGCCGGGCTTGAGCGTCTTGTCGGCGAACGCGCGCGCGGAGTCGCGCAGCATCGCCATCTCGTCGGTGAAGTTGAAGTCCATTATTTCTTGGGCGGATACTCGTAAAAGCCGGCGCCGCTCTTCACGCCCAGCTTCCCGGCCGCGACCATCTCCTTGAGCAGGGGCGAGGGCTTGTACTTCGTCCCGCCGAAGCCCTGGTCGAGGACGTTCATGATGGCCAGGCACACGTCGAGGCCGATGTAGTCGGCGAGCTGGATGGGCCCCATCGGGTGCGCCATGCCGAGCTTCATGATCGTGTCGATGTCTTCCTTGGTCGATACGCCCTCGCGCAGGCACTCGATCGCCTCGTTGATCATGGGCATGAGGACGCGGTTCGAGACGAAGCCGGGGAAATCGTTGGCGACCGCCGGAATCTTGCCCAGCTTCTCGGCCAGCGCGCGCGTCGTCTCGGTCGTCGCGTCCGAGGTGGCCTTGGCGCGGATGATCTCGACGAGCTTCATGACCGGGACGGGATTCATGAAGTGCATGCCGATCACGCGCGAGGGGTCGGCGGCGGCCTTGGCGATGTCTCCGATCGGGATGGACGAGGTGTTCGTGGCCAGGATCGCGCCCGGAGCGCCGTGCCTGGAGAGCTCGGCGAACACGGCGGACTTGATCTCGAGCTTCTCGGGCACGGCCTCGACCGCGAAGTCGAAGCCGCGGGCCGCTTCAATGGAGTCGACGGCCCGCAGCCGCGCGAGAGCCGCGTCCTTGTCGGCGGCCGTCAACACGCCCTTGGCGACCTGCCGGTCCATGTTCCTGGCGATGGTCGCCAGCGCCTTGTCGGCCAGCTCCTTCTTGGCCTCGACGATCGTCGTCGCGTAGCCCTTCTGGGCGAAGACGTGGGCGATGCCGTTGCCCATCGTGCCGCCGCCGACCACGCACACCTTGGTCACGCTCATCCCGCCATGTTATCAAATCGCCGTGGGCCTTTTGCCGGGCCGGGATTGCCCCCTCGGCCCGCCCATCGAGAGGCGGCTCTTTTTATAATGGACCCGTGAAGACCGCTCTGCTCGGCGCCGCGCTGTCGCTGTCGCACGCGCCCGCCCCGGTGACCGTGGCCGCGCCCGCGTCCGCGCCCGCCTCGCCGTCCCTCGCGCCCGTTCTCGCGCCGTCGTCGCTGGCGCCGGCGCTGGCGGCCCCGTCGGCCTCGGAGCGCCCCCCGACCCTGCTGCCGACCGAGATTCCGGCGCTTCCCGTCCTGCCCGGCCTCGCGGCGGCGCGGGCCGCCGAGCCGCTTCCTCCCGTCGAGCGCCAGGCCGCCGAGGGCGCCGCGCGCTTCGACGGCGGGCGCGCCGGCGACCCGGGCGAAGGCTGGACCGCCGGGACGTTCGCGGGCGACGGGGGCGCGCCGGTCGCCTACAAATCCCGCCCCGGGACCGGAGCCGGCCCCGCCCGCGTGTACGCCGGCGGCCTCGCCCTGAACGAAAGCTTCGAGCCGCTGTTCGCGCGAGGCGAGCGGCCCGCCGGACCGGAGCTGTTCGTCTGGACGCGCGGCCACGCGCCCACCCCCTGGACTCCCACCAAGCGCCCGCTGGACGCGGACGCCCGCGACCTCGCCTCCGCGATCAACCTCGCCGCGGCCGACTCCCCCCGCGGCAAGGTGGAGCTCGCCCTGCACTCCTTCGCCACCCTGGTCTTCCAGCGCATGGTCCAACTGCGCGACGAGCCCGCCGTCGCCGCGGCGCTCAAGGCGCTGACGGGCTCTCGCGTGTTCATGCTTCACGCGACGACGCATTACGAGGGCAGCGAGCGCCGGGCCGGCCCCGACTTCGAGCGCATGAGCCAGGCCACCCGCGCGGTCGTCGACTGGCTCGACGCCGGCGACGCGACGGCGGAGCTGTGGCGCGCCGCGGCCCGCCTCAATCCTCTGCTGGCTCCCGCGGTCTCGGCCTGGCTCTCCCAGTGGGATTTCCAGCGCGGCCAGGTCATCGCGATGGCCTCGCGCGACGCCGCCAAGATGATGAAGGCCGACCTCGCCGAGCCCTGGGACAAAGCCGTCGACCACATCCGCAAGGCGTTCCTGAAGGACCTCGAGGCCGACGCCCGCGACCCGGGCTGGCAGGAAGCGATGCTGCGCCGCTCCTCCGACATGTTCCGCCTCGAGTTCTCGCCCGAGGACGCCGAGCGCCTCCGCGCGTCGGGCATCCGCCTCGAGCTCGTCCACTCCGACGGCGACAAGCTGCTCAACTGGGAGAGCGCCAAGGCCCTCTTCGAGCGTCTCGGCATCCCGTGCCCCGCGAAGGCGCCTCCCTCCGGGACCGTTCTGCGCGACGCCTCCGGCCGCTTCCGCGCCCGGATCGTCGCCGGCGACCATTACTGGCCCCTCAAGCGCCGCGAGCGCCTCGCCGCGCTCCTCGAACCGTGAGCATCCCCCGCGCCTACGCGTTCCGCGTCGACCTCCCGCGCGCGGCCGATCTGGCCGAAACCGAACTCGACGATCTCACCACCGCTCCGGCGCGCGCGGCCGGCAAGCTCCCCGCGGACGCGCTCCACATCGCGCCGCCGAAGAAGTTCTGGACGGAGCTCACGGGGCCCGTGCCCGGAACGCTGATCGCCGGCACGCTGCCGCCGGAGAACCGGGCGCGCTTCCTCCTGCGCGTTCCGCGGGATTGGAACGGCAAGCTCGTCGTCGCCGCGGCCTCCGGCATCACGGACGAGAACACCTACGACCTCTGGTTCTCCGACTTCGCGCTCTCGCGCGGCTACGCGTTCGCCGCCACCGACAAGGGCGTGCGCCGCGCCGTCCTCGACGGCGACACGGTCGTGATGCCGATGACCCCCGAGAGCTCGGTGCGCCGCTGGGCCTGGCGCCTGGAAACGCTCATCGAGACGGCCGGCTCGCTCCTGGCGAGCCGCGGCGCGGCCCCCCGCCGGGTCTACGCCGTCGGCCTCTCCAACGGCGGGTTCGTCGCGCGGCGGGCCGCCGAGGACGGCCTCGTCGACGGCGCCCTCGAGGTCTCCGGCGTGATGTGGAAGTCCGGCGAGGGCAACCTCCTGCGCGAGCTTCCGGCTCTGCTGCGCGCGACGGCGAAGGAGCCGTGGGACGAGGACGCCCTCGTGAAAGCCGGCTTTCCCCGTCCGACGCCGAAATGGAAGCCTTTGATCGACCTCTACAAAGCCGTCTACTGGGAGTCCTCGCTCGGCCTCTTCATATCCGACCTCGACCCGTCCTACGCCGGCCCGCTCGACCGCTACGACCTGGATTCGCGGCCCGCGGCGCTGGCCGCCGTGCGCGAAATGGAGAACACCGGAGACCTCCGCGTCCCGCTCGTCTCCCTCGCGGGGCGCGCCGACTGGCTGATCTCCTGCAAGGGCCACGCCGAGGCCTACGCCGCCCTCGTCGCCTCGCGCGGCCGCGCCGACCGTCACCGCCTCGAGATCATCGAGAGCGCCGCCCACATCGACACCAACGCGGAGCTCTTCCCCTTCGTCGAGCCCCTGATGCCCCGCGCCCACGAAGCCTTCGACCAGCTCGTCTCCTGGGTCGAAACCGCGCCGATAACCGGCAGAATGCCGCAATAGGTGCCGGGCACGCGGCCCGCCGGCTTGGAACGACATCGAGTTCCATGACGCGCTGCCGTGCTAAGATACGCGCATGCTCAAAGGTAAAACGGCCGTCGTCACTGGATCGACCAGCGGAATCGGGCTGGGAATAGCGCAAGCCTTGGCCGCGCAGGGCGCCGAGGTCATGCTCAACGGCTTCGGGGACCGGAGGGAAATCGAGGAACTGCGCCAAGGCATCGAGCGCCTCTCCGGAGCCAAGGCGGCCTACCACGAGGCCGACATGAGCAAGCCGGCCGAGGTCGCCGCGCTCGTCCTCGACGCCGAGCGGCAGTTCGGCAAGGTCGACATTCTGGTCAACAACGCCGGCATCCAGCACGTCTCTCCGATCGAGGACTTCCCCGCCGACAAGTGGGATCTCGTGCTGGCCATCAACCTGACCTCCAGCTTCCACACGATCCGCGCCGCCTTGCCGGGCATGCGCAAGCGCAGATGGGGCCGCATCATCAACATCGCCTCGGCGCACGGGCTCGTCGCCTCCGCGAACAAGGCCGCCTACGTCGCCGCCAAGCACGGCGTCGTCGGCCTGACCAAGACCGTCGCGCTCGAGACGGCGGCCTCGGGCATCACCTGCAACGCGATCTGCCCCGGCTGGGTCCTGACGCCGCTCGTGCAGAAGCAGATCGACGCGCTCGCCCAGCACGACCGCATGAGCGTCGAGGCCGCGAAGGCCAAGCTTCTGGCCGAGAAGCAGCCCTCCCACGACTTCGCCACCCCGGAGCAGATCGGCGGCATCGCCGTGTTCCTGTGCTCGGACGCGGCGAATCAGATCCGCGGCGCCTCCTTGACCGTCGACGGCGCCTGGACCGCGCAGTAACTGCGTCCGGACGCACCTACCCCCCTCCGTCGGCGTTTGCTAGAATTGCGCATGGCCAAGAAAGTCAAAGCCGACGCGTCCAAGCAGCCCTTCCAGTACCCTCTGAAGCGGGAGTTCCGGGAGCCGGATTGGACGCGCCTGCCCGGCTACAAGGGCGTGACCAAGGAGCAGTGGGAGTCCGCGCTCTGGCAGCGCCAGCACTCCGCCAAGAACCTCAAGGATTTGAAGGACGCGTTCGGCCATTTCCTGACCGACGACCTCGCCGAGGAGATCGTCCGCGACCAGAAGGAAAAGGCCACGATGTCGATCCTGATCCCTCCGCACATGCTCAACTGCATGAACGAGAAGGATCTCAAGAGCGATCCCGTGCGCCGCTACATGCTGCCGATCGTCTCCGACCGGCACGCCGACTGGCCCAACCACCCGAAGGCCTCCCGCGACTCCCTGCACGAGTCCGAGATGTGGGCCACCGAGGGCCTCACGCACCGCTACCCGACCAAGGTCCTCGCCGAGATGATCTCCACGTGCCCGCAGTACTGCGGCCACTGCACGCGCATGGACCTCGTCGGCAACGACGTCGACCAGGTCAAGAAGCATAAGTTCGAGATGCAGCCCGACGCCCGCTGGGACGCGATGCTCGACTACCTGAGGAAGACCCCCTCCGTCCGCGACGTGGTCGTCTCCGGCGGCGACGTGGCCAACGTGCCGATCGCCAAATTGGAGAAATTCGTGGGCTCGTTGATGGATATCCCCAACATCCGCGACATCCGGCTCGCGACGAAGGGCCTCCAGGGCCTGCCCCAGCACTTCCTGCAGGACGACGTGCTGAAAGCGCTCGACCGCCTGGCGAAGAAGTCCCTCGAGCGCGGCGTCGACATCGCCGTGCACACCCACGTCAACAACGCCGCCCAGGTCACTCCTCTCGTCGGCCGGGCCGTGCGCAAGCTCCTGGACATGGGATTCCGCGACGTGCGCAACCAGGGCGTGCTCCTGCGCGGCGTGAACTCCACGCGCCAGGACATGCTCGAGCTGTGCTTCATGCTGCTCGATCACGCGAAGATCATGCCGTACTACTTCTACATGGCCGACATGATCCCCAACTCCGAGCACTGGCGCCTGTCGATCGCCGAGGGCATGAAGCTCCAGCACGACATCATGGGCTACCTCCCCGGTTTCGCGACGCCGCGCGTGACCGTGGACGTCCCCTACGTCGGCAAGCGCTGGATCCACCAGCTCGCCGACTACGACAAGGTCAAGGGCATCTCCTACTGGACGAAGGGCTACCGCACCGGCATCGAGGCCGACGACGAGGACGCGCTCACGCGCCGCTACGAGTACCTCGACCCCGTCTACACCCTGCCGCCCGAAGGCCAGGAGTACTGGCGCAAGCAGCAGAAGTCGACGGTCGCGGCCTAGTGGCGCTGACCTTCAAGCCGTACGGCGGCATCGACGGCCTGCTCGTGGTCGAAGGGCCGTATTTCCCCGACGACCGCGGCTACTTCTTCGAGGCCTTTCGCGCCGACGACTGGGCCAAGGAAGGCCTGCCTCCGTTGGTGCAGGACAACCTCTCGCGCTCCAAGAAGAACGTGGTCCGCGGCCTGCACTACCAGCTTCCGCCCAAGCCCGTCGGCAAGCTCGTGCGCTGCGCGCGCGGCCGCGTCTTCGACGCGGTCGTC
>CAZURZ010000063.1:10992-12313 GCA_964623465.1 uncultured Elusimicrobia bacterium
GACCTGCGCATGAAGTCCCCGACCTTCGGCAAGTCCGCGTCCATCGAGCTCGACGACGCCGGCAACCGCATGTTCTGGGTGCCGGCCGGCTTCGCCCATGGGTTCTGCGCGCTCTCCGACGTGGCCGACATGACGTACAAGGTCACCGACTACTGGACCAAGGACGTCGACGCGGGCATCCTCTGGAACGATCCGGAGCTCGGCATCAAGTGGCCGGTGAGCGCGAAAGACGCGATCGTGACCGCCAAAGACGCGGCGCTCCCCCCTCTCAAGCTCGCCCGCACGCCGTTCTAGTGTCGATCAGCCCCGGCCTGCTCGTCGAGCAGGTCCGCTCCGCGGCGCCGTTCCTTTTCGACGGGCCGCAACCGGAAGGGGCCTCTCTCCGTTATATCCGCGTCCTGCGCGCCTATGATGGCCGCCGACTCAACCCGCTCGAGTACTACGAGCTGTGCCTGTGCGCTCACTGGGCCACCGCGGGCTCCTTCGTGCCCACCGACGTCGACAACGGCATCCGCTGGAAGCATTGGCAGGAGATCCAGCCCGGCCTGGCCGAGGAGCAGGCCCGTCTCGTGCTCGAGGCCGCGTCCTGGGATTACGGCCCGGTCACCGCGCGCGTGCAGGGAACGGGCGAGAAGCGTTTGTCCACCCATGAGGGCACCTGGTTCTCGGTCGCGGTCGGCGCCTACGCGGCGGTGCGCGGCTTCGCCCGCCCGCTGGCCGACGCCGTGCTGGCCGCCATGCTCCGGGAAGCCGGGCGCGAGGACCGCGCCTACGCCGGCCTCTCCGGGATCGAACTGCTGAAGGCCTCCGCGCTGGTCGCCCACAACTTCGGCGACCTCGACCGGGTCGTCGATCAATGGGAGCTCAAGCCCGGAGATTCGCTTTACGACGCGCTCTACGACGCGGCCAAGCCCGGCTCCGCGCTGTACGGAGGACGCCTGGGCCGAGCGGGCGTCCTGCACCAGAAGCACATGGGCGCCGACAACCACCGGCATTACCCCTTGCGCGCGGCCAAGGGCCTGCGCAAGTCCGCAGACCTCCTCCTGCCCGTCGGCCCCTTCTTCGACGATTGGGGGCGGCGCGTCGCCCGGCACCCGGCGCTGACGCCGGAGGAGGTCGCCGACGCGGTCCGCTGCCTCATCGACGGCTGGACGCGCCTGCACGAGCCGCCGGGCTACGCGCGCGCCCTGGCCGGTATCCTTGAGGCTTTCCCCGGCGGGCGTCGCGCCCTGGCCAAGCTCCTCCCCTCGCGCGACGGGCGCCTGCTCGAATCCGGCTCCCTCAAGGCCGCGATGGACGTGCCCCAGGCCCGCTTCGAGGC
>CAZURZ010000064.1:0-12199 GCA_964623465.1 uncultured Elusimicrobia bacterium
CGCCGGAGGCGCCGAGGCCCGACGAGCCGGCGCGGGCCGCGGCGGCGGTCTGAGCCCAGAGATCCGGCCCGGGTATCGCCACGACGAGGGAGGCGATCACGACCGAGGCGACGGCGCGCGACGCGGTTCGCAAATTCATGAGAGAAGCCCTTTCCTTGCCCGAAAAGTTGACCACGGTCAAATTCTACGCGACCCGGGGCGCCGGACGTTTAGGCCGGAGGGGCCTAAATTCCTCGGCAGAGGTCCCACCCTGCAAGGGGCCCTACGGGGACGGCTGCGGAGGAGCGTGCGCGGGTGCGTCCGGACGCAGCGGCGCACGGCGTCTTCTATCTCCGAATAGGCGGCGTCCGAGCCATTGATTATGCGGGCGACACAACAAGCGGAGATTGTCGGCGGTCGAGGCGCCTCCGAGAGACCATGGCCGGACGTGATCGTATTCGAGCCTCTCGGCGGCCTCGCAGCGGCGGCCATCCTGCCCGATAAAGGCGCACCGTCCTCCGTCCCGGCTCCAGACGGCTCGTTTCACCGCGGCGGGAATGCGGCGTCCTTTCGCGCCGCCGCTCCGCGACGCTCTGCGCGGCCGGGCTGGATCGACGCGCTCGATGGCCAGCTTCAAAGCGTCCTCGAAGAGATCCTCGAGCCGTCCGGCCGGAAATTTATGGCGACGGAGGCCTCGCCAGCGGTCGAGCAGGAGCATGAATTCGTCATCCGCCGTAAAGGCCAATCTGACCCTGGCAGCGGGAGGGATGATTTCCGGCTTGCTCATTCCGGAGCGTTCGATCGGAGGGGG
The DNA here is from genome assembly GCA_964623465.1 of uncultured Elusimicrobia bacterium. Lineage (GTDB taxonomy): Bacteria > Elusimicrobiota > Elusimicrobia > UBA1565 > UBA9628 > GWA2-66-18. The sequence continues at coordinate 791 of CAZURZ010000064.1, forward strand.
CGGCGGCGCAGACGGATGAGGCGGCGGCGCAGACGGATGAGGCGGCGGCGCAGACGGATGAGGCAACGGCGCAGACGGATGAGGCAGCGGAGCCGCGTGAGGGGACGGCGTTCCGATGGGAAGGGCCCGCGGAAGCGGGCGGATGATGTCGCGTTCGGGGGCGGGCGCGGGTGGAGCGAGGCTGGCCGCCAGGATCATGACCTCTCGTTTCGTCGCGCCGGAAGCCTGATTCAAGATCCGTTCGCAGTTGTCGTCGTTGAGATGGGGATAGAGGCGCATGATCGCGTCGAGGTGGATTTTTCCGCTTCTCAGGTCGTCGAGGACGCGTGGGAATCGGAGGACGGCCCGGGCCGCGCGCACCCTGAGAAACGCGGCGGCTTCGGAATAGCCGAGCTTCTTGACGCAGTACTCGAAGAGGCTTCCGTACCCGGCGCCCATCACGAGTTCCCTTCGGTCGATCTCCGCCAGATGTCCGACGATGTCCGCGATGGAGGACCGCTCGTGGGAAACTATGGTCTCCAGGCGGGCGAGCAGGACGTCGTCTTTCAGGTGGCGGAGTTCCATGACCGTGCGCGGGTGCGTCCGGACGCACCTACCAGACGATCGAGCCTGCCGGAAAGTTCCCTACGCGGCGGAGCGGGGAGCGGGGGCGCCGCCGCGCGGGGGGAGCGCGGTGCCGCGCGGGGCGAGCGCGGCGTCGGCGCAGTACAGGAGCACGCCGAGCCAGATCAGCGCGAAGCTGATCAGGCGCTCGCGGGGCAGGGGCTCGCCGAAGGCGAAGACGGCGATGAGGAACTGCAAGGTCGGCGACGTGAATTGAAGGAAGCCCATCGTCTTGAGGTTCAGCCGCCGCGCGGCCTCGACGAACCACAGCAGGGGCAGGGCGGTCACGGCGGCCCCGCCGGCCAGCAGCAGCCACGTGCGTAGATCGGGCGGGACGCGGCCGCGAAAGGCGAGCCAGGCGAGCGCCGCGACGCAGGGAGGCGTCAGCACGAAGGTCTCGAAGGACAGGCCCGCCAGCGCGTCGACCGGGGCGACCTTTCGGAGCAAAGCGTAGGCCGCGAAGGTGAACGCCAGGGTCAAGGAGAGAAGCGGCAGCTCGCCGCGCGACCAGACGAGCCAACCCACGCCCGCCGTCGCGAGCGCCGCCGCCGCGCCCTGGAGCGGGCGCATGCGCTCGCGCAGGACGAGGACGCCGAGGGCCACGTTGACCAGCGGATTGATGTAGTAGCCGAGGCTCGTGTCGAGAACGCGGCGGTCGGCGATCGCCTTGATGTAGAGGTACCAGTTCAGGCCGATCAGGGCCGTCGTCAGGATGAGGATTCCCGAGGTCTTCGTCGCCGTCGCCGCGCGCCGCAGCTCCTCTCGCCGGGAGCGCGCGAACCACAGGAGGAAGACCGCCGACCAGACGACGCGATGGAGAAGGATCTCGTGCGGCGGCACGTGCGCGAGCAGGCGCCAGTACAAGGGCGAGAGGCCCCACAGGCCGAAGGCTCCGAGCGCGTACAGCAGGCCGGCCGCGGCGGGGGTCACCGGCGCAGGGCGGCCAGGCGTTCGTCCGCGCGCGCGAACTCGGCCTCGGCGGCGTCGCCGACGACCGTGTAGTGGCCCATCTTGCGGCCGGGGCGGGCTTCGCCCTTGCCGTAGAGATGGAGCGTCGCTCCCGGAATCCCGTCCAGCTCGGACCAGCGCGGCTCTCCCTTCTCCCACACGTCGCCGAGCAGGTTGACCATCGCGGCGGGGCCGAGCATGTCGACGGGGCCGAGCGGGAGGCCGCACACCGCGCGCACGTGCTGCTCGAACTGCGAGGTGCGGCAGCCGCCGAGCGTGTAGTGGCCGCTGTTGTGCACGCGAGGCGCGATCTCGTTGACGAGCAGGGAATCGTCGTGGAGAAGGAACATTTCCACGGCGAGAACGCCCACGTGACCCAAAGCCCCGGCGATCTCTCCGGCGAGCGTCGCCGCCTTCGCCGCGACGTCCTTCGGGATCCGCGCCGGGGCGCGGGTCGCGTGGAGCACTCCGCCGCGGTGGACGTTCTCGGCGACGGGGTAGGCGAGCGTCTTCCCATCGCGCGTCCGGGCCAGGATCACGGAGATCTCCGCCTTGAAGTCGACCAGCTTCTCCCAGACGCAGGGCGCTTTCAGGACCTCGGCGGCCTTGGGGGCGTCGCTCTCGGAGTCCAAGCGGCACTGGCCCTTGCCGTCGTAGCCGTGCGTGCGCCGCTTGAGGATGACGGGGTACTTCCAGCCCGCGGCGGTCGTCGCCTCGCCCCACGGCGTCTGCGGGAAACCGTGCTTGGCCAGGAATCTCCGCTGGACCAGGCGGTCGCGGATCGAGGCGAGCACGGACGGCGCGGGCAGAAGGGTGCGCGCCTTCGCGACGGCCTCGAGAACGTCCGGCGGGATCAGCTCCCACTCGAGGGTGACGACGTCGGAGGTCCGGGCGAGGTCCAGCGCGCCCTGGACGCTCTCCACCGGAGCGACGACGGGTACGTCGACGACCTGCAGGGCTGGGGACTTGGCCGAGGCGTCGAGCGCGGCGGTGCGGTAGCCGAGTCCCTTCGCGGCCTCGGCGATCAGGCGGCCGAGCTGGCCGCCGCCGAGGATGCCGAGCGTGCGGCCCGGCTTGAGCGGCTCCGTCATCCGCGGACGCTTCGCTTGACCTTGCGGGTCTGCGCGTCGCGGAAGGCGCGCACCTTGGCCGCCAGGCGGGCGTCCGAGAGCGCGAGGATCTGGGCGGCGAGGTGGCCGGCGTTGGCCGCTCCGGCCTCGCCGATGGCGAGAGTGCCCACGGCGACGCCGCGCGGCATCTGCGCGATCGAGAGCAGGGAGTCGAGCCCCTCGAGCGAGCGGGAGCGGACCGGGACGCCGAGAACAGGGAGATGCGTCATCGCCGCGGCCATGCCGGGCAGGTGCGCGGCGCCGCCGGCGCCGGCGATCACGACCTTGAGGCCGCGAGCCTCGGCCGAGCAGGCGTATTCGACGAGGCGCTTGGGCGTGCGGTGCGCGGAGACGACGTTCGCCTCGTAGGGGACGCCGTAATCGGCGAGGACTTCGGCGGCGGCCTTCATCGTCGCCCAGTCCGACTTGCTGCCCATGATGATTCCGACGAGCGGTTTCTTCAAGAGACCGTCCTCCCCGCCGGCTTCGCGGCGATGTCCGTCCTCCACTGCAGGCCCGGCCCGGCCGCCGCGCGCGGGACGGCCGCGTAGGCGCGCTCGCGCGCGGCCGCGAGGTCGGGACCGAGGCCGACGACCGAGAGCACGCGCCCGCCCGCGGCCAGCCAGCGGGCGCCGTCCTTGCGCGTTCCCGCGTGGAACACGAGGACGTCGACGCCGGAAGCCGCCTCCGGGGTCAGTTCCGCGCCCGGACGGGGCGAGTCGGGGTAGCCTTCGGCGGCGACGACGACGGACACGCAGGCGCCGGGCTTGGCCGGCACGCGGCCCTGGGCGACGCGCAGGGCGCCGATCGCGCAGTTGAGGCACAGATCGAGGAAGTCGGCGTCGAGCATGGGCAGGATCGCCTGCGTCTCGGGGTCGCCGAGACGCGCGTTGAACTCGAGCAGCTTCGGGCCGTCGGGCGTGAGCATGAGTCCGGCGTAGAGCGCGCCGCGGAAGTCGACCCCGTCGGCGAGCAGACCCTTGAGCGCGCGGTCGAAGATCTCGGCGCGGATGCGCGCGAGCAGGGCCGGCTCGAGGGGAACGGGGCACAGCGCGCCCATGCCGCCGGTGTTCGGGCCTTTGTCGCCGTCGAGCTGGCGCTTGTGGTCCTGGCTCGCGGGCAGGAGCGCGTAGGAGCGTCCGTCGAGCACGGCCATCATCGAGATTTCGGGACCGGTCAGCAGCTCCTCGACCACGAGCGTCGCGCCCGCAGCCGTCGCGGACAGCGAGGCCACCGCCGCCTCGGCCTCGGCGAGCGTCGCGCAGACGACGACGCCCTTGCCCGCCGCCAAGCCGTCGGCTTTCACCGCGCAGCGCCCGCCGAATTCGCGAGCGGCGGCGAGCGCCTCCGCGGAGCCGCCGACGCGCGCTTTGGCGGTGGGCAGGCCGTGGCGGGTCATGAACGCCTTCGCGAAGGCCTTCGACGACTCCAGACGCGCGCCGTCGCGGCCGGGGCCGAACACGGGCACTCCCGCGGCGCGGACTTCATCGGCGACGCCGGCGGCGAGCGGGGCTTCGGGGCCGATCACGAGAAGCTCGACGCCCTTCTCGCGGCAGAAACGGGAGACGGCGGCTCCGTCCAGGGGGTCGAGGGGGACGCGCTCGGCGAGGGAAGACATCCCGTCTGAGCCGGGGGCGGCCCAGAGCTTGCTCAACCACGGGCTCTTCGCCAGCGCCCACGCCATCGCGTGCTCGCGGCCGCCCGACCCCAGAAGGAGGACCTTCATGGAAAGAGGATACCAAGTCGAAAGCGCCGGGGCTACTCGGCGGCTTCGATGACGCGGAAGACCTCGGAGAGCGAGGTGAGGCCCTCCGCGCACTTGCGCAGGCCGTCGAGGAGCATGGGCTCCATGCCCTCCTTCAACGCCACGGCGCGCAGGTCGTCGATGGAGGCCTTCCGCAGGATCGCTTGGCGGAGGCCGGGGGTGATCGCGGTGTACTCGAAGAGAAGCACGCGCCCGGAATAGCCGGATTTACGGCACGCATCGCAGCCCGAGCCCTTCTTCAGTCCGCGCATGAGGCCGTCCGGCGCGCGGATCCCCGCTTTGCGCACGCGCTCCTCGATCTCTGAGGCTTCGGCGGGCGTCGCCTCGTACGGCTGAGCGCAGGCCTGGCATATCTTGCGCGCCAGACGCTGGGCCGACACCGCCGACAGCGCCGAGGCGATCAGGAACGACTCCAGCTCCATGTCGCACAGGCGCGTGATCGCTCCGAGCGCGCTGTTGGTGTGCAGGGTCGTGAAGATCATGTGGCCCGTGAGCGAGGCCGAGACCGCGATCTCGGCGGTCTCCAGATCGCGGATCTCGCCGACCATGATCACGTTCGGATCCTGGCGCAGGATGGCGCGCAGCCCCTCGGCGAAGCCGAAGCCCGCCTTGGGCTGGATCATGCCCTGGTTGATGCCCGGGATCTTCTTCTCGATGGGGTCCTCGAGCGTCACGATGTTGCGCGAGGGCGTGTTGATCGACTGCAGCAGGGTGTAGAGCGTCGTGGACTTCCCCGAGCCGGTGGGGCCGGTCACGATGAACATTCCCTGGGGCCGGGTGGTCAGCGCGCGCAGCGCCTCGACCGTCTTCTGCGGGAGTCCGATGTCGTCGATGCCGGGCACGGTGGAGGAGCGCGGAATCAGGCGCAGCACCGCCTTGTCGCCGTAGGTGGTCGGGAACGTGGACAGGCGCAGGTCGCACTCGACGCCGTCCTGGCTGAAGGCCATGCGCCCGTCCTCGGGCTTGCTCGTGCCGATGCCGCGCTCCGGATCCAGGTTGCAGAGCACCCGGATGTGCGAGACGACGCGCAGGTTGTAGACGTTCGGGATGTGGAGGACTTCCTCCATGATGCCGTCGAGCCGGAAGCGCACGCGCAGGGCGCTCTCGAGGGGCTCGAGGTGGACGTCGGAGGCTTTGAGCCGCGCCGCCTCGCGCAGGATCATCTGCACGGCGTCGCTGACGAGCTTCTCCTCCTCGGGTTTGGCTTTCGCGCCGCCGCCGAACAGGCCGCCGCCGCCGCCTTTGGCGGCCTTCGCCTTGGCGAGGAGGTCGGCGAACGGCGCGGCGAGCGGCAGGCGGGAAGCGGAGAGAGCCGCGCCTTTCGCCGACGCGGGCGAGGCGGGCGCCGGAGTCGCCGGGGCCGCCGCCGCCGGAGCCGCCGCAGGCGCCGGGGCGGCGGCGGGCGCGCCGAGCGCCGGCCCGGCGCTGTGGATCGCGGGCGGCTGGGATTCGGGCTTGGTCAAGTCTTCGAAGCTCTGACGCGGGCCTTCGCCCGCGTCGGGCTTCGCCGCGCCGGGGCGGCCGGGGAGATTCACCTCGATGGCCACGGAGCCCGGCAGGGGCCGGGTCACCTTGGGGCGCAGGTTCTCGAGCAGCCAGCGCTCCACGCCGCCGCGCGAGATCGCGTCCACCTTGGCCCACGTGACGAGGATCGACTTGTCGCGCAGCAGCTGGATCGCGGGCTCCGCGCGGGCCTCCGCGAGCTTCTCCCGGATGCCGCCCGAGCCGGCGGCCAACGCGGCGGGCTGGGAGCCGCCCATCCAGACCATGTACACGCCCTCGAGATTGTCGAAGTGCGGGTCGTCCAGATCGATCGCGTACAACTCGCCCCAGGTTCCTCCCTGGCAGCGGTTCCAGTAGACGGAAAGCGACGGCATGACACCTATGTAGCCCGTATACGGAATAAAAGCAATACCCGCCGGGGGCCTATTTTAGGGAAGGGATCAGCGCAGGGACCAGGAGCCGTCGCCCTGCAGCTGCGGGGTCTGGTCGCGGTTGAGGCGCTTGGCCTCGTCCTGCACGCGGGGCGTCAGGTACTCGGCGAGCGCCTTGGGCGTCGTCTTGCCCGCGTTCATGCCCTCGAGCAGGAACCAGGTGAAGGCGCCGTGCTGGCGGTCGTCGAGCGAGCCGGACATCTCGCCCCCGGCCGAGGCCGAGAGCACGGTGAGCTTGGCGGGAATCGCGCCCGTCTCGATCTTGGCCACGAGCGGGCGCGCGCCGGAGGCGAGCACCGAGCGTCCGCCAGCCCCGGAGAAGCACGAGTCCATGGCGACGAGCACCTGCTTGGAGGGCAAGGCGCCGAGCGTCTTGTAGAGCTTGGCGACGGGGTAGGCGGTGTCCTCGAGGAAGTTCGGATCGCCGTCCCACGGCACGAGATAGGCCTGTCCGGTCTTGACGTCGGGGGCGCCGTGGCCGGAGAAGTAGACGTAGACGCGGGAGGTCGGCTTGGCCAGGCGGCCGAGCCACGTTTCCAGGTTCTTCGCCAACGCTGCGCGTCCGGCCTTCGCGCCCTTGAGGAGCGCGATGTTTCGCTCGGGCACGCCGAGAGCGCGCACGTGGGCCTTGAACGCGTCGGCGTCGCGTTCGGCGTAGGGCGCCTTCGTCGCGATGTCGGAGTAGGTCTCGATGCCGACGATCACGGCGAGATCGTCCGCGCGCTCGGGCGCCGAGTAGCGCGGCGCGGCCAGCGGCGGGGCGGCCGGGCTCGCCGAGTTCGCGTCGCCGCTTTTGGCCGCGGGAATCTGAGCGAGCATCGGAGCCACGCTCATGGCGTTGCCGTTCCAGGCGGGATAGGCCGGCAGGCCGCCTTTGCCCGATAGGGGGCCGCCGACGGCCAACGCATGGCAGACCGCGTTCGCCGTGGCGGACATCGCGGAGCCCTGGATGTATCCCAGTTTCTCCTTCGTCGCGGTCGAGTAGACGTCGACGAAATCGTTCCAGGGCGAGTTGTAGCGCAGCCCGAGGTCGCACTCCGCCGGATCGAAATCCGGCTTCGATTTCGCCGACGCGAAGTAGGGAGTGAGGGTCACCTTGGTCGATTGGCCCGATAATCCGGTGCGGTTGATGCAGACGCGAAACGGCAGGCGGCAGGGGGCCTGGATCTGGCGCGCGTCCATTTCGTATTTGGCGCCGTCCACGAGGGCGAAATACGGGCTGCCGCCGGTCGTCGCGCAGCCGGTCAGGCCGAGGGCGAGGAGCGGCAGGAGAGCCAGGACTCTCATTTGACGGCTTCGGTGACCTGGTAGTCGGGAATCGGGGTCGGGTAGCGGCGCGTGAAGCAGGCCGTGCACCAGCCGCTCTCGTCGCCCTTGCCCACCGCGCGCTGCATGCCGGCCAGGCTGAGATAATGGAGGCTGTCGACGCCGAGGTACTTGCGGATCTCGTCGACGGTATTCTGGTTGGCGATGAGCTCGGAGGCGTAGGGCGTGTCGATGCCGTAATAACAAGGAGAGACGATGGGCGGGCTCGTGATCGCCATGTGGATCTCGCGGGCGCCGGCCTGGCGGAGCAGCTTGCAGATGCGCTTGGACGTCGTGCCGCGCACGATGGAGTCGTCGATGAGGACGACCTTTTTGCCGCGGAGCGTCTCGGGCACGGGCGCCAGCTTCAGCATCGCCGCCTTCTCGCGCAGCTCCTGGGTCGGCTTGATGAAGGTCCGCGAGACGTAGTGCGAACGCATCAGGCCGATCTCGAAGGGGATGCCGCTCTCGTCGGAGAAGCCGAGCGCCGCCGGGATGCCCGAGTCCGGCACCGGGACGACGATGTCGGCCTTGAGCGACTCCATCTCGCGGGCGAGCGCGCGGCCGAGGTCGCGGCGCGCGGCCTGCACGCCGCGGTGGAAGATGGTGGAATCGGGGCGGGCGAAGTAGACCTGCTCGAAGATGCAGCGCGCGGGCGCCGGCACCGGGGGGAAGGGCTTGAGCGACTTGACCGTGGTGCCCTCGACGATGACCATCTCGCCGGGCTCGATCTCGCGCACGAGCTCGGCGCCGACGAGGTTCAAGGCGGTCGTCTCCGAGGCGAAGACGTGGGCGTCTCCGATGCGGCCCAGAACGAGGGGGCGGAAGCCGTAGGGATCGCGCACGGCGATGAGCTTGTCGAGGGTCAGCAGGAGGAGCGAGTAGGCGCCCTCGACCTGGCGCAGCGAGGCGATCAGCGCGTCCTCGATCGGGCCGTCCTGGCGGGCGAGCAGGTGGACGATCACCTCGGAGTCGGTCGTGGACTGGAAGATCGCGCCGCGGCTTTCCAGCTTGTGCTTCACCTGGATGGCGTTGGTCAGGTTGCCGTTGTGGGCGATGGCGAGGTGGCCGTGGCCGGTTTTAAAGACGAGGGGCTGGGCGTTTCTGAGATGCGAGCCGCCCGTCGTGGCGTAGCGCACGTGGCCGATGGCCACGCGCCCGGGCAGGGCCGCCACGCCGTCGGCGAACACCTCGGAGACGAGTCCCATGCCGATGCGCGTCTGCAGCTCCCCGTTCTTGACGGTGACCATGCCCGCGCTCTCCTGGCCGCGGTGCTGCAAAGAAAAAAGGCCGAGCTGGGTCAGCTCGGCCGCGTCGGGCCTGCCGGAGACGGCGAAGATTCCGCACATATCTTGAGTATACCAGGCTTGATTTAAGCCGTCGAGCGGTTATACTACCGTCCATGAACCTGAAAACGCCCCTCGCGGTCCTGCTTCTGCTCCCAGCGTCCGGCTCGTTCGCGGCCGGGAAAACCGTCGCGATCAAGGACCTGCTGAAGGACGTTTCGGCGGATGACCGGGCGGCGTTCGCCGGCGGCATCATGGTCGGAGACGGCGTCGTGCTGTCCGCCGACTTCAAGCCGTTGAAAAGCCTTTCGGATGAGCGGCAGACGGCCGTGAAGGACGCGTTCGCGCCGAAGGCTCCGTCGAGGGGAAAGAAGGGCAAGCGCGGGAAGATCGGGCGCCTCTCCGATCTTCTCAAAGGCGTTCCTAAGGCGGCCGCCGACGAATTTCTCGACGGCCTCGTCTTCGTCGACGGCAGAGTCGTCGGCGCCTCCACGGGCGGTCTGAAGAAGTCGGTGAGCCCGGACAGGTATAAGGAGATTCTGGATTCGTTGGCCGCGCCGGGAACGAAGCCTCCTGCCGGAATCAAGGGGTTGTGCGGCAACGGCTGGTGCGACGACTCGGTCTGCATCTCCCGCGGCTCGGAGCGCCTGCATTGCGAATCCACGACCAACAACACCTGCTGGTCTACCTGCCGCTAGCGGCGCTCGGCGTCTGCGGCTGCCGCGGATTCGACGCCCGCTCCCTCGACGCCGCCCGCCGGATCGTGGAGGTCTCCGACAGGGGAATCGCGTCGCGGCCCGCGATCGCGGAGGCCGTGGCTCGGCTGGAGCCTCGGAAGCTGACTCGCGAACGTCTTAAATCCTGGCCGGCGCAGGAGGTCGAGACGGCGCGGTCCGCCGCGGCGGACGCGGCGTTCTATTTCCCCGAGGATGAGGGGCTCGTCCTCCTCGAGGAGCGCGCGTTCGAGGAGAAGCTTGCCCGGGGCGGAGCGGCGACGCGGGACTTCCGCGACCTGTTCAAGGGATACATGTCGGCCAGGATGTTCGACAAGGCCAAAGCGCTGCGCATGCGGTTTCCTGGCCAGCGGTTTCCTTCCATGCCGGACCGGTTCACCGCGGCGGCCGCTCCGCCGCCGGGCCGTCCCGTGTATGCGGTGGCGGACGACTGGAGAAGCGTCGAACTGACGGCGGCGGCGTTCGGTCCCGAGGTCGCGGTCGTGATGTCGATGTTCCCCGGTTGTCCCGCCGCGGAGTCGGCGACGGAGGATTTGCTCGCGGACCCGAGGACCGCCCGCATCCTTCGGAAAAAGGCGCTCCTGCTCACTGAGCGATTCGATGCCGAGGGCGTTTGGGAGTGGAGAAGGAAGTTCGACCTGCGCGCGTTCTACATCGTGCGCCGCCCTTCCGACTTTCCGGAGATATCCTTCGACGCCTCGCCGACGTTCTACTTCCTGAGGGACGGGGTCGTGATCAGCTCGATGACGGGCTGGGGCGGGGGCGGGCCCGAGGGAAGCCGGCGGGAGTGGCTCGCCGCGCTCGCGAAGGCCGCTCGCTAGTCGCGGGTGACGGGCTTTTTCTGCGCCTTGCGCAGGGTCGAGAAGCCGCCGCGCAGCGTCCAGGCGAGATAGACCAGGAGGGCGGAGACGAAGACGAGCTCGACGCCGGTCCAGTCGCGCCCGAGCACGTGGAACGTCCCGAAGGTCTTGCCGCCCAAGGTCGCGCCGTCGCGGCCCGCGGGATCGAAGACGCCGTAAGTCATCGCCTTCTGGAGGCCGACGACCGCCAGCACGGCGAGGAGGAAGAGACGGTCGCGCCGGCGTGACTTGGCCTCGAAGGTGCCGTCGCCGAGCTCCTTATCGAACTCCGCCATGCGTTCGTCCGACTCGATCGACTCGAGCTCCTTGTCGCGGATCCAATCGACCGGGGCGAGTTTGTAAACCGCGCCGCAGACGACGAGCGCGCCGAGGGCGCCCAGGCTGAGCCTCCAATCCCCGTTGGGGCCCTGCGTGACGGCGACGCCGCCCGCGATGACCGCGATCAGCGCGCAAGCCAGCGCGGGCAATCCGATGAAGGCCTCGGGCAGGCGAATCTTTTTCAAGATTTCACTCTTCCCTCGAGGGTTTTGAGCCGGCGGCGGCTCAAAACCCTCCTCCGGTCGAGCGTGAGGCGAGTATAACAGCCCGAGACCGGCCGCGCTAGCGGCCGTTTCCGACCCCCGTTCAGGGCCGTCTTCGGGAGCGCCGGCTCCGATCGCGGACGACGCGGTACAGGAAGCGGCCGCCGTAGAAGGCGGCGATGCCGACGCTGAGGGCGAAGACCAGCGCGCCGACGATCATGCCCTGTTCCGCGATCTCCGGCGCGGGGCCGACGCGCACGACCACGTCGGCGCGCGCGATCGCCGGCGCGGCGACGGCCGCCGCGCCCAGGCTCGCGGCCAGGCGGACGAAGCCCCGGCCCGGC
>CAZURZ010000065.1:0-12023 GCA_964623465.1 uncultured Elusimicrobia bacterium
CGGAGGTCATCTCGCCGCACACGCCGACCCACTTGCCCTTGGCGTGCGCCGCGCGCACGACGGAGTCGAGCAGGCGGATCACCGCGGGGTGATAGGGATCGTAGAGGTGCGTCACGTTCTCGTTGATGCGGTCGACGGCGAGGGTGTACTGGATCAGGTCGTTGGTCCCGATGCTGACGAAATCGACGTGCGGCAGGAACGCGTCGAGCATGATCGCGGTCGAGGGGATCTCGACCATGATGCCCAGTTCGAGCTCCTCCTTGAAGGATACCCCCTCGGCGGCGAGCTCGGCGCGCGCCTGGTCGAGCAGCCGCCGCGCCGCCAGGACCTCGCCGACGGAGGAGACCATCGGGATCATCACGCGCACTTTCCCCTTGAGGGAAGCGCGCAGGATCGCGCGCAGCTGGGTCTTGAACAGGTCGAGGTGGCGCAGGAAGAGGCGCACGCCGCGCAGGCCCATGAACGGATTGGTCTCGTTCTTGGGTCCCTCGATGCCCAGCTGGCTGAGACGGTCGCCGCCGATGTCGGCGGTGCGGATGACGACCTCGCGGTCCTCGAGCGCCTTGACCGCGGCGGAGTAGGCCTTCGTCTGCTCATCCTCCGTGGGGGCCTCGGTCCGATTGAGGAAGAGATACTCGGTGCGGAACAGGCCGACGCCGTCGGGCTGGAGGCCGACGACGCTCTTAAGCTCCTCGGGGGAGTCGAGATTCGCCTCGAGGCGGAAGGCGCGGCCGTCCGCGGTCACGGTCGGCAGGCCCTTCAGCGTCTCGAGGTGCTTCTCCTCGGCCTCGGCGCGCGACTGGACCTTCTCGTATTTGGCGACGGTCTCGGGTCCGGGGCTGATGATGACGAGCCCCTGCTCGCCGTCGACGATGACGGTGTCGCCGGTGCGCACGCGGCGGCTGACGTCGGAGAGGCCGACGACGGCCGTGATCTGCAGGCTCTGCGCGAGAATGGCGGTGTGGCTCGTCTTGCCGCCGAGGTCGGTGGCGAAGCCGATGATCTTCGTCTCCTTGAGCCCCATCGTGTCGGAGGGCAACAAATTGCGCGAGATCAGCACGCACTCCTCGTCGATCTCGGCCAGCGAGCGCTTCTGCCGCTTCATCAGGTGCAGCAGGAGGCGCTTGCCGACGTCGAAGAGGTCGTGGCGGCGCTCGCGGAAGAATTCGTCGTCCATGCGGTCGAATTGACGATTGACCGCCTCGAGCGCCTCGGACAGGGCGAACTCGGCGTTGACGCCTTCGTCGAGGATGCGCTTGGGCACGTCCTGCGTGATCAGCGAATCCTTCAAGATCAGGCGGTGCGCGTCGATGAGCTTGGCGTGATGCTTGCCGAGCACCTTGAGGACCTTGGCCTCGGCGGCGTCGAGATCGCGGTGGGTCGCCTTTTGGGCGACTTTGAAGCGCCGGACTTCGTCGCGGATCTTATCGCGGGGGATCTCCACGCGCTCGACGACGATGTCCTCGTCCTCGACCACGTAGGCCTTGCCGATCGCGATGCCGGGGCTGGCGGCGATGCCCTTGATGACGATCATTGCTCGTCGAACCTGCGCTCGAAAAGCTTCTCCAACGCTTCGACGGCCTTGGCTTCGTCGGGCCCGTCGGCCCTCACGGTGAGCTTGCTGCCGCTCTCGGCGGCGAGGAGCATAAGGCCCATGACGGACTTTCCGTTGACCTGAAGGCCGTCCTTGACCACGAAGACTTGGCTCTTGAACTTGCCGGCTTCCTGGACGAAGAGGGCCGCGGGACGCGCGTGCAGTCCCATGCGGTTCTTGATCGTCAGGACTTTCTCGATCATGACGGCCACAACCCCACGAGGCTCGCGGCCATCCCGCCGGCGCCGGCGAGACCGAGCTGGACCAGCGGCGCGAAACCGAGGCGAGCCAGGGCCAGGCCTCCGACGAAGATCAGGCCGGCGCCCAAGCGCTCGCCGCCCGGCAGGGAACCGGCGCCGATCACGAAGCAGGCGACCGCGCCGGCCACGATGGACCAGCGCAGGCGGCGGATCCAATCTTGCGCGGGCAGCGCGCACAGCGCCGCGACCGCGGCCTCGCCCTCCTCGCTTCCCCGGCGCAGGCCGGACAGGCGCGCGGTCCAGGCCGGGACGTTGTAGGCGGCCAGCGCCGCGGCCACGCCCCACCACGGCGCGTTCGGCGATCCCAACGCGTAGGCGCCCTGCGCCGCGAGCAGGCCCGCGAGGGCGCTCGCCGGGCGCAGCCCTCCCCAGAAGAAGGCGTCGTAGAGTCCGGCCAGCGAGGCCCCGAGGGTCTTCTTGAGCGAGACGATGCGCGCGATGAGCGCTTCGCGCTCGGCGCCCGCCGCGGCCGCCGCCGCGGCTTCGAGACGGCAGACCACGCCGGCCGCCAGCCACGCGGCGACGGGATGGGTGTTGAAGTAGCCGTGGTGCCGCCTGCGCGCCTCGCGCAGGCCCTCGGCGTCGCCGGCCCAGACCAAGGCCAGCCACGGCTCCAGAGCGAAGGCCAATCCGGCCCCCTGCATGCGGACCGGATCCCAACGCGCCTGCAGGAGGAGCAGCCGCACGGCGACGACGGCCCGCAGGCGAGGCGTCATGGAGAGAGCGCTCATGCCCGGCTCAACCCCCAGGCCGCGACCCCCGACAAGCCGATCCACGGAGCGCTCGAGACGGCGGCGGCCGCGGCGGCGCGCAGAAGCTCGGGCGCGTAGGGCCACCACACGCGGTCCCCCCAGGCGACGAGCGAGACGACGGCGGCGGCCAGCGCGAAGGTGCCGGCCGCATGCGCCGCGAGAGCCGAAGCGAACGCCCGGCCGAGCGCGGGCCCGCCGGCTTCGGCTTCGGCGGCCAGGGCGTCGGCTTTCGCCGAGCGGCGCGCGCGCTCGAACGCCTCGAACCGGGCGTGCAGCAGCCCGGCCGCGATGCCGCCGAGCAGACAGGCGGACGCCGAAGCGCCCTGAAGCATCAACGCCGAGGCGACGCCGGCGGCGACGGACGCCGACCAGGTCAGACAGCCTCCGACCGGAACGTCGACCAAGGCGAGCAGCTCGAACGCCGCCCCGTAGAGGGCGCCCGAGTGCGCCCGCCCGCCGGCGGCGCCGACGACGGCGCCGACGACGAAGGGGCGGGAGACCAACGTCTGCGCCACGAGCGTCGCGTCGAGCTCGAGGACGGCCAGCAAGGCGCAGGTCGCGGCGACGCTCATTGCAGCTCCAGCGCGGCGGCGATATCTTCTTCGGCGTCGCCGGGCAGCGCGCGGCCCTCGAGCCGCACCCCGCGGGCCTTGAGCGCCTTGAGCGCGAGCCGGTCCTTCTCGTCGAGAAACAGCGCCCGGCCGAGCTGGACCTTGCCGACGGTGTGGTGCAGCCCTCCGACGTTGACCCGGTCGACGTCCAGGCCTTTTTCGACGAGCGAAAGCGCCTCGGCCGGGCCCGGCACGAGAACGAGCGCCGAGCGCTTGTCGAGCTGAGGGGCCTTCAAGGCGGCCGCGGCGTCGGCGACCTTGAGCACGAGCAGGCCGACCGAGGACGGCAAGGCCATCTTCATGAGCGCCGTCTGGATCTCGTCGCCGGCGGCCGCGTCCGACACGACGGCCACCAGGTCGACCTTGAGGAAGGGAACCCAGCCCTCCACGACCTGGCCGTGGATCAAGCGGTCGTCCACCCGCAGCAGCGTGACGCCCATCAACGGGCTCCCGCCGCGGCGAGGAACATCGCGCGCACGTCGCGGATCGACTTCTGGCCGTCGGCGACGCACTTTTCGACGAGCGCCTCGAGCGGCAGACGCTCGCGGTTGCCGAACGCCGAGATGAGCATGTAGAGATTCACGCCGCTGACCATCTCGGCTTTGCGCTCGCCGCGGATCAGGGGAAAAGAAAGGTTGTTCGGCGTGCCGCCGGGCATGTCGGTGAACAAGATGACGCCGTCGGGGCTCGCCAGCTCGGCGAGGGCGCGCTCGATGCGGGAGCGGATCTCCGCGACCGACATGCGCGACGAGGTCGCCACCGCGCGCACGCCCTTCTCCTGGCGGCCCACGATGCCCTCGGCCGCCTCGACGAGATAGGCGCCGAACTCGCCGTGGGTGACGACGATGAAGTTGATCATGGCCTCAGAGCGAGACGTCCCGGTGGAATTCCTGGACGGGGTGTCCGCTGGCGCGCAGCTTCTGGGCCAGCCAGCGCGTGCAGAACACCGACCGGTGCCGGCCGCCGGTGCAGCCGATGGCGATCGTGAGATAAGACTTGCCCTCGCGGACGTAATGCGGCAGGAGCGTCGTGATGATCCTGTGCCAATCCCCGAGGAACTTGCGCGCGACGGGTTGGGCGAGGATGTACTTCTGCACGGGAGCGTCGAGGCCCGTCTTGGGGCGCAGGCCCTTCACGTAGTGCGGGTTGGGCAGGAAGCGCACGTCCATGACGATGTCGGCGTCGATGGGCATGCCGTGCTTGTAGCCGAAGCTGACGACCTGCAAGGTCATCTCGCGCGTCATCGTCAGGCCGAGGGTCTCGGAGATCTTCTCCTTGAGCTCGCCGAGGGTGAGCCGCGTGGTGTCGATCGTCTTGTCGGCGGCGCCCTTGATCGGCGCGAGCATGCGGCGCTCCTGCCTCACCGCGTCGGCGATCTTCCCGCCGAGCGGATGACGATGCCGCGTCTCGGAGAAGCGGTGGATCACGGTCGCGTCGGCGGCGTCGATGAAGAGCACGCGCACGTCGAGCCCCTGCGCCTTGAGGCGGCGCAGCAGGGGCGGCAGCGACGAGAGCACCCGGCCCTCGCGCACGTCCATCCCGAGCGCGACGCGGGTCATGGCGGGAGAGCGCTGCACGAACGCCGCGAACTCATCGAGCAGGGCGATGGGAAGGTTGTCGACGCAGAACCAGCCGAAATCCTCGAACACCTTGAGGGCCTGGCTCTTTCCGGCGCCGGAGACGCCGGTGATGACGAAGATCTTCTTGTGCGAGGCCTTCCCCTTGCTCACGCCCGCTCCTTGGACTTCATGCGCTCGATGAGGCGCCGGTTGAAGTTCTCCGCGGAGAAGTAGCCCTGCGAGCGCAGGCGCTGGTTCAGGGAGGCCACCTCGATGAGCACGGCCAGGTTGCGGCCGGGAGAGACGGGGATGCGGATCTGGGGAATCTCCACGTCGAGGATGGACAGCTTCTTGTTGTCGAGGCCGGTGCGGTCGTACTGCGTCTGCGCGTTCCAGGCCTCGAGCTTGATGGCGAGCTCGATGCGCGTGCGGTCGAGGATCGCGCCGATGCCGAAGAGCAGCTTGACGTCGATGACGCCGAGCCCGCGCACCTCCATGTGGTTCTTGAGGGGCTCGGGGCAGGAGCCGCGTAGGTAGCCGCCGCGGCGGTGCTGGATCTGCACGGCGTCGTCGGCGACGAGGATGTGGCCGCGCTTCAGCAGCTCGAGCGCGCACTCGGATTTGCCGATGCCGGCCTCGCCCTGGATCAGCACGCCGAGGCCGTACACGTCGACGAGCACGCCGTGAACCGTCGTCGACGGGGCCAGGCGCGCCTCGAGAGCCTCGGAGAGTTCTCCGGTCAAGGTCGCCGTGTCGTACGCCGAACGCAGGAGCGGAACGCCGTGCTTCTTGCACGCCTGCGCGAGAGCGGGCGGCACCGGCGTGTTGTGCGTGACGATCACGCACGGCAGGTCGGGAGACGACAGCATCGCCGACAGCGCGTCGGCCAGCTTCTTCGCGTCGGCCTTTTGGCAGTAGGCTTGTTCTCCGTTGCCGAAGATCTGGATGCGCTCCGCGCGGAACCGGTCGAGGAAGCCCGACAAGGCGAGGCCGGGACGGTTGAGATCGGCCACCGTGATCCGGCGGCCGAGCGACTTCTCCCCCGACAGGAGCTCCAGGCGCAGCCTGTCGCCCTGCTCCTTGAGGAGTTCGCCGACGGTCAGTTCCGCGGCCTGCACGCGATCAGCGCTTCGTCTTGCGCAGGGGGTGGATGATGCCCAGGCTCTCGTCCTCGCGCCGGAAGAGGACGTGGATCTGGTCGGTGTCCTTGTCGAGGTAGACGAGGAACTTGCGGTCCCCGGCGTCGAAGACGCGCGCGGCCTGTTCGGGCGTGGTCGGCTCGACGGCCTGGCGCACGACGGTGAAGGAGGTCTGCGGCTCGGGGACGGCGTCGGCCATCGTGTCCGAGGCCTTCGGCTTGTGGCGGCTCTTGATCTTCTCTTTGTGCTTCTTGAGCTGGGCGTCGATCTTGTCGGAGGCGAGGTCGATCGCGGAGTAGAGGTCGGCGGCCGTGGCCAGCGCCCGGAAGGTCTGCCCGGGAGCGTGCACGATCATCTCTGCCTTGTGAGAGCGCTTCTCGACGAACAAAAAAGCCTGTCCCCAGACGATGTGGTCGAAATATTTCTGCGTCTTCCCCATCTTCTGCTGCACGTACTCGCGCAGGGACGGGGTGATCTTGAGCTGCTTGGCGGTGAGTTGTATCTCCATGATCCGCACATTCTAGCGATTGGCCTTCCTTTTAGTCAACCGCTCCGCGCGCGCTTTTGGGCTCTTCGCGCTTGACGATTTCGCGCCGGAATTGATAGGATCGGGAGCCCTGGGAGAGGTCCGTCCGGGGCCGGAACGGCCGCCTCGAAGGGGCTTATCCACGGCGTTTTTTAAATTCGTATTTATCATTAAAATTTATACATTTATTCTGTGGATAACCTGGTTATCCACGCTTGTGAATAACCTGTGAAAACTGCCGACGCCATCGAACTCTGGACGCAGACCGTGGAACGTCTGCGCTCGGAGATCGGAGAGGAGAACGCCGAGCTCTGGCTCAAACCCGTCGAAGCCGCCTCGCTCGAGGGCGGCGTGCTCACGCTGCGCGTCCCCAACAAGTTCTTCTCCGACGGCATCAAGGAGCGCTACCAGAAGCGCCTGCTCGCCGTCCTGCGCGACATCTCGGGACAGGAGATCGGTCTGGATTTCCGCGTCGAGCGCGACTTGACGCGCGTGCTGCCGCCGTCGGATCCGGTGCCCGAGGCGTCGGCCCAGTCCGACTTCCCCCTCTCCGAACTGAACCCCCGCTACACCTTCGACTCCTTCGTCATCGGCGAATCCAACCGCCTCGCGCGCGCGACCGCCGAGTCGATCTCCAAGAGCCCGGGCACGCAGTACAACCCCTACGTCATCTACGGCGGCGTCGGCCTCGGCAAGACCCACCTGATGCACGCGATCGGCAACTCGATCCGCCGGCATCATCCCCGCTCGCGCGTGCTCTACACGACGTCGGAGCAGTTCGTCAACGAGTTCATCGCCGCGGTGCAGAACAACCAGATCGACGCGTTCCGGGCGAGATACCGCTCTCTCGACTGCCTGCTCATCGACGACATCCAGTTCCTCATCGCCAAGGACCGCTCGGAGCAGGAGTTCTTCCACACCTTCAACGCCCTCTTCGACTCCCGCAAGCAGATCGTCGTCAGCTCCGACCGCTCTCCCAAGGAGATGACGCCCCTCGAGCAGCGCCTGATCTCGCGCCTCGAGTGGGGCTTCGTGGCCGACATCAAGGCCCCCGACCTCGAGACCAGGATCGCGATCCTGCGCAAGAAGGCCGCGCACGAGGGCTTCACCGCCCCCGACGACGTGATCCTCTTCATCGCCTCGTCCGTGAAGACCAACGTCCGCGCCCTCGAAGGCTGCCTGATCCGCCTCAAGGCCTTCCAGGCCATGACCGGGGCCCCTCTCTCCGTCGACGACGCCCGGGACATCCTCAAGGACTCCATCGCCGTGGACGACTCGTCTCCGGTGCGCGTGGAGACCATCCAGCGCGTCGTGGCGCTCAAGTACTCCGTGGACGTGAAGGACCTCAAGGGCCACCAGCGCACGGTGTCGATCTCGATGCCCCGGCAGGTCGCGATGTATCTGTCCTGCGTCATGACCGACCTGTCCTCGACGGACATCGGACGGGCGTTCGGCGGCAAGGACCACTCGACGGTCCTGCACGCGCGCAAGAAGATCGAGAAGAAGATCGAGGAGGATCCGTTCTTCCTCGAGCTCATCAACAAGCTTCAAGCCGACATCAAGGCGGCCGAACGATGACTTCTCTTGTGGACAAGCTGTGCGTTTTCACCGGCGGCGGTGGACGGCCGGCGGCGCTGTGGACGGCGTGGATAACCGGCGCGGGTTATCCACAGCCGTCCGTGAGATTTTCCCAAGGGGAGACGGGGTTATCCACGGCTTCCCCCGCTCGATGACGGAGAGGATGATTTAAATGAAAATAACCATCAGCAAGGAAGAACTGGCTCAAGGAGTCCAGACCATCCAGTCCGCTCTGTCCAGCCGGACCACGTTGCCCATCCTCCTGAACTTCCTCATGGAGACCGAGGACAAGAAGGTGAAGGTCATCTCGACCGACCTCGAGATGGGCGTCAAGCACTACATCAAGGCCGACATCGAGACCGACGGCTCCATCACGATCCCGGCCAAGAAGTTCGCGGACATCCTGCACAGCCTCCCGGATTCGGAGGACGTCGAGCTGGCGGTGGACGCGGGCGGCAAGATTTCCCTGAAGTGCGGCCGCTCGCGCTTCGGCATCGTGGGCGCCCCCAAGTCCGAGTATCCGGTTCTGCCCGATTTCAACAAGTCGTCCTCCTTCGAGCTGCCGGCCGGCGTGGTCGCCGGGATGGTCAAGAAGACGATCTTCGCGGCCTCCTCGGATGAGACGCGCCACGTCCTCAACGGCGTCTTCTGGGCCGCCAAGAAGGGAACCCTCGAAATGGTGTCCACCGACGGCCGCCGCCTGGCCGTCTGCGCCAAGAAGATACTGCCCAAGGACAAGGAGTTCGCGGTCATCGTGCCGACCAAGGTGCTCTCCGAGCTGTTGAGGCTGGTCAGTCTGCTGGAAATCGCCGAGGACGACTCCGAGAAGCTGCTCGTCGCCGTCACCGAGAACCAGATCACCTTCCAGCTCAAGGGCACGACCATCCTGTCGCGCCTGGTCGGCGGCGCGTTCCCGAACTACGACCAGGTCATCCCGACCAAGCGCGAGGTCGTCTTCACCGCGAACACCAAGGATCTGACCGCCGTGACCAAGCGGGCGGCGCTGTGCGCCGTCGATCGCGGCGGTTCCGTGAAGTACGCCCTCAAGAAGGGCGTTCTGCACGTCACGGCGTCCAGCCAGAACAACGAGTTCAACGAGGATTTGGCCGTGGAGTATCCGGGCGGCGAGTTCTCGGTCGCGTTCAATCCTCAGTTCGTGGTCGACGCCCTCAAGCACGTCGACGCGGAGAAGGTCTCGGTCGCCATGACGAGCCCGGTGAACCCGGCGCTCTTCGAGCCGTCCGGCGCCGAGGCGGACTATAAGTTCGTCGTCATGCCGATGAGGCTCTAGTTTTGGCGGAAAAGCCGGCCCGGTGGTCGACCGCCGGGGATCTGATCAAGAGTTTTTCGTACCGCGCGAACACGGTCGACGACAAGCTGGCCCTGTTGAACGCGGTGTGGGACAAGGAATGCGGCGCCTTCGCCAAGCACTGGGCGCTGGTGGCCGTGAAGAAGGGGACTTTGTTCGTGAGGCCGAAGAGCGCGGCGGCGGCGCAGGAGCTGCAGCTTCGGTCCGGCGTGCTGTTGAAGGCTTTGAACAAGTATTTCAGCCGACCGTGGATCACGGCGGTTAAGACGACTTATCGGTAGCGGAGGCACAACGATGTCCGAAGCTGCGATGGAGACGACAGATATGGCGAAGAAGGACGAGAAGTCTTACGATTCCTCGAACATCCAAGTACTCGAGGGTCTCGAGGCCGTCCGCAAGCGGCCCGCGATGTACATCGGCAGCACCGGCCCCGCCGGCCTGCACCACCTCGTCTACGAGGTCGTCGACAACTCCGTCGACGAGATCCTCGCCGGGCGCTGCACGAGCGTCACGGTCACCATCCACCAGGGCAACTCGATCACCGTCCAGGACGACGGCTCGGGCATCCCCGTCGACCCGATGAAGGACCCCAAGCTCCCGCCGAACCTTCGCGGCAAATCGGCGCTCGAGGTCATCCTGACCGTCCTGCACGCCGGCGGCAAGTTCGACAAGGGCGCCTACAAGGTCTCCGGCGGCCTGCACGGCGTCGGCGTCACCTGCGTCAACGCCCTCTCCGAGTGGCTCAAGGCCGAGGTGCACCGCGAGGGCAAGATCTGGGTCCAGGAGTACAAGAGAGGCAAGCCGGACTCCGACGTCCATTCGATCGGCAAGACCGAGGACCACGGCACGAAGATTTCATTCAAGCCCGACCCCGACATCTTCAACGGCCACCAGTTCTCCTACGACACGCTCTCCAACCGCCTGCGCGAGCTGGCGTTCCTCAACGCCGGCGCCAAGATCACCATCATCGACGAGCGCGAGGACAAGAAGCACACGTTCCACTACGAGGGCGGCATCGCCCAGTTCGTGAAGCACCTCAACAACTCCAAGAAGGTCATGCATGCGGAGCCGATCTACATGACCAAGGAGCGCGAGGACATCGGCGTCGACTTCGCGATCCAGTACAACGACGACTACTCGGAGAACGTCTACTCCTTCGTCAACAACATCAAGACCCACGAGGGCGGCACGCACCTGTCCGGCTTCCGCTCGGCGCTGACGCGCGTCATCAACGACTACATCAAGAAGTACGACCTCCTGAAGGGCAAGAACTGGAACGTCACCGGCGACGACGTGCGCGAGGGCCTGTGCTCCGTGCTGTCGGTGAAGGTCCCCAACCCGCAGTTCGAGGGCCAGACCAAGACCAAGCTCGGCAACCAGGAAGTCGAGGGCATCGTGAAATCGCTCGTCGGCGAGGTCCTGGTCACGTTCTTCGAGGAGAACCCGGCCACCGCGAAGTCCATCTGCTCGAAGGGCATCGCCGCCGCCGAGGCGCGCGAAGCCGCCCGGAAGGCCAAGGAACTGACGCGCCGCAAGGGCGTGCTGGACGGTTCGTCGCTGCCCGGCAAGCTCGCCGACTGCCAGGAGCGCGATCCGGAGCGCTCCGAGCTGTTCATCGTCGAGGGCGACTCGGCCGGCGGCTCCGCCAAGCAGGGCCGTGACCGCGCGTTCCAGGCCATCCTGCCCATCAAGGGCAAGATCTTGAACGTCGAGAAGGCAAGACTGGTCAAAATTCTTTCCAACGACGAGGTGAGAACCCTCATCTCGGCCGTGGGAACGGGAATCGGCGAAGGCGAAGAGGGGCTTAAGCTCGACAAGCTTCGCTATCACAAGCTGATCATCATGGCCGACGCCGACGTGGACGGCCAACACATCAGAACGCTGCTGCTGACGTTCTTTTACCGGCAGATGAAGCAGCTCGTCGAGAACGGCCACGTCTACATCGCGCAGCCTCCTTTGTATAAGGTCAAGAAGGGCAAGAGCGAGATGTACGTCGACAACGACGAGAAGATGGAGCAGTGGCTTCTCAACGAGGGCCGCAACTCCGTGGAGGTGTCCGCTCTCAGCCCGACCACCGGCAAGCCGCACAAGCTCGACGCCGACGATCTCAAGGACCTGCTCAAGGTCATCGCCGAGCTCGAGACGCTCCTGCGCCACATCGAGCGCAAGGGCCTGCACCTCGAGAATTTTCTCGAGTTCCACAAGGAGCAGAAGTACCCCCTCTACCGCGTCGAGGAAGGCGCGGGCGAGTACAAGTTCTTCTACTCCGAGAAGGATTGGAAGGCCTACCGCGACGCCTACGTGGCCGAGCAGAAGGCCAAGCTCCTGGCCGAGCGCGCGGAGAAGACCAAGAAGGCTCCCGCGAAGAAAGACGGGGCCGAAACCGCCGCCGTCGAGGCGGAGGACACGGCGCTCTCCGAGTCCGACGTCGAAAGCCTCGAGCCCGATTATCAAGAGCTCTGGGAGATGCCCAAGCTCGCGAAGGTCGCCCAGAAGCTCGGCGACCTCGGCCTCGACGTGAAGTGGTACGAGGTCGTGCGCGACGAGAAGACAAAGCCGCTGTTCAAAGCCAAGACCCAGCACGCCGAGACCGACGGCTACTCGCTGCGGGACCTCCTCGAGAGCGTCCGCGACGCGGGCCGCTCCGGCGCGCAGATCCAGCGCTACAAGGGTCTCGGCGAGATGAACCCCGAGC
>CAZURZ010000066.1:0-11681 GCA_964623465.1 uncultured Elusimicrobia bacterium
CTGGACGGGGACGGAGCGCGGTAGAAGATGCCCATCATCGGGGACTTCACCGCGGTGCCGGCGGGTATGGAGGGCGGAGCGGCGGGAGTCGTCGCGCTGGCCGCGGCGGGGTTCTGAGACGTCGTGCCGCTAGGCACGACCGCGCTGTAAGAGCCCCCCGCCGCGACCGGCACGGGAACGGCGACCTGCTGCACGTTCGCCTTGCGGCGGACGAGCTTGACCTGGGCGCCGTCCTCGACGATCTCGACCGCGTCGAGACCGTTCTGCACCATGAAGTCGTAGACGGACTTGAGGGTCTTGAGCGGACCGTCCGCCCCGTTCCCGTTGGTCTTCGCCGGCGTCTTCTTGGCCATGCCTTAGGTTAGTAAAGAACCTCTAGCGGCGTCCACCGCGATCGCCGCCGCGCCCGCCGCGGCCGGCTCCGGCGTGCTCCGGGCGGGGCCCGTCGCGGCGCGGCCCGGGGGTGTCGTTCTCGGACCCCGGGTTGAGCACCGCCTTGCGCGAGAGCCGGATCTTCGAGTCGCCGTCGATCTCGAGGACCTTCACCTCGACCTCGTCGCCGATCTTGAGGACTTCCTCGACCTTCGCGATGCGCTTCACGTCGATCTGCGAGATGTGGAGCAGGCCCTCGCGGCCCGGGAAGATCTCGACGAACGCGCCGAACTCCTTGATGGAGACGACGTGGCCCTTGTAGATCTTGCCGACCTCGGCCTCCATCGTGAGGGACTCGACCTCGGCCTTCGCCTGGTCGCAGCCCACGGGATCCACGCCGGAGACGAACACGGAACCGTCGTCCTCGACGTCGATGTTGACGCCGTAGGTCTCCTGGATGCGGCGGATGTTCTTGCCGCCGGGGCCGATGAGGGCTCCGATCTTGTCCGAGGGGATCTTGATGCGGTACAGGCGCGGCGCGAACTCGGGGAGCTCCTTGCGGGGCTCGGGCAGGACCGCGTCCATCTTGTCGAGGATGAACAGGCGGCCGCGCTTGGCCTGGGCCAGCGCTTCCTTCATGATGGAAATCGAAAGACCTTCGATCTTCATATCCATCTGGAAGCCGGTGATGCCGTTGCGCGAGCCGGCGACCTTGAAGTCCATGTCGCCGTTGTGGTCCTCGATGCCGGCGATGTCGGTGAGGACGGCGTACTTGCCGCCCTCGAGGACGAGGCCCATCGCGATGCCGGCGCAGGCGGCCTTCATCGGCACGCCGGCGTCGAACAGCGACAGCGAGCCGCCGCAGACCGAGGCCATCGAGCTGGAGCCGTTCGACTCCCAGATCTCGGAGACCACGCGCAGCGTGTACGGGAACTCGTCGACCGGCGGGAGCAGGGCGGCGAGGGAGCGGCGCGCGAGCGCGCCGTGGCCGATCTCGCGGCGGCCGGGGCCGCGCTCGGGGCGGACCTCGCCGACGGAGAAGGACGGGAAGTTGTAGTGGAGCATGAAGCGCTCCTTATATTCCCCTTCCAGGACGTCCATGATCTGCATGTCGCCGGGCGTGCCGAGCGTCGTGTTGCAGAAGGCCTGCGTCTGGCCGCGCTGGAAGACCACCGAGCCGTGGAGGCGCTCGAAGGGCTTCATCATGATCTCGATGGGCCGAATCTCTTCAAATCCGCGGCCGTCCGGGCGCTGCTTGGAGTCGAGCGTCAGCGAGCGCGACTCGGCGTAGAGGATGTCCTCGACGATCTTGGAGGACCACTTCGAGCCCTCGGCGTAGGCCGCGTCGGCCTTGGCCTTCTCGTCGAGTTCCTTCTTGAGGCCGTCCTTGAGCGCGTCGATCTTGGCGTCGAGGCCGTGCTTGTCGAGCTTCGCGCGCAGGGCGGCCTTCACGACGTCGACGGCCTTGCCCTTCACGAAGTCGAGGACCGGGGCGGGGATCTCGACGGCCTTGACCTGCTTCTTGACGACCTTGCGGCCGGAGGCCTCGGACTGCGCGAGGAGCTTCATCTGCAGGTCGCAGAGCTTGTTGATCTCCTTCTGCGCGATGTCGAGCGCGTCGGCGAACACTTCCTCGGAGACTTCGTTCGCGGAGCCCTCGACCATGAGCAGGGCGTCCTTCTTGCCGGCGACGACGAGCTCGAGGTCGGCCAGCGCGCGCTGCTCCCACGTCGGGAACAGGACGAACTCGCCGTTGACGCGGCAGATGCGAAGGCCGCCGACGGGGCCGTTCCACGGCGCGTCGGAGAGCATCAGCGACGCGGAGGCGCCGGTGATGCCGAGCACGTCGGGGTCGTTCTGCAGGTCGCAGGAGACGACGATCGACTGCACCGACGTCTCGTGGTTCCAACCTTCCGGGAATAACGGACGAATCGGGCGGTCGATGAGGCGGCTGGTCAAGGTCTCCTTGTCGCGGGGGCGCATCTCGCGCTTGAAGAAGCCGCCGGGGAGGCGGCCGGTCGAGTACGCGCGCTCGCGGTAGTCGGAGGTCAGCGGGACGAAGGAGACGTCCTTCGGGTTCTTCTGGACCGTGGAGGCGCAGAAAACGATCGTGCCGTCGAGGTGCACGGTGACGGCGCCGCCGGCCTGCTTGGCCAGGGTGCCCGTCTGGATAGTAATGGTCTTGCCGCCCACAGTTTCCTGCAGGCTGATCTTCTGGTTGAAAGTCATGGTTATTTCCTCAGATCCAGCTGCTTCAGGATCGTGTTGTAGGACTGCAGGTCGCTCTTCTTGAGGTAGGCGAGAAGGCGGCGGCGCTGGCCGACGAGCATGAGGAGGCCGCGCTGGGACGCGTAATCCTTCTTCGCGCCCTTGAGGTGGGAGGAGAGCTGCTTGATGCGCTCCGTGATGAGGGCGATCTGGACCGTCGTGGAGCCCGAATCCTTGTCGCCCTTTCCGAACTTCTTGTACATCTCCGTCTTGTTTTCTTTCGTGATCATGTTGGCGCCATGCTACCAATTTCCGACGGGGCGGTCAAGGGCCGCGTTTCCTCCCCTTCTTAGGGGAAAGGGGCAGGCGGGCGCGGAACGCGGCCCCCCGTTCGCGCTCGTCCAGGACCTCCACGCAGCCTCCGTGCAGTTCGGCCAGGCGCCGGGCGATCGGCAGCCCGAGGCCGAGGCCGCGGCCTCGCGGCGTCCGCTCGGCCGCGGGCATGCGGGCCAGGTCGAAGACCTGGCCGCGGAGCTCCGGAGCCAGCCCCGGGCCCTGGTCGCGGACGGTGAGAACGGCCTCGTCGCCCTCGCGCGTCAGCGCCGCCGAGACGCGCCCTCCCTTCGGCGAGAACTTCACCGCGTTGGAGAGCAGGATCCAGGCGATCTGGCGCACCCTGGCCTTGTCCGCCGCGCCGCGCAGCGCGCCTGCGGCCACGTCGAAGCCGAGGTCCTTGGCCGCGGCGGCCGGCTCGAGCGTCTCGGCGGCTTCGCGCACGGCGGCCCCGAGGTCGCAGGGCTTGACGTTCAGACGCAGGACTCCGGTCGCCGCCTGCGAGGCGTCGCGCAGCTCCTGGATCAGGCGGCGCAGATCGTCGAGGTTGCGGCAGATGATCTCGAGCGCCTTCTCCGTCTCCGCGGCGTCGAGCTTCTCGTCGCGCAGCATGTAGGCCCAGCCTGAGGCGTTGGAGAGCGGGGAGCGCAGCTCATGGGAGATCACGGAAAGGAACTCGTCCTTGGCCAGGGAGTTGCGGTAGGCGTCGGTCACGTCGGTGGCCACCGCGAGCACGCCGGTCACCCTGCCGCCCCAGTCGAGCTGGGGAACGCAGCGCGTCTCGAAGGCCAGCGGCCCGACGGGGATGATCGCCGTGACGGTCTCCCCCTTGAGGGCGCGGCGGCAGCAGTCGAGGAGCTTCGGGTTGTCCTTGTACATCTCGAAGACCGACTGTCCCACGCTTTCGCCCGGCTTCTTCCCGAGCGCGTCGAGGCCGCGGCCCTCGCACAGGGTGAAGACTCCGTCCGCGTCGAAGGCGAACAGAATGATCGGCGCGTTGGAGACGACGGCGGCGAGGAGCTCCGAGTCGGTTTTAGGAGGCATCGAGGGTATCCTTTAGGAGGGCGAGCGCGGCGGTCGCGGCGCGGGCGCGCACCTGTTCCCGCGGCCCGTGGATCAGGAGCTCGCGGGCGGCGGCGCGGCGGCCGGGGCCGGAGACGGCGACGTACACCGTGCCGACGGGCTTGGCCTTGGTCCCCCCGCCCGGTCCGGCGATCCCGGTGATCGCGACGCCGACGTCGGAGCGCAGCGCGCGGCGCGCGCCGGCGGCCATCGCCGCGGCGCATTCGCGCGAGACCGCGCCGCGGCGCGCCAGCAGCGCGCCCGGCACGCCCAGGCAGCGCGTCTTCACCTCGTTCGCGTAAGCGACGATCCCGCCCGCGAACCAGGCCGAGGAGCCGGCGACGGAGGTCAGCCGCGCTCCGAGCAGGCCGCCGGTGCAGGATTCGGCGAGGGCGAGGGTCAGGCGCTTTTTCTTCAGCCGGGCGCCGAGAGCGCTTTCGAGCGTTTCGTCTCCTTCGCCGAAGGCCCAGCGGCCGACCGCGGCGAGCACGTCGGCGCGCAGCGCGGCCGCCTCGCGCCGGGCGGCCGCGGGGCTGCCGGCTCGGACCACGGCGTGAAAAGAAACCTCGGAGTTCGAGGCGAGGATCGTGAAGGCGGCGCGCGGGTGCGCGGCCCGCACGGGGTCGAGGCGCTCGTCCGCGACCGACTCGGGGACGCCGACCAGGCGGACGGAGAACGAGGCCGACGCGACGCCGCGCGCGTGGCGCGCGGCGAGGCGCGGCAGCGCGCGTTCGAAGAGGGGCGCCATCTCGGAGTACGGCCCCGGCAGCAGGAGCAGCGAGCGCGCCCGCCCGTCGGCGCCGCGGAACTCTACGCGCTGGCCGGGCGCGGAGCCGTTGGCGTTGGCCAGGACCTCGGCGCCGTCGATGACCTCCGCCTGGCGCTTGTTCTCCTCGGGCACGGCGACGTGGTAGCGCGCGAAGCGCGTCTTGATCGTCTCCCACAGCCTGGGTTCGAACCGGAGGCGCCTGCGCAGGGCGGCGGCCGCCGCCTCGCGGGTGAGGTCGTCGAACGTCGGGCCCAGGCCGCCGCAGACGACCACCGCGTCGGCCCCGGCCAGCGCCCGCTTGAGCGCGGCGCGGATCGCCGGCACGGAGTCCGGAACCGAGCTCTCCCCGGTCACCTCGAAGCCGGCGCGGCGCAGGCGCACGGAGAGCCAGGCCTGGTGCGTGTTGACCTGGCCCGCGAGCAGCTCGCTGCCGACGCAGACGAGGTACGCCTTCGGGCTCACTGGTACACGCCGGCGCGCGGCTCGGCCGGGCCCGGGCCGGCGTTGATCGCGCCGTGGCGGGCCTCGTACTTCTCGACGTTGTCCTTGAGCGCCCACATCAGCCGTTTCGCGTGCACGGGCGAGGTGATCAGGCGCGAGAGGACCTTCGTCTTCGGCGCGTTCGGCTGAAGGAACAGGAAATCAAGGATGAATTCCGTCTCGCTGTGCGTGATCAGCGCGATGTTGGTGTACTGGCCGCGCGCGACGGCCTCGTCGATCTCGACCTGCAGCGGCTGCTCTTTCTCGTCCATGGGCCGATCCTACAATTTCGAGAGGTCGATGGAGAAACGGTAGCGCACGTCGCCCTTGAGCAGACGCTCGTAGGACTCGTTGATCTTCTCCGGCGCGACCACCTCGACGTCGGCGAGAACGTTGTTCTTCGCGCAGAAGTCGAGCATCTCCTGCGTCTCGGGCAGCCCGCCGATGAGCGAACCGGCGATCGCGCGGCGCCCCATGATCAGCGGGAAGGCCGGCAGTCCGAGGGCCTCGGGAGAGGCGCCGACCAAGGCCAGCGTGCCGGAGGTCTTCAGGAGGCCCAGGGCGGCGGCCACGTCGTGCGGGCCGGAGACGGTGTCGACGATGAGGTCGAGGCGGCCCGCGCTCTTCGACATCGCGGCCGCGTCGGACGTGAGCACGAAGTCGTGCGCGCCCAGGCGCCGGGCGTCGGCCTTTTTCGAAGGCGAGCCGCTGAGCACGACGACCTCCGCGCCCATGGCGGCGGCGAGCTTCACTCCCATGTGGCCGAGGCCTCCGAGGCCGAGTACGCCCACCGCCTTCCCCTTTCCCGCGCCGAAGCGCTTGAGCGGGGAGTACGTCGTGATGCCCGCGCACAGGAGCGGCGCGACGCGCTCGAGCGGCAGGCCGGCGGCGAGCGTGAAGGCGAAGTCCTCGTCGACGACGATGTGCGAGGAATAGCCGCCCTGGGTCGCGGTCTTCCCGTCCTTCTCGACGGAGTTGTAGGTGTAGTTCGCCGGGCCGAAGCAGTGCTGTTCGAGACCCGCCTTGCAGTTGACGCACGTCCGGCAGGAGTCCACCATGCAGCCGACGCCGGCGAGGTCGCCGGTCTTGAAGCGCTTGACCTTCTTCCCGACCGCGGTCACCGTGCCCACGATCTCGTGGCCGGGCACGACGGGATGCGTGACGCCCTGCCACTCCCCGCGCGCGGTGTGCAGGTCGCTGTGGCAGATCCCGCAAAAAGAGACGTCGATGCGCACGTCGCGCTCGCCGGGTTCGCGGCGGTCGAACGTCCAGGGAACGAGGGGCTTCTTGGGGTCCAACGCGGCGTAGGCCTTGGCTTTCATGCCGGAGACCCTAGCAAATGTTGCGCTTCCCTTAATAATTCGCTAGAATCGGTGGCTACATGAGGAAAGGGGCTCTTCTCATCATCTCGGCGCCGTCTGGGGCAGGCAAGACCACCATCTGCCGCAAGCTGCTCGCGCGCCGCAAAGACCTCAAGTATTCCACCTCCTGCACGACCCGCGCCCCCCGCCCCGGCGAGAAAGACGGCAAGAGCTACTTCTTCCTGTCGCGCGAGGAGTTCAAGAAGAAGATCCGCCGCGGCGAGCTTCTCGAGTGGGCGATGGTGCACGACGAGTACTACGGCACCCCGCGCAAGTTCGTCGAGGACCAGATCGAGCGCGGCCTGAACGTGGTCATGGCCATCGACGTGCAGGGCGCGATGTCGATCCGCCGCAAGCACCCGGCCGCGATCCTCGTCTTCGTCCTCCCCCCGTCGATGGACGAGCTCAAGGCCCGCCTCGCCGGCCGCCGCGACGCGTCGGAGAGCGTGGCCAAGCGCCTCGCCAACTCGCGCGGCGAGCTCTCCGCCGCGAAGGACTACGACTACGTGGTCGTCAACGACGCCCTGGAGAAGGCCGTCGATCAGATTTCGAGCATCCTCACCGCCGAGACGCTCAAGACGTCGCGCCTCGATCCGTCGCATCTCGTGCCCGCGCTCGCTTAAGGAGAAACGCAGACCATGGCCAAGAAGGAAGCCGTCAAGGACGCCCCGACCGTGAAGACCACCGAGGAGATGATCCTCAATTTCCCCCGCGGCAAGTACTCCGCGATCCCCATGGCGGCGATCTGGGTGAAGGAGCTCAAGAAGCGCGAGGAGTGCCGCAACATGACTCCCGCCGAGCTGCTCGATCTGGCGGTGCGCGAGGTCCTCGGCGGCAAGGTCGACTGGAAGGACCTCAAGAAGGTGGCCGCCGCGGCCGGCGAAGAGCCGAAGAAGGACGCCTAACTCGTGGCGAAGTCCGTGCGCCGCGCGGTTCTCGGGATCACCGGGAGCATCGCGGCGTACAAGGCCCCGCTGATCGCGCGGGCCCTGATCAAGAAGGGCGTCGAAGTCCGCTGCGTGATGACGCCCAACGCCGCGCAGTTCGTCACGCCGCAGACCCTGGCGACGCTGACGGTCCATCCCGTCGCGCAGTCGATCCACGATCCGTCGCTGTGGGCGATGGCGCACCTGTCGCTGGCGAGCTGGGCCGATCTCGTGCTGATCGCGCCTGCCACCGCGGACTTCATCGCGCGGCTCGCGCACGGCCGCGCCGAGGGAGTGCTCGACGCGCTCGTCCTCTCGACCAAGTCCCCGGTCGTCGTCTGCCCGGCGATGGACGCCGAGATGTGGGAGCACCCGGCGACGAAGGCCAACGTCGCGGCGATCAAGGGCTTCGGGTACAAGGTTCTCGGACCCGAGAAGGGCGAACTGGCCAGCGGCAAGGTCGGCTGGGGCCGGCTCGTCGAGCCCGGCGACATCGTCCGTTCCGTCCTCAAGTGAGCCTGCGCGGACGCTCGGTCCTGATCACGTCGGGCCCCACGCGCGAATACCTCGATCCGGTCCGCTACCTGACGAACGCCTCCAGCGGCGCGATGGGTTTCGCGCTGGCCGCCGCCGCCAAGGCCGCGGGCGCGCGCGTGACCGTGGTCAGCGGCCCGGTCTCCCTTCCGCCGCCGCGCGGCGCGTCGGTCGTGCGCGTCGTCTCCGCGCTCGAGATGCGCCGCGAGACGCTCAAGCGCTCGCGCAAGGCCGACGTCGTGATCGGAGCCGCCGCGGTCTCCGATTGGCGCGTCCCCTCCGTCGCGCGCCACAAGATCAAGCGCTCCCCGTCGGCGGTGCGCTTGACCCTCGTCCCCAATCCCGATATCATCAAGGACGCCGCCGCGCGACGCCGTACGGGCCAGGTCTTCGTCGGCTTCGCGCTCGAGACGCGCCGCGCGGCCGAGCACGCGCGCGGCAAGCTGATCCGCAAAGGCCTCGATCTGGTCGTGGCCAACGGGCCGGAGTCGCTCGCCTCGGGCCGCATCGGGGCGACGTTGGTCGGGCGCGGGTCGGTCCGGAAACTCGCCCCGGGGCCTAAGGCGAAAGTCGCGAAGACCGTCGTGGCCGAGATCGAGAGACTTCTCAATGAGCGCCGAGCTTGACGAATTGAAGGACCTGACCCGCGCCCTCAAGCGCCGGGCCTCCATGTCCGACGCGTCGGACTGGACGGCGTCGCGGCCCGCCGCGAAAACGGAGCCGAAGACCGAGGCGAAGGCGCCCGCGGCGAAGCCGGCGCCCAGGAAGGACGAGCGCTCCGGCTCCCTCGACGAGCTGGCCAAGCAGATCCACGCGTGCCGCTCCTGCGAGCTCGGCAAGTACCGCCTGCAGGCCGTGCCCGGCGTCGGGGCGCGCGACGCCAAGGTCATGGTCATCGGCGAGGGGCCCGGCTTTCAGGAGGACCACACGGGCGAGCCGTTCGTCGGACGCTCCGGCCAGCTCCTCGACAAGATCCTCGAGTCCATCGGGCTCTCGCGCAAGACCAACGTCTACATCGCCAACATCGTGAAGTGCCATCCGATGAAGAACCCCTCCGACCCCGAGAGCCACGGCAACGACCGGCCGCCCACGCCCGAGGAGATGGACGAGTGCCGCGGCTGGCTCGAGGCGCAGATCCGGGCGATCAAGCCGAAAGTCCTCGTCACCCTCGGCGCTTCGCCCGCGAAGGCCCTGCTGCGCGATCAGACCCCGATCACCAAGCTGCGCGGCCAGTGGAAGACGTTCGACCCGGGCGGCGGCCTCGGGCCCATCAAGCTGCTGCCGACCTTCCACCCGGCCGCGCTGCTGCGCAATCCCGAATTGAAAAAAGACGTCTGGGAGGACATGAAGAGCCTCCGACAGGAGCTGTCCAAATGAGCAAGCCCGATCCCCGCGTTGAAAAATCCGACCGCGACGTGCTCGACAACCTCGGCGCCCTCATCGGCGGCCAGATCAAGAAGGGCATGAGCAAGCTCGAGGAGGTCATCAAGGACTCCAAGAAAGATTCCAAGGACGACTCCAAGTTCATGGGCTACGTGAAGGTGTTCATGGACGATCCCGCGGTCGCCGCGGTCACGCCGTCGAGCAAGTACCTCGTCGAGCGCACGGTCAAGGCGATGAATTTGAAGGACGCGAAGATCGTCGTCGAGTACGGCGCCGCCCAGGGCGTGATGACCAAGAAGATCCTCGAGCACATGCGGCCCGACGCGCGCCTGCTCGCGATCGAGTTCAACAAGGAGCTCTACCAGGAGCTCGCCGCGAACGTGAAGGACCCGCGCCTGACGACTTTGCAGGGCGACGTGCGCGAGATCGACAAGATCCTCAAGGCGCACGGACTGCCCGGCGCGGACGTGATCGTCTCCGGCGTGCCCTTCGCGTTCTTCTCCGGGCGCGGACGCCACGAGCTGCTGACCAAGACGTCGGAGCTGCTGCTGCCCGGAGGGCGCTTCGTCGCCTACCAGGTGACGACGCACCTGATTCCGCTCCTGCCGGATTACTTCTCCGCCGTCGACACGCAGTTCGAGGTGCGCAACATCCCCCCGCACTTCGTCTTCACCGCGCTGAAGTAGAATAAGGGCGATGCGCATCGCCGAAGTCGCCTTCCCGGTCCCCCTGCCGAAGGCCTACCATTATCTCGTCCCGGACGGGATGAAGGCGGAGGCCGGCTCGCGCGTGCGCGCGCAGTTCGGGCCGCGGGTGACGACCGGAGTGGTCCTCTCGGTGTTCGACGGCACGCCGGAGCGTCCGCTGAAGCCGCTGATGTCCCTGCTGGATCCGCGCCCGGCGCTGAGCGCGGAGGGGGTTTCGACCGCGCGCTTCATGGCCCGCCGCTTCGGCGCTCCGATCGGCGAGTGCCTGAAGGCGCTGGTGCCGCCCTTCGTGAAGTCTCTCGACGAGCCCGTCGAAGTCGCGGCCGTTCCGGCGCGTCCGGAGGCGCCCAAGGCCTTCGAGCTGACGCCGGGCCAGGCCGCCTCGCTCGCGCGTCTGGAGGCCCTGCTCGACGCGCGCGCCTACAAGGCAGCGCTGCTGTTCGGCGTCCCCGCCTCGGGCAAGACCGAGGTGTACATGCGCCTGATCCGGCGCGCGATCGCGGACGGCGGGCAGGCGCTGTTCCTTCTCCCCGAGATCTCGCTGACGCGGCCGTTCTTCGACGAGTTCGCGGCCTCGCTCGGCGCGCCCGTCGCGCTGTGGCACTCCGGGCTGACGCTGCGGGAACGGCGCCGGACCTGGCTCGCCATCGCGCGCGGCGACGTGAAGGTGATCGTGGGCGCCCGCTCGGCCTGCCTCCTGCCGCTGACCAGGCCGCGCCTGCTCGTGCTCGACGAGGAGCAGGACGAGTCGTTCAAGCAGGACACGAACTCGCCCTTCTACCACGCGCGCGAGGTCGCGCTCGAGCGCGCCCGCGCCGCGGGCGCCCTGTGCGTGCTGGGCTCCGCCACGCCGAGCCTCGAGGCCTGGGCGATGGCCAAGTCGGGCGAGGCGGAGCTGCTGGCCATGCCCGAACGCGTCTCCGCCGTTCCGCGCCCGCCGGTGACGACCTTGCCCCCGGGACGCTTCGGCGACGTCATCTCCGACGAGCTGCTCGAGAAGATGGCCGAGCGCCTGCGCCGCGGCGAGCAGTCCATCCTGCTCGTCAACCGCCGCGGCTTCACGACGTTGACGACCTGCGGGAAATGCCGTTGGATCGACCGCTGCGCCGACTGCGGGGTGGCCAAGGTCGCCCATGAAAAAGGCGGCGGCGAGCTCGCCGGCCCGCGCTTCGAGCTGATCTGCCATCACTGCGGGAAGAAGTGGCCGCCTCCGGAGAAGTGCGGCGCCTGCGGCGACCCCGCGATCCGCTCCGGCGGCGCTGGCACGCAGCGCGTCGCCGCCGAGGTGAAGCGCCGCCTGCCCAAGGCGCGCGTCCTGCGCATGGACCGCGACGTGGTCTCCAAGGAGGCCAAGCTCGAGGAGCGCGTCTACGACAAGTTCCGCGCGCGCAAGGCCGACGTGCTGGTGGGCACCAAGCTCGTCGCCAAGAGCTTCCATTTCCCCGAGGTGACGCTGGTCGGCGTGGTGGACGCCGACACGATGCTGCACATGCCCGACTTCCGCTCGGCGGAGCGCACCATGCAGCTCCTCGCCCAGGTCGCCGGC
>CAZURZ010000067.1:0-11415 GCA_964623465.1 uncultured Elusimicrobia bacterium
CCGCCGCCGCCGCCCGCCGCCGCCGAGCCCGCTCCGCCGGCTCCGGGGCCGGAACCCGACGCCGCGCCCGCTCCGCCCGCGTAGCCGCGGCCTCGCGCCGTCACGGTCGAACCGCCGGACAGGTTGAACGTCCCGCTCGCGTAGAGCCTCAGGAACGGCGCCGTCCCCGCCGCGGTCGGCTCCACGCCGAACGCGACGCTCGTCCCCGGCAGCAGGACGATGTTGACCGCCGACACCGCCGCCGGCGTCGTCACCTGGAGGGCGGCGCCGTCGCTCAGCACGACGTCGCCGCCCGCGGCGAGGCCCGTCGAGAGCTGCAGGACCGCCGCCGGCGTCACGCCCGGCGCGCCGAGCGTCAGCGACAGCACGCCGAGCGCGGCGTCCGTCGAGTACGCGATCACGGTGCCCGACGGAATCGAGACGGCGTCCGCGGGCCCCGGCACGCC
This sequence comes from uncultured Elusimicrobia bacterium, assembly GCA_964623465.1. Taxonomy (GTDB): domain Bacteria; phylum Elusimicrobiota; class Elusimicrobia; order UBA1565; family UBA9628; genus GWA2-66-18. Next base: position 447 of record CAZURZ010000067.1, read on the forward strand.
CGCCGGCGTCCAGTTCGCCGCGACGTTCCAGTCGCCCGTCGCGCCTCCCGTCCACACCGACGCCGCCCGCGCGGGAGCCGCGGCGGCCGCGAGCAGGACGGCGAGCAGGAGCGTCCTCACCACTCCCACCTGAACCCGGCCAAGGCGCTCGTCGCCTCGTAAGCGTACCGGTAAAAGCGCTCGAAGCGCTGATTCGACGTCGCGCTGGCGCGCTCCAGCGTGAACACCAGGTTGAAGCGCGGCGCCACGGGATAGGTCAGCGTCCCGGCGACCGTCACCTCGGTGGTCGACAGCGGCGAGCCGTCGTAGCGGCCTTCGGCGTTCTGCGCCGGGCGGTTCGCGTACGTCCGGCGCCGCCAGCCGATCGACAGGTCCGCCGCCACGCGGCGGCGCTCGGGCCCGATCAGCAGCCGCGCCGCCGGCGTGAACGAGATCTCCCGGTAATCGTAGAACCGGGTCAGGAACTTCCCGCGCGAGGCGTCGTAGCCGTTCTGGCTCGACGCCTGGAACGACGCCCCCAGCGTCATCGACGCGAGCAGGCGCAGGTCGGCGTTCCAGTCGTGGGGCATGCGCGCGGCCGCCGTGAACGAGGTCAGGAAATCCTCGCGCGTCTTCGCGTCGAACTGCCCGGCCTCGTTCACGATCGGCTGGCCGCCGTAGCGCGACCACGTCGTCGACCAGCCCGCCTCGCCGCGCACCCGCTCGCTCAGGGGCAGGTCGAACGAGGCGGCGGCGCGCGCGCCGTCGCGGTTCAAGACCTTGTCGCCCACCAGCTCGCGCGCCAGGGACTGCCCCTGGAAGCGCGTCGCCGCCTGCGACTCCAGGCTCGTGTAGTTGGGATAGTCCGCCCGGAACAGGTCCAGAGAGAGACGCAGCGAATGCGGCTCCGTCAGCAGTCGCTCCGCCTCCAGCCCGAGCGTGAACAGGCGCTCGTCGAAGAGCCCGCGGCCCCACGCCTCGTCCTTCGTCTCCTTCAGGTACGAAAGCTTGTACGAGACGCCCGGCTTCCAGCGCCACGCCGACGCCGGGTCCGCGCGCACCGCGCGGAAACCGAAGCGGTACTCCATGCGCTGCTGGGCCGGCGTCGCGGTGCCCAGCACGTCGGCCACGCGCTTGGTCCCCTCGAACGTCCCCCGCGCCGAGGGCAGGAACGCCCAACGCTCGTCGAAACGGATCGCCGGGGCGAACACCGCGTCCACGTTCCCCGACAGGGTCTGGCGCTCGCCGCGAAAGGAGTGCAGCCCCCCGAGCGCGGTCACGCCCGCGATGGGCGTCCACTCCAGGGCCCGGGCGGGAGCCGCCAGCAGCAGGAGCAGGAGCAGTCTCACGGCGCCAACTCCGTGGAACGGACCGCCGCGGGCGAGAGCAGCACCTTGATCACGGCCCCGTTCACCGTCGCGCGCGTCTCCGCGTTCCGGTCCCACGCCCCGAGCCCGGCGCGCGGCCCGACCCCGCCCCCGAACTCGAGCGACAGCGCCTCGCGCACGAGGCTCGTCCCGTCGCCGTACGACTCGAGCGTGACGCGCCGCGCCCGCGAGGCGTCGGGCGCGCTCGCGTTGATCACCACGACCGGCAGGGCCGCCCCGAGCGCGGCCCCGCTCAGCGGGTCGTTCACCGTGCTCGCCGTCGCGTCCGAGTACTGCTGGAGATTGACGCCGCTCTGCCCGCGCTTGAGCGTCCCGTCCGCGTACAGTCCCCAGCGGTCGAAGATCGTCCGGAACGCCGTCCCGCTCCCCTCGTCGTCCAGGGGATCGGCGTTCGCGTTCACGTCCACCTGGTGCCCGTCCAGGCCGCGCTCGGTCAGAGAATGAACTCCGTCCGAGAGCGTCTTCACGTAGCCGGTCAGCGTCCACGGCGTGGCCGCCGCCGAACCCGTCAGGTTCTCCAGCACCGCCTCGAGATTCAAGGGCAGCGCGCGGTCGAACTGGGCGTCGAAGCTCAGGTACGACATCCCCTCCGCGCGCGCGTTGAGCGTCACCCAGTTGAACCGGCTCGCGCTCGGGCGCACCACGTACTCCTCGACGCGCGCGCGCTTGCCGTCCGCGTCCACGAGCACGCGTCCGAGCTCGCGCTCGCCCCGGCGCGCCTCCCTCGACACCGCCGCGAAGTCCGCGTCGCGCGTCAGCTCGTAGCCCAGCTCCCGGCGCATCATCGCGGCGAAGTCGATCTTCCTCGCCTGCACCGGCGTGGGCGCCGCGGTCGCCTCGTGCAGGCCCGCCGCGTCCGTCTCCACCTTCTGCCCGGCCGAGAGCAGGATCGAGCGCCCCCGGTTGTCCTCGACTCCCACCGCCCCGTCCAGCGCCTCCACGATCGTCCCGCCGCCGCCGCCGACCGTGGCCTTGAACGCGCTCCGGTGCCCGCGCGCGCGCACGACGCAGGTCGGCGTGCGCAGCGAGACCGCGCGCCCGCCTTGCGCGCGCGCGCGTATAAGGACGGTGCCGAACAGCGCGTGCACGTTCGTACGCCCGGGGGCGTCCAGTTCGATCGAGACGTGGGCGTTGCCCGCCGACTCCAGGATCGTCCCGCCCCTCAGCTCGACGACGGCCCGGGCGTTGAAGCCGGTCCGCATGCCGTCTCCCTCGTCGAGCGTCCTCGGGAGCTTGCCCGCCGGCCGCCACGCCTCGCCGCCCGCGGGGCGGATCTGCACGAGTCCGGTCGCCTCGCGCAGGACGGCGGCGCGAAGGGGCCCGGCGGCGCCGAGAAGCGCCGCGAGAAAAATGACCCTGACCGGGGGCATTCCTATTAGCGTAACAGGGGCCCCGGGAACGGCTATAACGCTTTGGTTACAGGATTCGGCCTATTTAAACGCCGTTTTCCGCCTTTTCAGGCCGTCAGGAGCTGAAGCGCGGCCGAGTAATCCCCGCGATACGCTCCGCGGGAATATTTATCGGTCATCTTCCGCCAGCTCGTGATCACGCCCTGGCTGATGTTCCGGTAGCGGTACACGAAGTCATAAGCAAAGACTTCCTTCTCCGGGGTGACGAGCACGCCGAACTCCTTATGGTCGTCGTCCTCGAACGAGTACATCACGACGAGCTTCTGGGGGTCGTAGCCGCGCAGCTTGAGAAGGGCGCGCAGGCGTCTCCAGAACGGATTCTCGTCGCACCGCAGCAGGTCGGTCAGCAGGCGCATCTCATCGAGAGTGCTCATCCCTCTCATACCCGCTCCGCGCCCGCCGCCTTACTGGAAAGGCACGGCCGCGTCCACGCGCTCGTACAGGCGCCGGACCGCCTCGCGGTCGTAGGCCGTCAATTCGTAGCGCTCGCTGCCTCCCGCCACTCCCATGATCGACGAATTCCCGAAATGCCCGAATCCGAGCACATGCCCGCCCTCGTGCAGGGCCACCGTGCGCACGTCGTGCTTGTGCTCGGGCACCTTCCCGTTGGGCAGGGCGCGCGGCCGCGGGCACGAGTCGCGCTCGCCGACGTGCCAGCAGAACCGGTCGTTGAAGAACAGCGCCCCGCTCCGCTTCCTCACCCCCGGGTAGGCCACCTTGTCGAGCCCCGCGAAGCCGTCCGCGCCGCTCCTCCTCTCCGCCTCGCCCGCCTCGCGCGAATTGTCCACGGAGCGGGCCGCCGGCGCCCTCCCGCCGAACGCCTCCGGCCGGGCCCAGGCGATCCAGATGTTCACCGGCTCCGAGCCCGCCTCGCACCTGCGCAGGATCAGCCGCCCGGAGGCCTCGCCCCACATCTCCAGCGCCCGCCCGACGGCGTCGCGGAACTCCCCGCAGTCCGGCCCGCCCTCCTCCGCCCCCGCGTTCGACGGGCACGAGAAATAGCGCTCCCCCTCGTCGAAGAAATCGTAGACCAGCACGAGGCTGCGCCCCTCCCTCCTCCCGAGGAAGCTTCCCTGCTCGCTGCGCCAGAGGTTGTGGGGGCTGTAGAGCACGCGCACGTGCGAGTCGTCGAAGGGCGGCGCCTGCGCGAGGGCCGGCAGGGCCAGGAGCAGCGCGGCGATCAGGGGACCGGGCCTCATCCTCCGCAGTGTAGCCCCGCGGCCGCCCCCGATCAAGGCCCTCCCCGGACCGCCCTCTAGCCGGCGTCCGGCCTGGCCAGCGCGATCGGCGAGGCCTTCCGCCCGGGACGCGCCGTCTTCCCCTTCACGGCGACGTTCTCGTTGAGCAGCCGGGCCATGTCGACGGCGCGCCCCGCCAGCTGCCGCGCCCCCTCCCTCAAATCCTGGCTCTTCTCGACGTAATCGACGTTCCTCTCCATGTCCTCCGCCGACCAGCCGCGGCTGTGCGCTATGAACGGGAACTGCGGCAGGTAGAAGCCCAGCTCCGTGAAGAACGTCATCATCTGCCCCGCCACGCCCTGGATGTTGTCCTGTCCGCCGGTGATGATGAACGCCGCCACCTTGTTCCGGATCAGGACGTTGTCGGCGATCGTGATCTGATTCTGGATGCAGTTCATGCGTTCGGCCATCTTGAAATACAGCGAGCTGGCCGCTCCCCACCGGATCGGCGTCGCGACGATGACCACGTCCGCCCAGAAGACCAGCGCCTCGTACACCTTCTCCATCTGGTCCTTCGGATCGGCCTGGGTGATCGTGCACGGCCAGACGCACGACTCGGCGCTCTTCGAGTAATAGCCCTCGCAGTTCCTGAACCGCAGGTCGTTGAGCTTGATGAGGCGGGTCTGCGCCCCCAGGGCCTCCTTCGCATGCTCGAGCGCCACGGTCAGGAGCTTCTCGGACGTGGAGTACCGCGGCTCCTCGCGATTCATGGCCGTCGTGGAGATGCCCACGACGCGGATCGGCCCGGGCTCGCGCTTCGGAGGCCGCTGAAGCGGGTGCTTCTCCTTCGCTCCGACCGCGCCCCGCGCCGGGTCCGGATCGATGAGCAGGCGTCCGCCTTCCACTTTGACCGCGTAGCCGGCCAGCCTCGCCCCGCCGTGATCGGCGAGCCCGGTCTTGCCGTCGTAGCGCCAGCCGTGCCAGGGGCACACGATCTTCCCCCCGACGAGCTCGCCCGTGGCCAGCGGCGCCCCCGAGTGCAGGCAGGTCCCCGCCAGGGCCGAGAACGCCCCGTCGGCGAAGACGATCATGACCTTCTGCCCGGACACATCGACCTCCGTCAACGCCGCCTTACGGAAGTTCTCGACCGGCCCCAGATCCCGCCAGGAAGTCTTGCTCATGCGACGATTGTACTATCTTCCTCGATTCGCTCCGAGCGAGCGGATAGGGTTCGACCGAGGACAGGTTCACACCTGATTCACAGATTCTTCTCGGAAAACGTGCCGTTGAGGTTGATTCCTCCGAGCTTCCAGTTATCTCCTCTTCCTTGCAAGTGGAGCAACAACTCCAAATCACCCGTCGCTTTGTCGAACGTCACCGGGACGATATACTTCGCTGAAATATGCGAGTCGAAGTCCTTGATCGTTAAGCTCACGTTGCCTTTCGGCGTGCCGTGAGAGCGTATCGGACCCAGATGACTGGAAAAGTTGTTTATCAGACGAGCGAGTTCCGCGTCTTTTCTCGCAAGCTCCGGACTCAGCTCCGGCCGGAGGGCCGAGAGGTCCCAATTGATCAATGCTTTCTCGACCACGCGTACGGCATAGGCGCGGCTAGAGATATCCAGCGGCGATCCCGGCCTGGTCACGAGGGCGCCGCCGCCAATCACGAGTAAGATAGCGGCGGCCAGCACGCCAAGGATGATAGAGATCTTTTTCATTGTTCCTCGAATGCGGCATCCCACAATCCAGCCGAGATGCGGCGCCGTCCGTTCAAGCCGATGTTAGACCGTAGAGCATTCATATTTTCATGCAGAACATGATGAAGCAGACCAATTCTGTGATTCCGAGCATGCAGGCATCCTTAATGGCGGTCGATATCGGCAGCTGCTGTTTCAACAGCTTGTAGGCAGAGAACATTCCTCGCTGAATTGCCCAGAGCATGAACATGAGCGCGATGGCGCGCGCAATGATGTTGGGTCTCCCGACCAGCCCAGAGGTCAGGAGATCTTGACCGAACAGGAAGAATCCGGGAAGCCATACAATCAGGAGAGGAAATGTGCCAAGGATTCCCGCGACCACCATTAACACCAACACGATTGCCGTTGCAGCAGTCATGTAAGAAGACAAGGTCGCAGGCTGTTCTTTCATCCAAATCGGTCTAACGCCGAGGATGAGCAGCGGCCGCTTCAACCGTCCAGCCAAACGAGGCGGCCGGCCGCTCTACCCAATGGTTCGACCGGCAAAGTGCCATTCTAGGCGTGGCGGCTGCTCAAGCGTTCGGAGATCCAGACCTTAATGATGGACTGGCGAGTCACACCCAACCGATCGGCCTCTTTGTCCAAAGAATGGATCATCCATGCCGGGAAATCCACATTCACGCGCCGAGGCTCCTCGTTGGTCCGTTTGGCGCGGGCCAGGTCGAGGTGCTTAGAAATGTCGTCTCCCGCATCGAAGTGCTTATCCAGGTCTTTAGCTTTCATATAGCTCTCTTTCCTCTGTTCGAGATCGCCGCACGGAAATTATGCGAACACGCTCTTTGCGATAGCTGATTATGGCTGACCAGTGCTTCCCGTCGATGCGCCCGATCACGATGACGCGAGGTTCGTCGGAGGTTTTAAGCGGAATCTCCAGCAGCTCCGGGTCATCCCACAACTCCTGCGCCTCCGTGAAATCAATCCCGTGCTTCTTCTTGTTGGACTGACTTTTCGGCTCGTCGAATTCGAAAATCATTAGGTATAGATATTATACCTTAAATATCCGTTTTGTCAACCGCTTCCACCGAAGCTTTGGGCGCGGTCGAACGCAGACGATCTGCCGCCGCCGCTTCAACAGTCCAACCAAACGAGGCGGCGGGCGGCAGAAGCGAATGGTTAGGTGGGAGAGCGCGACTCATTTTTCGACTCTTATCCATCCGTATTTGAACGTAATTCGTGAACCTTCTGATGTGAGGATGCCCCGACAGCGCGTCCATTCGTTTTCTGCCACAGAACTTTCATCGAGCCTGAGCATGTATGCTATCCAGCTTCGGCCGGAGGCAGTATATGAACCATCTGCATTCAGATATCTTTCCGCGGGAGAGCTGTCAGAGCAGTATTCCAGCGAACCTCGATATCCCTGTTCTTTGATCCATGTGAGCAACGGCTCAGCTCGGACCGGCCGCCCCGCGCTCTCTTTGAATCCGCTGATTCGATCAACGATGCTATGGTCAGCATGCAAAAGAATGCACAGTGATCCGTCAGGATGCAGCGACTGGACCATCCGATGTAGAGTCTCTTCCGAATACCCGATGTAGTACCACGAGTGAATGGCGAGCGCACAATGATATGGGTGCTCAATCAGAGCAGTCGCAGCGTCGCGTACGCTGAAATCTAGAATCTTCGACTCCAGAAAAGATGACTGCATGCGTTTTTTGAATATGTCCGCGAGATTCGCGGAAGGGTCAATGTACCCGACGTTGGCCGAATGATTTGCGGCCAGATGGTGTTCCAATTCGCCGTCCCCCGCGCCGATACCAATGTAAGAATGGCCCGAATTTATTAGGCCATTTGCTGTCATCATCTCGAGGGCTACGCGGGTATTACCGCTAAGTCCGGGCTGGGACTTTAGCGCTTCAAATCGCTTGGCGTCTTTAGCTGAATAAGAGTTCATCGTAACTGACATCGCCACCTAACGCAGAGGCTGTGCGGCGGCGGCTATTAAGATTCTCCTCACTGGCCGCCGGCCGCACAAGCCGATGGTTAGGTGGAGACTATTCATTTGATGGCAACCGCCAAGAAATTCCATCCTCACGCGTGTGAATCAAATCAAGCTTCCCTTCAGGCACATCTCCGCAGCGATTTGGGAGCTGGTATCCACGAAAAAACACGGCTTGCGAATCTTTAGACCAACCGATTGCCCAATTTGTCCCTGATCCGGGGTCCCGCTCACCGATCCGTACAATTTTACTGCGTCCCAAGCCGTCACTTAGCCAATACGTGTGGCACTCCCCTGGGAACCAGTGCTTATCAATGATTTTCGCCGTTCCATCTGGTGCATTGAGAATATGCACTTCTGCAGGAAATTTATAGTCGTAAAACTCCTTAACGTACGCCGCAGCCTCGCTGTTCGGATCCAGCGGCCTGATATTTGAGATTCGCGGCGAGATGCAGGAACGGAATACGACAACGAGAATCACGACGCCCCAGAACAGCCGCACCACGCGCTGCCTGACGATGATCTTATTTGCCGCCTCTTCCGTAATGATCAGTGTGCTAACCCCTTAGTTTCCACCTAACGCTTGGGTGAGCGGCGGCCGCTCTGCCGCGAATCCACCCAAACGAGGCGGCCGTCCGCTCTACCCGATGTTATGCGCCGGAGTGGAGTGCTTGCAGCCGTTTCGCCGTTCATGCCGTTTCCCGTTTCCCATGGCCGGTCATTTGGAAAGCTCCAACTGGCCCTGCACTCTATTTCGCAGATCGACTTCGTTTAGCTCGCCGTAATCACGGAATAACTGCCGCTGCTTAGCTGACGATTTTGACAGGCCGCCAGGCTTACCCATGAGATGGAGATAGTTCTGAATAGCCATCTTGATTGAGCCTGGCGGAATTCCGCGGCTGCCAACAAGGATTCGTGCGAGAGGGTCTTCCTCCCACCCGACTTTCCCATAACGCTTTGTGAGAACGAGAACTGCCAAAGTCTCGGCTTCAGTCCAATGATGCATTTCGACCCCACTAAACGGCCGTTAACCCAAAGTGCGCATAACGCTGAGGCTGTGCGGCGGCGGCTACAGCTGTCCAACCAAACGAGGCCGCCGGCCGCACAAGCCGATGGTTAGACGCCGTCACTGGTGCTGAACCTTTAGCCAAAACAGAGTTCCCGCCATTCCCGTTGCCATTAAAAAATATCCCGTCCGATATGAGAGCTGATTCCAGTAAGTCATCCTCGCGGATCCAAAAGAAAAGTAGTTTCCCGTTTTAATGATTGAAAGCTTTGCCCACGCAAAGAGAATGAAGCCTACGCTGAAAATGGCTGCCGCTACTCTGGCAAAACCAGCCGTTTGCTCACGGGCGGCCGGATAAACAACGGCCGCCGCGACCCCGATAAAGAGGGGGCCAAGGACAACTGTCGCATTCAGTTTCGCTTCAGCTTCTCCCATTTAATCTCAGGGCGTCTAACGCAGGGGGTGAGCGGCGGCGGCTATATGGATTTCCATATGAGCCGCCGGCTGCTCTACCCGATGGTTAGGTGGGTCCCCGTTGCCGTTCATTCCGTTAAGCCGTTTCCCGTTTTTCCGGATACGAGTGCCGCAAAATGAAATAACCGCTCACCAGCATGAGCACCAATGCCGTTACATCAAACGGCTCCCAGCCCTTCCGTCCAGCCGGTATCAGGCCGCCGAACCTAAAAAGAATACTGACGACTTCCATATCCAGTCTGAGAAACATAACGCCGACCGCAACTGGTACCGGGATGAGCCCAACAACAATCAGATTGCTCCACGGGAACCGCTGAGTCTTGTAGTAGAAAATAAAGCTGGTCGTAGCGCTTACGAGTAGCGCCCAGATCCATGCGGGCACGATACTATCTAAGCCCATGTCGCCGCCCCCATGCATGGGCCCAAAATAGCGGTGCGAAAAGAGCATGTACGGCACAAACCAGGCGTAGGCTTGAGCTGCTGACATCAAGACGCCTCGGTTTATTGACTCCATATCTTTCACGCCACCTAACGCAGTGGATCTGCCGCCGCGGCTATATCAGTCCAACCAAACGAGGCCGCGGGCGGCAGAATCCGATGGTTAGGTGGGTAGTGCCCGATGCTTTCAATCACTTGTATTCCGTTATCCAGCGATAGACATTTTGGATGCCTGAATCTGAATTATTCTTGGTGTCACTAAATATTTTCTTCCGAAAAGCGAAGAGAGTTGCCGCCCAGAAAATAGAACTTCCCCAAACTTCCGCTCCCTCCCAAAGGAGCGCTAATGGAATCCCAGCCAATAACGGGAGCGTAATTATTGAAAAATCAGTCAGCCATCTGTGAGGTGATTCTTGCGTAAGTCGGATGATATAGGCGCCGACAAATCCCGCAATGAAGCAAAAGGGGCCTAGCATTGGAATTGCCGCAAAGAGGTACCAAAAGAACACGATGGGGATGTTTGAGAACTCAAAACCACCGTAAAGATTGTAGGCGCTTTTGGAGAACGCGTTAATAAAAAAACCGGGAAGCGGTCCGAAGACTGCCATCGCAAGAGCAAACCTACACACGAATTGCATTCTGTTCCTCTGTACGCCACCTAACGCCAGGCTGAACGGCGGCGGCTCCCCGCTATCCAGCCATTTTGAAGCCGCCGTCCGTTCAAGCCAATGTTAGGCGTCTCGCTTGGATTCGAGTGGCGAAAGAAGTTCTTCTTCAATCTCTCCACTTGCATAAGGGCCGTCCCCATCGCCGTCAATTTGTGCTTCATCGAAATCCACCCAGTAGAACGTAAATGTCTTCTCTAAGCCTTTTACGTGCCGCCAAGCATTCGGTTCACCCGGGAACTGAGCAACCGTTCCACTGAACGTGTTGGCCCACCAGACGCTCTTCGCGATGCGAACGCGGTCCCCGATGTTGAACTTTTTCTCTTCCACTGTTTAAGTACGCCTAACGCAGACGCTCTGCCGCCGCCGCTTCAACTGTCCACCCAAACGAGGCGGCGGACGGCAGAAGCGAATGGTTAGGCGCCGAGCAACAGCTACCCGCTTGTTTCATAATCGCCTTCCCACTTAATGCCCTTCGCCGTTATCTCCAAAACCGAAATCCTGCTCAGTTCTTTCCAGGGAGACGCTGTTTTGTCGTACTCAATGACTTCATATCGGCGGCCACAGGTGCGCCAACTTGTGCAAGGCGCTTGATTGGGTTCCTGATCCCAGGGGATCTTGGCTCGACGGCGTAATTCTTCGAGCGCTCGTTTGAAATCCGGATATTCTCCTTGAGGTTCGGCGTGCGATTCATCTTCGATTATGAACATGATGACAAGTGCTACGGGTGCGCCTAACGC
>CAZURZ010000068.1:0-11396 GCA_964623465.1 uncultured Elusimicrobia bacterium
CCCCCACCGCGGCGCGCGCGCTGGCCGGCGCCGGCGACGCCGCGGCGGCGGCCGCCGGGGCCGGCGCCGCCGCGGCCCGGCGCCACGCCCGCCTGCGCGCCGCGGGCGCGGTTCTGGCCGCGGCCGCGTTGATCGCGACGGCGGTCCCGGCCTGGCGCTGGGCCTCCGAGTGGACGTGGGAGGCGGTGGCGACGTCTCCCGTGAGCGCGCCGAACCCCTCGGCGCTGGCTTTCGACGGGCGCCTGCTCTGGGTCGCCGACTGGGGCGGCCGCATGAGCGCTCTCGATCCCGCCGATCCGCGCCGCGCGGTACGCGCCGCGCAGCCCGCCGCGGCGGGCCCGTTCCGTCCGACCGCGCTCGCGTTCGGCGACGGCCGCTCGTGGACGCTCGACGCGGCCCGCGCCCGTCTGATCCGCGCGTCCGCGGCGGAGCCGGGCGACGCGCTGGCCTCGATCCCCTCTCCCGGGCCGGCGCCGACGGCGCTGGCGTTCGACGGCGCGTCCCTGTGGTCGTACGACGCGGCCAATCGTTCGCTGTACCGCCACGCCGCCGACGAGGCGACGAACAAGTCCTATCCGATCGACGAAGACGTCGTTCCGAACGCGCTGGCCTGGGTCGACGGCCGTCTGTGGCTGCACGACACGAAGTCCCGCCGCCTGCTGGTCTACGCTCTCGAGGAGGACCGTCTCGTCCTCAAGGAGCGCCGCCCGTCGCCCGATTCCGCGCTCATCGGCCTCGCGGTCGAGTCCTCCGGCGACGGCCGCCGCGTGTGGGCGCTGGTCGGGCCCACGCCCGAGCGCGCCCAGCCCGCGCTGCTGCGCTTGCGGTTGGGCCGGCGCATTCCCTTTGCCGATTTTTAACATTCCTTTAATCAGACGGAAACGAGGTTGCGGTACACTCTTGATCTGACGCGCAGCGCCATCGAGCACGACAACATGATCCGACACCGGCGTTCCTGGAGATCGACGCGCGCGGCCGCGCTGCTGGCGGCCGCGTGCTCGCTTTTTCCGGCGCGCTTCGCGAGCGCGCAGTCCGTCCAGGTCTTCATCAATACCTCCTACGTCGCCTCCGGCTCGCCGGGCGTCGGCTGCGGCGTCACGGTGGCGCCTCCGTTCCAGTTCCTCTGCCCTCTCCAGACCGCCGGCGCCCCGTTCGGCCCGCTCGACGGCGACATCTCCAACGACCCGCACATCGAGTTCGAGGCGGACGGCGATTCCCGCTGCAACGTGGGCCCGCCCCTGACCAACGCGGCGACCGTGAACGGCGTGCCCCTGCCCACCGGGACGGTCGGCTTCAACTTCTGCAACGATCGCGTGTTCCTGTGCACGCAGGTCGGCGTCAACAGCGCGGCCGCCGGCGACGTCGCCCTCGATGAGATCAGCTTCGAGCTGTTCAAGTTCCAGGACGGCTCGAATCCCCTCGACCCGGCCTCGACCCCGCCGTTGCGCACCTTCTTCATCGACGCCCCCGGCTCCGCGAGCAACGCCGATCCGACCGTTCCCAACGGCGGCGTCGACGCGGCCTGCGTCATGTGGGACGGCTCGACCAATATCCAAGGCGAGTTCGGCAAGACCAACGGCCAGTACGGCTTTCGCGTGTCCGTGAAGACGAACCAGGTCGGCGCCAGCGGCAACATCTCGATCACGGCCACGCGCGCCTACCCCTCGGGGGCCGCGCTCGACAGCGCCGGCGATTTCGTCGATCAGCGCCCGATCTCCGTGGACGTGACCAACGTGCACGTGATCCGCTCGTCTCCGAGCGTGGTCGGGCAGATCACGGGCGTCGCGGCGCAGCCGTACAATTTCACGTACCGCCTGTCGAAGGACGCGACGATGTACATCGCGATCAACGACGCCCTGCCTCCTTACGGGCAGCTGCGCCGCGTGGTGCCCGGCCTCCCCAAGATCGGCGAAGGCACCCCGCAGGGCACGCTGCTCAACGGCGACTCGTGGGACGGGCGCGACGAGAACGGCAACGTCCTTCCCGCGGGCAACTATCTGGCCACCTTCCAGGCCAACAGCGTCGATCAGTACACGCGCTACACCGGAGTCGGCGCCAACAACTTCGGAGACATCTCCAACGCGACGACGCGCCAGGTCGCGATCGATCCGCTCCAGATCACCGACATCCGCGTCCAGCCCCTGGCGGGCGGCTCGACCTCCCTCGCCGTCTGGTCCTATCTGCTCAGCGAGGCGGCGACGGTCTACATCGACGTCTACCCGCCCGGGACCCAGTTCTGTCCCGCCGGCGGCAACACCACCCTCAACGACGTGTCGAACTCCGCGGGCGACCCCGCGGGCGCCGAGTCGCTGTTCCCGGCCAAGCAGTTCGGCGCCACGATCGGCTCGTGCGGCGGCCCCAACGTGGAGCCGATCAAGACCATCATGGAGCCTAAGACCCTGCGCTCCCAGGTGATCAGCTTCTGGGACGGCCGGGACACGAACGGCAACTTCGTCGAGGACGGAGACTACGTCTTCCTGATATACGCCTCGCTGCCGTCCCAACGCGGCTTCCCCTACCGCGGAAGCGCCTTCGACCGCCGCGTCTGGACCTCGATCGCCAAGATCGGCTTCGTGCCCGTCCTCCGCGGCCTGGTCGGCATCACGCAGGTCTCTCCGACCTCCACCGTGGTCGGCTCGAGCCCCGCCGTCGCCGGCGTCAACCCCTTCACGTTCCGCTACACGCTCACCCGCGACGCCATCGTGTCGATGAGGATCTTCAACGCCACCGGCAACACGCTGGTCAAGACGCTCGTGAACCAGGAGACCCGGCCCGGTTCCTTCACCAACCAGGAGACCTGGTTCGACGGGACGGACGACGCCGGCAACGTGGTCTCGTCGGGCACCTACCTGGTCCAGTTGACCGCCATCGACCCCGCGATCCCGAGCAAGATTTCCACCACGACCGCCCTCTTCCCCGTCAACATGTTCCGCATCACCGACGTCGCCGTCACTCCGCTGCTCGCCGGCGCCTCGGACAACGTGGTGCTCAACTACCAGCTGTCCCAGTCCATGTTCGTGGCGTGGAACATCTATCCGGCCGGCTCGGTGATCGTGCAGAGCACCGCGACCTGGCCTCCGTGTCCCGGGCAGTCGCCGCCGGCGGCCTGCACGAGCTCGTCGATCCTGACCCCGTCGGGAGGGCAGGCTCCGCCCGTCGTGACGTTCCGCGGACTGCGCCCCGGGCGCCTGAGGATCTCGGAGTTCTGGGACGGCCGCGACGTGAACGGCCTGTTCGTTCCGGACGGGAACTACGTGTTCACCCTGACCGCGCAGTCCACGACGACGCCGAAGTATTTCGCGACGGACAAGATCTTCGGAAACATCACCGTCGCGCGCGGCTCCATCATCTTCACGACCTTCAACGTCCTCCCGGATTCGCCGCAGCTGTTCAACAGTTCGAACACGATCACGCTGCACCCGTTCACGATCAACTACTCCCTCACGCGCCAGTCGTCGGTGACGATCCAGGTCCTCAACACGAGCATCCCGCCGGCGATCATCCGCACGATCGTGGCGGGGTCCGTGCGGCCGGCGAACCTCCTGCAGACGGACGTGTGGGACGGCCGCAACGACCAGGGCAACTTCCCTCCGGCCGGCTTCTATCTGGTGCGCGCGGTGGCCGAGGACGTGGCCTCGGTGCTCTCCTCGGGCGCGACGGCGCAGCTCACGATCGCCTACGACCCCCTGCGCATCTTCGATCTCGCGATCACGCCGCTGCGGCTGGATTCCGGTCCCGGCGTGCTGTCGTATCAGGTCTCCGAGACGATGAAGGTCGCCATCAAGATCTACCAGTCGGGGACGGTCTTCGATCTCGCCGGCAACCCGACGCCGCCGGAGTCCCAGTCCCTGATCAAGCGCATCGTGGGCGTGCGTCCGGCCCGCACGCAGATCAACGACGCCTGGGACGGAACCGACTTCAAGTTCTCGCTGGTCAAGGACGGCTCCTATAAGTTCAAGATCGTCGGGTCGACCGACATGGCGGCCATCGACGACAACACCGGCAACGTGCTCAATCCGGCCGCCCTCTCGCTCGACCGCCTGATCGACGAGCTCCCCGTGGTGCGCAACGCCTCGCTCAACCCTCAGGACGATTTCATCACCAATACCTTCAACTACCCCAATCCCGTGACCGGCGAGTCGACCACGTTCCAGATCTACTCCCCGTTCCGCGCCAAGGTGAAGCTGCGCCTGCACACGATGTCGGGCGACGTCGTGCTCGACCGCAATTTCGGCGAGGTCCCGCCGGCGTACCAGGCCGGCCCCATCTCCTACGTCTGGCGCAAGCTCAACGACTCCGGCAACAAGGTCGCGCGCGGCATGTACTTCGCCGTGATCCGCGTCGAGGAGACCGAGGGCGGCAAGAACATCCTGCAGACCGTCAAGAAGGTGCTGATCCCGTGAGACGACTCGCTCTCGCCGTCCTGCTCTCCGGCGCGACCGCGCTCTCCGCGGCCGCCGCCGATTCGAACGCCGGCACCAGCGGCGCGAACTTCCTCAAGATCGGCCAGGGCTCGGCGCGCGCGATGGCGCTCGGCGGCGCGTTCGTCGCGCTCGCGGAGGGGTCGGACGCGATGGCTTGGAATCCGGCCGGCCTGGCCGTGACCCAGCAGCGCGAGCTGGGCTTCTCGTATCTGCGCTACGTTCAGGACGTGGATTCGCCCCTTTATCTCGGATACGCCCATCCCATGGGCCGCACGACGTGGGGCGCCAACCTCTCCTACCTGAGCGTCAGCGGCTTCGACGTGCGCGACGCCCAGGGCGTGCCGCAGCCGGAGACGCAGATCGGGGTGCGCGACGCGCAGATGTCGGTCGGCATCGCCCGCTCGTTCTGGTACGAGAAGCTGTTCCTCGGCTCGTCTCTGCGCGTGGTGCACGAGGACATCGCGGGCACGGTCAGGAACACGGTGGTCGGCGACTTCGGCGCGATCGTCAAGCCCAATCCCACGCTCTCGCTTGGCTTCGCCGTGCAGAATTTCGGCAGCGGCGCGAGCAACGTCGCGCGCATCACCCGCGGCGGAGCGGGCGTGCGCCTGGGCGACTTCGTCACGCTGGGTCTGGAGCTCAACAAGGCCTCGGACGCCAGCGCCCGCATCGGTTTCGGCGGCGAGTTCCAGCTCCCCGAGGAGTATCTGGACGTCGGCCAGCTGTCCTTCCGCATCGGATACCGCAACGGCGACAGCTTCGGACAGAGCTTCGACGACACGCTCCGGTCGCTGCGCGTGGACCGCACCAGCAATCTCTCCTTCGGCTTCGGGATGTACACCTCCCAGGCCTTCGGCTACGGCGTGTCCCTCGACTACGCCTTCGTGCCCTACGGCGCGCTCGGCACGGTCGATCAGATCTCGATCAAGATGAAATTTTAATGGTTTTTTAATGGACCGCGTATTGACACGCTATAGGTCGGGTGTTACACTGGGAACGGATGTCGACACGGTCTTTTCACGCGATCTTAAGAGGAAAGAAGGGGCAGACGGCGATCGAATACCTGCTCACGACGCTGGCGTTGGTGACGGTGTTCGCCGGCATGTTCGGCTTTCTTCAGGGGCAGCTCAAAAAGCTGTTCACGATCGCGGGAGTGAAGATTTTGTCGACGTATCCGAAATGACGTCGGCGTAAAACCTGGAAGGGGAGAATACATGCTCAACAAACTGTCTCAGGCGTGGACGCGCATCCTGGCGAAGGCGTCGAATCGCCGCGGTCAGAACACGGTCGAGTATCTTCTGATGCTCACGGTCGTCGTCGGCGTCGTGCTCGTCTCGGGCGCGATGCTCAAGAAGTTCATGCCGACGCTGTTCAACAACATCCAGCAGATGATCACCGGCGCCGCGGGCCAGATGGGCTCCGGCGGCGGGTCCTAAAGGGCGCGCACCCGGCTCGTCCCGGGCCGCCCTTTCGGCGGCCCGGGACGGACGGGGAAGGAGAGATGAGGGAGGTCGCCGTGAAAAAGGCCGGAGGGAAGGGCCAGGTGGTCGTCGAGATGCTCCTGATCCTTCCCGTTTTTCTGACGATCGTGTTCACGATCATGGAAATCGGCTACGTGTCGTTCCAGCTCATTCTGTTGAATCACGCGACGTACGAGGTGGCCCGCATCGGCGGCATGACGACCACGTCTCCTCCGGGGCACGGCTGCGGCAAGCTGAACGAGTACATGAAACAGATCATCGCGTCGGCGACGGTTGGCTGCGGGATCGAGAAGACCCTGCAGGACCCGCAGTCACAGCAGGACAATTTCGATTTGGTCATCACCGGAATCAACGACGTGAAGCTCATCTTCCCCATCAGCAGCGTGATCCTCGCGCGGCCGAAGGGGACCGGCATGCGGCATCTGGAGGCCGTCGTCCGGATGCCGATCGAGACGCCTCTGCGCAAGTAACGGACACGAGAACACCATGGAAAAGAAAGGCGTCTTGATCCCGATGCTCCTCGCGATGGGAGCCGCCGTTTTCTACCTCATGGTGCTCAGCTCCAAGGAGAGCGCCCTGCGCGGCCAGTACGAAACCGCGAAGGTCCTGTCCTCCCGGGTCGACATCCCCGAGCGCACCGTCCTCAAGGAAGACATGGTCGAGATCCTGGAGGTCCCGCGCAAGTTCATGCAGCAGGACGCCTTCGAGATCAAGACCCAGGGCGACATGAAGCTGATCGTCAATCTCGTGACGCGCACCCGCGTCCCGAAGGGCAACCAGCTCACCCAGTCCTCCTTGATCTCGCTGTCGCCGGAGTCCGGCCTCTCGGTCAAGATCCCGCCCGGCTACCGCGGCGCGATCCTGCCCATCGATCAGGAGATGAAGATCCTGATCAAGCCGGGCGACCGCGTGGACGTGCTCGTCACCTTCGACGCGCTGATGAACGACGGCCGCAAGGAGAAGGTCACCGCCACGATCCTTCAGAACGTCCTCGTCATCGCGGTCGGCACCAATCTCGGCCAGGGCATGAACGCGAAGCAGTTCAAGAACCTCGGCGACAAGGAGGAGAAGGCCGCGGCTTTCTCCGAGAAGGCCTCGGTCAGCCTGGCGTTGAACCCGAACGAGGCGCAGTATCTGGCCCTGGCCATCAAGCAGGGCGACACGACGGTGATCATGCGCGGTCTGGGCGACGCCGAGATGCACCCGATGGAGATGGCCAGCTTCCGCAAGCTGTTCCGTTAATCTCCTAGTAACAATTTAGGCGTATCCTAGACTCGACATCATGAATCGACAACTGTGGACGGCGATGGCGCTTCTGTGCGCGCTCGCGGCGACCGCCTCGGCTCAGCCCGAGGACTCGCTCATCGCCGTCTCCGCGGACATCGTCGAGATCTCGGGCTCCGTTCAGAGGGACATCGGTTTCGCGTGGACGCCGTTCCAGGCCGGCATCGGCTACGCCGAGAAGCAGATCGCCGGGCTTTATCACGTCGGCGACTTCGCCCGTCAGACGCAGCTTCAGACCCAGCTCAAGATGCTCGAAACCGAAGGGAAGGCGCAGCTCCTGTCCAACCCGAAGGTGGTGGTGCAGGCCCAGTCGCAGGCCAATTTCGTGGTCGGCGGCGAGGTGCCTTATCCCTCCGCCAACGGCAACGGCACGGTCACGGCCGACTTCAAGAAGTTCGGCGTGATCCTCAACATCGTTCCGGTCATCAATCCCAACAAGAAGGACACGATCCGCGCCGAGATGCAGCTCGAGGTCTCGAACGTCGACTTCTCGAAGACGGTGCAGGTCGGCAACACCGCCGTCCCCTCGATCGTGACGCGCCAGATCCAGACGGCCGTCGAGATCAAGAGCGGCGAGACGCTCGTCATCGGCGGCCTGAAGTCGAGCGCGAAGAACGTGTCCAAGTCGAAGGTGCCGTTCCTGGGCAGCATCCCCGTCCTGGGGCTGCTGTTCACGACGACGACGACGGTCGAGGAGCAGAAGTCGCTCTTCTTGTTCATCACCATGGAGATCGTCAAGTGAGGACTCCGAATGGCTGACGAGGCCGCCGCCGCACCGGCGCCCGCGCCCGCCCCGACCTCCATCAAGGAGCCGGGGCGCGTCGTCGTTTTCACCGGCCCCAAGGAGGGCGTCGGGAAGACCACCACGTGCCTCAATCTCGCGCTCGCCTGGGCCGGCTCTCAGAACCGGAAGGTCGTCATCGTGCACATGGATCCGATGTGCCGCAACGACCTCAGCTACGTCCTCGGCGTCAATCCGCCGACCTTGGCCAGCATGGTCCAGCTCGTCGGCGAGAACCCGACGGGGGGGCTGGGCCGCCTGCTGAAGGGACGCATCCCGATCTCGCAGTGGGGCGTCGGCCTGCTGCCGCTCGCGGCGAACCGGCAGGAGTTCCAGCGCCTCTCGCCGAACATGGTCGTCAAGATCCTGGGTTCCCTGGCCGAATCCTACGACCTGTTCCTGGACGTGGATCCGTTCTTCCCGATGCAGATCTTTTCCTTCGATCTGGCCGACCTGATCTACTGGGTCTGCCTCCCCCAGCGCTCGCACTTCGAGGCGACGTACGCGCTGTTCAACGAGATCAAGCAGCTGCATTTCGCGCTCGACAAATTCGAAGTCATCGTCAACCAGGCGAATCTGCCCGGCGCGCTGGCGCCCAAGGAGGTCGACCGCTTCTTCAACGCCATCCAGAAGCGCGTCCTGGCCTACAGTCCCTGGGAGGACCTGATCCCGGAGTACGCGAACACCCAGAAAATACTCGTAGTGGAGCAGCTGCAGAGCGACTGGGTCAAGTCGCTGCGCGTCCTGCTCGGCCGCCTGATGGAGACCAAGCCGACCGTCAAGCATTGGGAGACGTCGATGGAGTCCGAGGAGTTCTCCTCCGCGGCCGACATCCTGTGGAAGCCCACGGCCGCGGCCGCGGGGGCGGCCGAGGCCGCGAAGGCGCCGGCGCGCGACCTCACGAAGGCGAGCGGACCGGTGCCGGAGTTCTGGGACGAGCTCAAGAGCAAGATGCACAAGCAGGTCGTCGCGGCGATGGAAACCGAGCGCATCCGCATCTCGGACGACCCCAATCAGAACGAGGAGAACCGCCAGAAGGTCTCCACGATCATCGAGAACCTGCTCCAGCGCGAGCCGTCGCTTTCGCTGTCGCGCGCGCAGCGCGAGCAGTTCACGGTCGAGCTCGTCGACGAGATCCTCGGGCTGGGTCCGCTGCAGTCCCTGCTGCGCGATCCCGGCATCAACGAGATCATGGTCAACGCCTTCGACAAGATCTACATCGAGCAGAAGGGCCAGCTCGTGCTGCTGCCCATGCGCTTCCGCAACGACGAGCAGGTCGTGCAGGTCATCAAGCGCATCGTGGCGCCCGTCGGACGCCGCATCGACGAATCGGTGCCGCTCGTCGACGCGCGCCTCAAGGACGGCTCGCGCGTCAACGCGATCATCGCGCCGCTGGCCGTCTCCGGCCCGACGCTCACGATCCGCCGCTTCTCGGCCAAGCCCTTCACGCACCAGCAGCTGATCGGCTTCGGCGCCTGCACGCCCGGCTTCATCGAGTTCCTGCGCGCCGCCGTCATCGTCAAGAAGAACATGCTGATCTCGGGCGGCACCGGAACCGGAAAGACCACCTTCCTCAACATGCTCTCGAACTTCATCCCGCAGGGCGAGCGCATCGTGACCGTCGAGGACACCGCCGAGCTGCGCCTGCTCGCCGAGCACTGGATCCGCCTCGAGTCTCGGCCGCCGAACATCGAGGGCAAGGGCGAGATCACGATCCGCGACCTGATCAAGAACTGCCTGCGCATGCGTCCCGACCGCATCATCGTCGGCGAGTGCCGCGGCGGCGAATCCCTCGACATGCTTCAGGCCATGAACACCGGCCACGAGGGCTCCCTGGCCACGCTCCACGCCAATACGCCGGCCGACGCGATCTCCCGCCTGTCGGCCATGTGCCTCATGGCCGGCACCGACCTGCCGATGAACGTGCTCATCGACATGATCAGCTCGGCCGTCAACATCTTCATCCAGATCACGCGCTTCCCGGACGGCAAGCGCCGCGTCACCTACATCACCGAGTGCGTGGGCCGCGACGGCGTCAAGATCCTGACCAAGGACATCTTCCGCTTCGTCCAGACGTGGATGGACGAGAAGGGGACGACCTACGGTTACTTCACGGCGTGCGACTACGTTCCGCGCTTCTACGAGGAGATCAAGCTCAAAGGCCTGCCGATCCCCAAAGAGGCGTTCATGAGCGAGCGTACGAAGAAGAAGAACGGCCTGCCGAACGCGATCGACGAGATGCTCAAGCAGGGCCTGCAGGTTCCCGACGACGCGGAGGCGGTGGCGTTCGCGCACGGCTCGGGGGGACACTGATGAGCCGCGCGGCCCTCCTCGCCCTGCTGCTGTTGTCCGGGCTCCCGGCCGGGGCGCAGGTCTTCACCCGCGACGAGATCGTCTTCATCGTCGGCTCGGGCAAGAACCAGGCCCCCGGGCAGCCGAAGATCGAGGGCGCGATCACGAAGACGCAGATCTTCTACCACTACTTCAAGCGCGACCGCGACCAGAGCCTGAAGATCCCGAAATGGGTCGACCAGACTCTCGAGGCGATGCTCAAGCGCCCCGTCTGGCAGGATCCCGACGAGGGCATCCTCAACGAGGCGCAGCTGTGGCAGGCGCCGGCCTCCGTCCTGTACGAGTTCTTCGAGCTGGTCCGCAAATCCATGCCGCCCTCCGACGGCGGCCAGCTGATCCCGCCCGGCCAGCTCATCAAGGACTACGAGGACAAGCGCATCCGCTTCCAGATGTCGCTCGACCGCCTCGTGCGCGCGAAGCTCGGCGATTCGCTGGGCGGCCGCGGCCGCGCGGTCATCTCGCATTTCGACCTGATCAACAAGCAGTACGACAGCGTCATGGACGGCCTGGTCAACGGCGACACCCAGCGCTACAAGGGCGCGGTTCTCGGCATCGCCGCCCTGACCAACGGCGCGTTCGAGGTCCTGCAGTCCACGCCCCGCGGCTTCAAGTTCAAGCAGGGCGACGGCAAGGATTCCCTCGCGATTCCCCTCGTCCTCAAGCTGATCGGCATCGCCCTGATCGTGGCGTGCTTCTGGAGCATCGGGTCCCTCAACGAGCAGAAGATCAGCGACGGCTGGGAGCGCTACAAGGCCAAGGCGAAGGAGTGGACGCACGAGTACGAGCGCCAGTTCCTGACGATCAAGATCCACTACCTGGTCGGCGGGCCCGCGGCGCTGGGCGTGCTCCTGGGCCTGCTGACGTTCGACCCCTTCGGCCTCCTCATCTTCTCGGGCTTCGGCCTCTACGCGGGCCTGACGATCCCCGGCTGGCTGCTGCGCAACATCCGCTTCCGCCGCGGCATGCAGTGCGAGGCCCAGCTGATGGACGCCATGATCCTGATGTCCAACGGGCTCAAGTCGGGCATCGACCTGATCGGCTGCCTCGAGATGGTGCAGAAGGACTGCCTGCCGC
>CAZURZ010000069.1:0-11000 GCA_964623465.1 uncultured Elusimicrobia bacterium
GCTGACGCCCGGCCGCGCCGAGGTCCTGAGACTCGGCATCCCCGACGCCTTCGTCGAGGGCGGCGCGCCGCACCTGCTGTACGACTCGATCGGCCTGTCCGCTCCCAAGATCGCCGAGCGCGTCGCCGCGTGGCTGCCCCAGAAGAGCCGCGCTACCGTTTAAGAGGATATCCAGATGACCCCTTCCGCCCCCTCCCAGATCAAGATCGACAAGCTGGTGATCGCGAAGATCCGCGGCTTCTGCGCCGGCGTGGTCCGCGCCATCGACGTCGTCGAGCAGCTGCTCGAGATCGTCGGCAAGCCGGTGTACGTGCGCCACGAGATCATCCACAACAAGTACGTCGTCGAAGAGCTGCGCCAGAAGGGCGCGATCTTCGTGGAGGAGCTCAACGACGTGCCCGAGGGCTCGTGGCTGATCTTCTCCGCGCACGGCGTCGGCCCGGCGGTCGTGGCCGAGGCGCGCGCGCGCAAGCTCAAGGTCATCGACGCGACGTGCCCGCTCGTGACCAAGGTCCACCTCGAGGCGATCGCGCTGGCCAAGCAGGGCTACACCATCGCGCTCATCGGCCACCGCGACCACGTGGAGACGATCGGCACGCTCGGCGAGGCGCCGGACCACATGATCGTCGTCGGCGACGTGAAGGAGGCCGAGACGCTGCAGGTCCCGAACCCCGACAAGATCGCCTACCTGACGCAGACGACGCTGTCGCTCGACGACACCCGCGAGATCGTGGCGACGCTCAAGCGCCGCTTCCCGAAGCTCGGGGCGCCGAAGAAGGACGACATCTGCTACGCGACGCAGAACCGCCAGAACGCGGTCAAGGCGATGGTGCCGCAGATCGACCTGCTCTTGGTCCTCGGCGCGCCGAACAGCTCCAACTCGAACCGCCTCGTGGAAGTCGCGCTGGCCAAGGGCGTGAAGTCGCGCCTGATCGAGCGCGCCGCCGACATCAAGGACGAGTGGCTCGAGGGCGTGAAGACGCTCGGCCTGACCTCGGGAGCCTCCGCCCCCGAGATACTCTTCCAGGAGGTCGTCACGATGGCCAAGGACCGCTTCGGCGTGAAGGTCGTCGAGGAAGTGGAGACCGTCGAGGAGAACGAGCACTTCGGCCTGCCCGCCGAGCTCGTGAAGATGATCAAGGACAAGGGCGCGAAGTGAGCCTCCCCGGGCAATGGCTGCAGCCGCGCCACGGCTCGAAAGAGGCGTTCGACAAGGATTTTCCGACCCTCGACGTGAAGGGAGCCGAGGCGGTCTGCCCCGGCTGCAAGGAGAGGGTCAAGTTGACGCGCAAGTCCGTCGCCGGCAAGACCGGCGGGTGGTGCGCGAAGTGCAACCGAGGTGTGGGATTATGATCGCGACGATGACGTTGGCCGAGGAGCTGGTGATCGAGAAGACGCGCGAGGGCGAGCCCGAGACGCTCGAGCTTCCGCAGGAGGAAGTCGACCTCAACCGCATCCCCAAGCGCGCCCCGCCGAAGAAGGGCCTGTGCCTGCGCTGCGGCGAGGACAAGCCGATCAACCGCCTGATGCTGTGCTACCCGTGCTGGGTGAAGGTCAATCTGGAGAAGGACGGGTGGAAGGAGGGCCAGCCCCACCCCGAGTCCTGCGGCTGCGAGGGCATCGGCGGCCACCCCAACAAGAAGTCCGTCGGCAATTAAACATGGGTGCGCCGGCACTTATCCCCCCGACACCGCCTCCACTAGATCCTGTTGCCCTGGTTGGCGCAGTTGACAGCTTTTACTCTAACGCTTGGGATAAGCTTGTCTTCGCGCTGGGAGCTATCGCCGCAATTGTTGGATTCGTAGTCCCTTTTGCTGTCCAGTATTTCCAAAATCGCCGTTTTAAATCGCGTCTCGACAAAGAACGCATCGCGTTTGAAGCCAAGGTTATAGCGGTCGAAAAGAGGCTGGAAGGAAAGATCGCAGAGGAACAAGCGAAGGTGAAATCCGAGATGTCTGCGGAATTCGCCAACCAACTCACAAAAATGAAGGCAGAGCTGGCACGCCAGATCGCCTTCGCGCGTGCCATGGGGTTCTTCCTCCAAGCCAAATCTCATCTCGCCAACAGCGGGTCGACTGTCAGGATGGTTGTTCGTAGCATCCGAAGCGCACTTCGGGCCGTCGTCCCTCACGAATACGACGACAACGCCAATACCATCGTCGACATGCTAATAGATGACGCTCTCCCTTTGGCAAACACCTCTCATTTCGCGAGCTTGGAAGAGCCGCGTCTAGAGAATATGCTCGATGATATTCTGAAGCTTCTCCGCGAACACAACAGAACCGGAATGCGTACTCAGCAGATTGAGAAGCTGACAGCCGCCATGGCTACCGCGAAGATCAGACAGCCCCCGCCCGCCTCTCCTAGACGATAACTCCGACTAACCTGGCCACTTAACAAAAAAGCCCCTGCGCATGAGATTACGCGGGGGCTTTGCTTTGCCTTCGGCAGTTAGAAACTGAGCTGCTTCAAGCGGTGCTCGTAGCTCCAGTTAATATGCCTGGAGAGTCCGTCCAAGTCCGGGAAGATGCTCGCATCGTTTATCCCCAGCTCGTCCAGCTGGCTGAGGATTCGAATGTGCGTGACGTCGTCGCTCTTAATGTTGATCCTCTCCCGGCGAGCGGCATAGCGCTGATTCTGTTCCAACGGGACAAACGGCCTCGGATCCGCCCTGAAAGCATGCAATGTAAACCAACCCTGTTGCGCCTCGATGCGTGCGGAAGTGATACTGGGTCTGAATATCTTGGTGTTGTTGACGTTGAACGGGAGGCGCAACGACACTGGATCCACGACCTGATCGTGTTGGACCTTTAGAGCCCACACGACCATCCGGCCGCGCCGTTTCTTGGGGATCATCGGATCATAGTCGCGGACGGCAAAATATAAGGCGACAAGAGGGTTCGACGTCCAGTCTAGGAGACGAGTTTCAAGCCCATGATGCTGCGCCATCGCCAACCAATCCAAGTCATACTGGGGCGTTCTGGCGGCTATTCGAGGCAACGCCCGTCGCTTGTACTCCGCGAACATGCGCGCTTCGACCTTGCGAATCCACCCGTGGTCAATCCCATCAGGATCCGCTTTCTGCAACTGCGTGACGGAACGAGCGAATTTTGGCAGGAGCGGCCACTCTTGCCGCTGACCGCGGAAAATCAGGAACTCTTCGTTCTTATTGACCCGCAGCGTCAGCCGCCGGGCACGCTTGATGTATTCCTCAAGCGATTCGCAATCCCGCTCTTCGCCGTTCACTTGAAAACGGTCTTTCTGTAGTGCCGCAGCTCGTCGATGGACTCGTGCACGTCGGCGAGCGAGAGGTGCTGCTTGGACTTGGAGTAGACGTACTTCGACTCCGGGTACCAGCGGGCGACGAGCTCCTTGATGGAGGAGACGTCGATGGAGCGGTAGTGGAAGTAGTCGTGCAGGCGGGGCATGTAGCGGACGAGGAAGCGGCGGTCCTGGCCGATGGTGTTGCCGCACAGGGGCGACTTGCCCGGGGAGCACCACGGGGAGAGGAACTCGAGGGTGCGGGCCTGGGCGTCCAGGGCGGTGACCTGGGACTCGCGGCAGCGCTGGGTGAGGCCGGACTTGCCGTGCTGCTCGACGCACCAGGGGTCCATGCCGTTGAGCACGTCGTCGGATTGATGGATGGCGAGACAGGGGCCTTCGGCGAGGACCTTGAGTTCGCCGTCGGTGACGACCGTGGCGATCTCGAGGATGACGTCCTTGTCGGGGTCGAGCCCGGTCATCTCGAGGTCGAGCCAGACCAGGTTCTTTTCGTCGGGGGCGGACATGCCCCGATCATACAATAAACGGCGTGACCAACGTCACTTTAGGGCTTTCTTGACAGGCCCCCCCGCGACTGTTAGACTTCGGGGACCGGGCCCCTCGGCCCCTCTGGAGGCTTCATGAACATGTCTCGTTTCCGCCTGATCGCCCTCGTCCTGATGGGCAGCGTCGCCCTCGCCGCCTGCGGCGGGAAGGGCAAGCCGTCGCCGATCGCCAACAACGCCCCGGAGTGGGTGAACAAGGGCTCCGGCGCGATGAAGGACAAGGACGGCAAGTCGGTGTTCTACGGCGTCGGCATCGCCCAGGGCATCCGCAACCGCGCCCTCGCGGTGACCGCCGCGGACGACCGCGGCCGCGCCGAGCTCGCCAAGATCATGAACTCCTACGTCACCACGCTGACCAAGGACTACATGGCCTCCGTCACCGCCGGCGACATGACGAAGTCCTCCGAGGAGCAGATGGTCTCCCAGACGATGAAGAACTTCGCCAAGTTCACGCTCAACGGCTCCGTGCCGATCGACCACTGGAAGGATCCCTCGGACGGCACGCTCTTCGCGCTCGTCAAGCTCGACATGTCCGCGGTCCAGCAGTCGCTGGCCGACTCCAAGGAGCTCAACGCGAAGGTGCGCGACTACGTGAAGGCCAACGCCGAAAAGGCCTTCGACGAGCTCGCGGCCGAAGAGGCCAAGCACTAAGATGCGCAAGGCGCTCCCCCTCCTGGCGTTCGCCCTGCTGGCGGCCGCGTGCGGCACCTCGGTGCAGCGCATGGACGCCGGCGAGGTCAAGGACGTCAGCGGCCGCTGGAACGACACCGACTCGCGCCTCGTGGCCGAGGAGATGATCGCCGACTGCCTGGCGCAGACCTGGTATCCCCGGGCGCTCAAGGAGACGGGCGGCAAGGAGCCGACCGTCATCGTGGGCACCGTGCGCAACCAGAGCCAGGAGCACATCAACACCGACACCTTCGTCGAGGAGCTGCAGCGCGCGCTGATCAACTCGGGGAAGGTGGAGTTCGTCGCCTCCAAGAAGGAGCGCGGCGAGGTGCGCGACGAGCGCCTGGACCAGGACACGAACGCGTCGGAGGAGACGCGCACGGCCCACGGCCAGGAGCAGGGCGCCAACTACATGCTGTCGGGCACCCTGAACCAGATCGTCGACCAGGAGGGCGGCAAGGCGGTGGTCTACTACCAGACCAACCTCAAGCTGCTCAACATGAAGTCGAACAAGATCGCCTGGAACGGCCAGAAGAAGATCAAGAAGTTCGTGAAGCGCTCGAAGGCTTCCTGGTAGGACGCCGATGGGCTCGAAACGGCCCCGTCTTTCCGTGAGGAGAGGCGGGGCCGTCCTCTTCTTGGCCCCCCTCCTCGCCGCCTGCGGCGGCCCCTCCGGCGAGATGCGCAAGGCGGTCAACGGGATGATCGCCTCGCGCGCGTACGACGCGGCCGAGCAGCGCATCCAGAAGGAGAAGGAAGGCTCCTACGGCCGCAAGAACCAGGTCCTGTACTACCTCGACCTCGGCGCCGTCCAGCACGACGCCGGCAGGTTCAAGGAGAGCGACCAGTCGCTGGACCGGGCGGAGCGGCGCATGGACGAGCTCTACACCAAGTCGGTGTCGCGCGCGGCCGGGACCTTGATCCTCAACGACACCACGACCGAATACCGCGGCGCCCGCTTCGAGCGCGCGATGGTGAACGTCTACCGCGCCCTGAACTACGCCTTCCTGGGGAACGAGGACGGGGCCCTGGTCGAGGTGCGCAAGATCTCCCGCCTGCTGCAGGAATACGCCGACGTCTACGGGGCCGGCAAGACGGCCTACAAGGACGACGCCTTCGCCCAGTTCCTGACCAGCCTGCTCTACGAGGACGACGGGCGCGCCGACGACGCGCGCATCTCCCGGGAGAAGTCGCGCCGCGCCTACGAGCAGTACGGGAAGGCCTACGGCACGCCGGCGCCGCGCCTGGAACCGGTCGGCGCTCCGGGCGGCGGCGAACTGGTCTTCATCCATTACAACGGCGTCGCCCCCCGCAAGATCAGCAAGTCCTTCTCCGTGGCCTGGCGCGACGCCGCCGTGGCGGTGAACGCGACCAAGGACGACGAGAAGCAGTCCGGCCAGGCCATCAACGCCATCAACGCGGGCCTGCTCGGCAAGTCGATCTCGGTGGCCTTCCCCGAGTACGTGCAGGACCCCTTCCAGATCGCGGCGTCCGCCGTCGAGGCGGGCGGGGCCCGCGCCGAGACCGAGCTGGCCCAGGACCTCTCCGCGATCGCCCGCAAGGACCTCGAGGAGGCCATGGGACTCATCCGCACCCGGGCGATCGCCCGCGCCACGATCAAGTACGTGCTGGCCAAGGCCGCCGCCGACGAGGTCGCCAAGAAGCACGGCAAGAACTCCTGGCAGCACCTGCTGGCCCAGGCCGGCGGCGCCGCCGCCTCGGCCGCCACCGAGTTCGCCGACACCCGCGCCTGGGCGACCTTGCCCGCGCAGTTCCGCGTGGCGCGCCTGCGCCTTCCCGCCGGCAAGCACGAGGTGCTCGTGCGCTATTACGGCTCGTCGGGCTCCGAGATCTCGTCCCGGACCTTCAAGGACGTCGTCATCCGCAAGGGACGCCGCGTCTACCTTCACGACAGGACCGCTCTATGACCAAGAACCGACTCGCCCTGCTCGCCGTCCTCCCCCTGTTCGCCGCCTGCGCCGGCGGCGGCTCCGGCCCCAGGACCTCATCCGGCGGCTCCCGCCCGGCCTGGGTCGAAGGCGAGAGCCCGAAGTGGCCGCGCGCCGCGAACGTGCTCGGCGTGGGATCGGGCGACTCCGAGGACGCGGCGGCCGACCGGGCCCGCGGCGAGATCTCGCGGGTCTTCTCCTCGAACGTCTCCGTCGACACGACGGTGGACGAGAGCGAGACGAACCTGACTTCGGGCGGGCGCACGGCCTCCTCGTTCTCGCAGAACGTGGCCCAGAGCATCCGCACCGTCTCCAAGAAGCTGCTGGAGGGCACGGAGATCGTCGAGCGCTGGAAGGACGGCGCGACGGGGCGCTATTACGCGCTCGCCGTCCTGAACAAGGGCAAGGCGCTCCAGGCCGTCACCGAGAAGGCGACGGCGCTCGACGCCGACGCCGCCAAGTGGAAGGGCGAACTCGACGCGGCCTCCGACACGTTCTCGCGCGCCAAGGCCGCCGCCAAGCTCTCCGCCCTCCTCAAGGGCCGCCTCGAACTCGAGAACGACCGCCGCGTGCTCTCCGGCGGGAGCTTCCCCTCGTCCGTGGACGCCGCCGCCGCCAAGGCGGCGGCCGCCAAGGCGCTCGCCGCGCTCGACGTGATCGTGATCGCCTCGGGCGACGGGGCCGACAACCTCGAGACCGGGATCGTCTCCGGCCTCGCCGCCTCGGGGCTGATGGCCAAGCGCGGCAACGCCGGCGACACGGGCGACCTCGTGGTCGAGGCCCAATCGGCGGCGTCGCCCGTCGAAGGCGGCGACGAGCGCTGGAAGTGGTCGCGCGCGACCGCGACCGTCACGCTCAAGGACGGGCGCGAGGGCAAGACGTTCGCGCGCTTCGACGCCGGCGACCGCCAGGCCTCGGCCGACGCGGGCGAGGCCAAGCGGCGCGCGGTGGCGGGGCTGGCCAAGAAGGCGTCCGAGCAGGTCGCCGCCGCGATCGCGGCCTTCTTCGAGAACCAGTGAGCGCCTAGCGGCGCAGGATGCCGTTGAGCAGGTTCTCGCCGGCGGTCTGCAGGAGCTTGCCGACCTTGAGCTTGGCCTGCGGGGCGGCGATGGTGCCCGTGATGGCGTGCTCGACGGCGGGCAGGTTGCCGACCTGGGCGCGCGAGGCCATGTCGAGGCGCTCGGTGGGAAGGTCCACCGTGCCCGTCGCGGTCACGTTCAGGTTCTTCGAGTCCAGCTCGGACTGGCGCACGGTCATCAAGCCGTCCTTGAACGCGTAGTCGCCGAGGAACTTGCCCACCGAGATGTCGTTGAGGTTCACGCCGAAGCCGATCTTCTGGAACACGAGAATCGGGGCGAGCACGATCTTCAGGGCCGGCGACTTGATGAGCAGAGCGCCCACATCCTTGAGGCGCCCGGTGCCGACGCTCAATTTGGCGTCGCCGGCCAGGCGCTTGAAGTCGGGAGTGACGCCCCACAGGTCCCAGGCCGCCGTCACGGCGTCGAGCTGGGCGTTGGGATGGATGAGGCGGCCGATCTCGAACTTGCCGCGGGTGCGGTAGGGCTCGGCCGGCTTCTCCTCGACGGCCTTGCCGGTGCGCGCGGCCTTGGCGTCGGCCGCCGCCTTGCGGTCCGCGTCGAGCTTGGCGCGCGCCTCCTGGTACTTCCCGAGGTCGAAGCGGTCCAGCGAGGCCTCGACCTGGATCTCGGGGCTGCGGGCGTAATCCTTGATCGTCAGGTCCATCGCCAGGCGGCCGTCGGCGACCTGGCCCGTGAGGTTGGGCACGTCGATGCGGCGCTCGTCGAAGGAGACCGTGCCCGTGAACCCGGAGAGGGGCAGCTCGGCGACGGTCGCGCCGAGGTCCTTGAACTGCAGCTTGCCGCCGAACACGGGCTTGGCCTTCGTGCCCGTGACCGAGAGCGCGAAGAAGCCCGTGCCCGACAACTTCAGGTCGCGCGTGCGCGGCGTGATGCGGGTGAGCTCGTCGAGGACGAACTTGCGGCACTTGAGCAGGAGGTCGAAGGCGCCGCGTCCGCCCGGATCGGAGACGCCGCCCTCGACCGACAGCTCGTTGCCGCCGATCTTGACGCCCAGGCGGCGCAGGCGGATCGCGGGCGTCGTGTAGGCCAGATCGACGTCCCACTTGGACGGCGGCAGCTCCAAGCCCGGCGGGATCGCGGCCAGCGGCGGCAGGTCCTTCTCGGTCAGCGCGGGCAGATCGAGGTCGGCGACGACCGTCAGTTCCGGTTCGGGGCGCCCGGACAGGGCCTTGGCCACCGCGCCGTCGAGGCGCAGCGAACCGGCCTTGCCCTTGACCGCGACCTTCTCGAAGGACACGTCGTCGCCCCGCACGCGCACGGTCCCGTCCAGGCGCATCGCCGGAACGCGGAAATCGGGCGGGATGGCCGTGGAGAGCGCCACGGGAAGCTCGGAGACGCGGAACTCGGGCAGCGTGAGCGCCAGGGACACGGTCAAGTCGGGCGCGGGCTTGGCCGAGGCGGCGCGCTTGACGGTCCCGGTCACGGCCGCCGTCCCCTGCTCGAGCTTGGCGACGACCTTCTTGAGCGTCACGTCTCCCCCCGCGTAGGCGGCCTCCCCGTCGAGGCGCATCGCGGGGATCGCGGTCGTGGGCGGGAGCTTGACGAAGGCGTACTGGCCCGCGCGGATCGCGGGCACGTCGACCCCGAACGCGGCGCGCCCGGACGCGGCGCCGTCCTTCAGCGCGCCCTCGCCCTCGACCTTGCCGCCGTCCCATTCGACCCGAAAGGACTTGAGCGAGGCCGCGCCCGGCTCCCAATGCCCCGCAGCCTGCGCCCGCGCCGCCGGCACGGCCGCGGCCGGCACCCCGGCCGACGGCAGATGCTTCGCGATGAGCGTCGTGTCCAGACCCGGCGTCTCGAGCGCCAGGTCGAAGTCGGCGCCCGCCCCGGCCGTGCGGGCTTTGCCCGCGACGGTCAGCACGGTCTTGCCGGCGGCGGAGACCTCCGCGTCGAGGTCCGCCTTGGGGGCGGAGAGGTCCTCGACGGTCCCGCGCGCCGAGAGCTTGAGGCCGTCCTGCTCGACCGAGAGGCGCTTGAAGACGAGCTTCATCTTCGGCCGCTCGAACCGCGCCGGGTGCACCGCGCCGCGGAACGCCAGGAGCGCGTCCACCGGCCGCTCGCCGGCGCGGCCGGCGGCGCGCAGCGACACGTCGAGGTCGAACGGCTCGGAGAGCGAGAAGCCGTCGAGCGCGAGCTCCAGGCCGGAGATCGTCCACGAGCCCGCCGCGTCGCGGTAGTCGACCGCGCCGCGCGTCAGGCGCAGGCGCCGCACGTCGAACTCGGCCGCAGCCGAAGCCTGCCCGGTCTCGGCCGCAGCCGCGGCCGAGGAGAACAGCGTCTCGTAGTTGAAGCGCCCGTCCGCGCCCTTGGCCACGACGAGCTTGAGGCCGTCGGCCGAGGCGGACGCGATCACCAGCCGCTTGCGCAGCAGCGCGCGCCAGGACGGGCGCACGGAGACGGAGTCGGCCGAGACGAAGGTTCCCGCCGCGAAGTCCGGACGCTCCGAGACGGCCAATCCGGAGAGATGCAGGCCGGTCAGGCCCAAGGAGAGGCGGTCCAGGCGGACCTCGCGTCCGAGCTGCTTGCGGGCCCCGTCCACGATCAGGGCGCGGACCTTGGGCTCCGGGAAAAAGGCCTTCAGCGCGACGGCCGCCGCGCCGGCGCCCAAGACGGCGAGCGCGGCGCAGACGCCGGCGAGCTTCGTCCAGGCCTTCATGGACGGATTCTACCAAACCGCCTTGACAAGCCGCCGCCCCGGCGACATAATCGCTCCATGCGCCCACCCCTCCTCGCCCTCGCCGTCCTGCTCGTCGCGCCGGGCCCGGCTCGCGCCGCCTCGTTCTCGGACCTCTACGACACGGTCTCCCG
Organism: uncultured Elusimicrobia bacterium; assembly: GCA_964623465.1. Lineage (GTDB taxonomy): Bacteria > Elusimicrobiota > Elusimicrobia > UBA1565 > UBA9628 > GWA2-66-18. The sequence goes on from CAZURZ010000069.1 coordinate 10,354, forward strand.
CTACCTGAACTCGACGAAGAAGTCCCCCCGTCGGCCCGCGGTGGCCGCCGTGCGCGGCGGCATCCCGACCGACCAGGGCGAGGACCTCGACGGACGCCTGCTCGACCGCGCCCGGGCCCTGCGCGAGGCCCTCAAGCGCCCCGACGCCTCCGGCCGCGACGAAGCCGCTCTGCGCCCGATCTACGAGGCCCTGGCCGCTTCGCAGTACGTCCAGGCGCTCTCCGTCGTGGGCGCGCCCGAGGTCCGCGGCGAGGCCGCGGCCGCGCTCGAGGCCTGGGCGAAGGAGCCGCGCAAGCCCGGGCTGCCCGCCGGCGTGATCGCGCTCCTCACCGGCCCCGCCGCGCGCATCGACGACAAGGAACTCGTCAAGGCCGGCTGGGGCCGTCACGCCCGGCTGCTCGCCCCCTCCGGCGCGGCCGCGCGGCCCGCCGCGCCCGGGTGGTCCGCTTCCGAGGAGGCCGCCAAGCTCGACGAGACGCTCAAGAGCCTCTCCGACTCCTGGCTCGAGCGCAAGCTCGAGCCCGAGGCCGAGGCCCGCGCGCACTTCCTCGCCGGCAAGGTCTACGCCGCGCTCGCGGCCGCCGACCTCGCGGGCCGCGCGCCCGCGGCGCCCGCGCCGCGCGCCGCCGCCGCCGCGCTGCCCGACG
>CAZURZ010000070.1:0-10691 GCA_964623465.1 uncultured Elusimicrobia bacterium
TCGACCACGTCGCCCTGTCCTTCGTCCGCTCCCCCGACGACATCCTCAAGGCGCGCCGCATGATCAACAAGGCCGGAGCCCCGACGCGCATCATCGCCAAGATCGAGCACCCGCTGGCCGTGGAGCGCATCGACGAAATCCTCGACGTGGCCGACGGCATCATGATCGCCCGCGGCGACCTCGCCGTCGAACTGTCCGCCGCCGAGGTGCCCGCCCTGCAGAAGATGCTCGTGCGCCGCGCCAACGACGCCGGCAAGATGTCGATCGTCGCGACCCAGATGCTCGAGTCGATGATCAGCCACGCCCAGCCCACGCGCGCCGAGGCCTCCGACGTCGCCAACGCGATCTACGACGGCGCGGACGTGGTCATGCTCTCCGGCGAATCCGCGGTCGGACTGTATCCCGTGGAGACGGTCACCGTGATGGCCGACATCATCCGCCGCGCCGAGTCGTCCAACTTCCGTTATCGCATGATCCCGCACGGCCTGCTGGACTCGCCCGAGACCGGCTTCGCCCACGCCCTCGCGCGCGCCACGCACGACGCCTGCGACGTGACCGGGGCCAAGGCCGTCATCGTGTACACCATGACCGGCTGGTCCGCGCGCATCATGTCGAAGTACCGCCCCTACGCCCCGATCATGGCGATGACGCCGCTCAAGGCGACCTACAACCAGCTGGCCCTCTATTGGGGCATCACGCCGATGATCTGCCCGCTCGGCAAGACCACGGACGAGATGCTCGGCTACGGCGAGCGCATCCTGCTGAAGAACGGCGTCGTGAAGCAGGGGGAGACGACGCTCGTCACCGCCGGCGGCACGGCCAAGCACCGCGCCTCGAACATGCTCAAGATCCACGTCGTGGGGTCGCTCACGTACCGCTGAGCCCGTCTCGCCGGGCGCGAGACGCCCGGCGCGGACGCGCCGAGGAAGGCCTCAGGACGTCTCAGTCCGCCCGCCACTCGCGCTTCGTGACCACAGGGTTCGCGGGATCGGCGAGGGAGACGTCCGCGTAGGAGTGGTCGTAGCCGTACCAGCACTGCTCCGGCCACACGTCGTAGGCGAAGTCGCAGGTCGCCTTGTCGGCGCCCTCGCGCCACTCGCAGGAGAAGCGCGCGTGGTCCTTCGTTCCCGCCTTGCGTCCGGCCGCCTTCACCTGCTCCTTGCTCAGCGGGAACTTCGCGCTCCAACTCGCGGTGGTCACGCGAACGACCCCGGGCCGGGGGGGCTCGGCGGCCGGCTTCGGAAGCTGGACCTGGGCGAGCCGCTCGACCGCGACGGGGCCGGCGGCGCTCAGGAGATCGGAAAGGGCGTCGGCGCGGACAACGGAAGCGGCGAAAACGGAGGAGAGAAGGGCGAGGAAGATCTTCATGGGTATATTCTCTCACGCTTCCGGGGCGAGGGAACGGGCCCTTAGGGAAGAGCCGGGGGAAAAAGGGCCTAGCGGGCTGAACGCCGGACCTCGCGCAGGCGGGCCTTGAGCTCCCTGATGCGCGCGTCTCCCGCGTCGAGGTAAGAGAGGATCAGGTCGGCGAAGCGGGAGGCGTCGGCCGCGGCGATGTCGCGCCAGCGCCTGAGGAGCCTGTCGGCCGCTTTGGAGACCGAGGAGGCCTGGATGTCGGTCAGCCGCACCGGCGCGTAGCGCTCACCGGTCACGCGCCGGCGACGGGCGAGTTCGCGCTCGATGCGCGGCTTGAGCTTCAAGGCCTGGTTGCTCTCGGTGATGGCCATGAGCAGCGCCGTCGCGCGCCGGCCGTGTCCGCCGGGCACGTCGGCGTAGAGGCGCGAGACGCGCGTCGTCTGGCGATGGACGATCTTCGGGTCCCACAGTCCCTCGACGCGCGGGATGGAGCGGGCCCACGCGGCGAGAGCCGGCTTCTTCAGGGCGAACTCGCGCACGAACAGCTCCTGCGCGAGATAGGCCTCGTGCTCGTCCTCGTGGCCGTAGAGCACGCCTTTCTCCAGGGCGGTCAGAGACATCTTCAGCGCGACGCGTCCCTGCAGGCGGTGCGTCGTCTCGTGGACGTAGGTCGGCAGGTAGAGGACCGCCAGCCCGTCCAGGAGCTTGTCGTCGGTCAGCAGGTCCTCGAAGCGCTTGTCGTCCGCGACCAAGAGGTAGTTGATGACGTCGGCGGGCAGGGCGAGCTTGTCTCCGTAGGCCTGGTAGGCCCCGTCGGAGCCCGCAGGCACGCCGCCGACCTGGATGCTGCCCGCCGCCTTCGCGAGCAGGGCCTCGGCGGAGGTGCCGGCGGCCAGGCGTTTGAAGGCGGCCTGGAGACGAACGGCGATCTCGGCGAGCGCCTCGCGCTGGACCGGGTCCTTGGGATCATGGACGAAGCGGCGCTCGATCTTGGAGTGGGGAAGGCCGAACGCGCGGTCGAGCATGGCCTTGGCCTTGGGCGCGTCGTCGCCGGAGAGGACGGCGACCGCGTCGAGCTTCTTGAGACGCGCGGCGTCGTCCGCGAACTCGGCCCGCAGCTCGGGCAGGCGCTTGGCCAGCCGCTCGAGCGCGTAGATCCGGTCGGAGAGCTCCGTGGCCTCCTGGTCGGTGAGGTAGGGGCCGCCCTTGCGCGCGTAGGCGCGCACGCGCGCGAGGTGCTCCGGCGTGCCCGCGGCGGGGACGCCTTCGCCTTCGAGCAGGAGCTGATGCCAGTAGTTGGCGACGATGGCGGCGCGCATTGAGATCGGAGCCCCCGGCCAGCCCTTCGGGTCGACGCCCTTCTTCACGAGCCCGGCGCGCACGTCGGCGGGCAGCGTGTCCCAGGCCACGGAGGCCTTGGCGAGCGTCGCGGCCTCGGCTTTGGTTCCGTATTCGGCGCGGTGTTTGGCGGGAAGATCCGTGTCCGCCTGCTGGAGCGGGAGGTTCTCGATGGCGATCAACTCGCGGCGCAAAAAGTGCTCGCGGTGAGAGGCCGGCGCCGCGTGGAGGGCGAGAATCTCATGGGCGCGCAGCAGGCTCGCCGCGTACATTCCGGGCCGGCTCGCCTTGAGCCAGGCGTGCGCCGCGGGATCGGCGAGGAAGGACGCGGCGATGGACGGGTCCAGCGCGGTGAGGCCCGCTTGATAACCTGCCGCGATCGCGGCCGCGGGACCGGGAACGGCGGAGACCGGAACACGGACGACCCCGGCGCCCGCGCCGAGGGCGAGGAGAAGATACAGCGACGCCCAGAGGGGGGCGAGCAGGCGCTTCACAATGGAAGAATACGCCGCGCGCCTCCGATGTCCCAGGGCCTTTCGCCTGTCAGGCCTAGGCCCGGGCCTATCTGCTAGAATCGGCCCGTGGCGACCCGCTTCCGCGTCGTGCTGATCACCGCGCCCCGGTCCAAGGCCGACGCGTTGGCCCATGGGCTCGTCGCCTCGCGCTTGGCGGCCTGCGTGAACGTCGTGCCCGGGATCGTCTCGCACTACCGGTGGAAGGGGAGGCTCCACAAAGACGCGGAATCCCTGCTCATCGCCAAGACTTCGGCCGCGCGCCTCGGCGCGCTCAAGCGCTGGGTCGCCCGAAACCATCCCTACGAGGTCGCCGAAGTCCTCTCCTTGCCCGTGTCGGACGGAGCCCCGGCCTACCTCCGCTGGCTGACGGAGAGCCTGGCATGAGCAAACCCGCGCACCCCGAGTTCGCGCCGCGCCTGATCTCGGCCCGCGAGGCCGCGCCCGGCGTGCGCCTGTTCCGCTTCGCGTCCTGGCCCGGCTTCGCCTTCACGCCCGGACAGTTCGTCATGCTGCATTTCAGCGACGATCCCAAGACCTGGCGCGCCTACTCCGTGTGCTCGGATCCCGCCCGCGCGGGCGAGTACTTCGAGCTCGCCGTCGGGATGGTCGGGGCGTTCTCCGACCGTCTCGGCGCGCTGACGGCCGGGGCCGAGTCCGGCCTCGTCGCGCGCGGCCCTTTCGGGCGCTGGACGTGGGACGGCAGCGGGCACGCGGTGCTCGTGTCCGGCGGCACGGGCATCACGCCTTTCCGCGCCATGGCCCTGCTCGGAAAAGGCAAGACGAGCGTGTTCTACACGGCCAAGACGGCGGCCGACCTGCTCTTCAGCGACGAATACGACGACTGGCGCGCGCGCGGCGCGACCGTCGTCGCGCGCGCCACGCGCGAGGGCGGCGCCCGCCTGACGCCGGCCGAGATCGTCGCGGCCGCCGCGGACCCCGCCGCGCGCTACTACGTCTGCGGCCCCAAGGCGCTGGTCGAGGACATGAAGGCCGGCTTCGCCGCGGCCGGCGTCCCCGCGGAGAACGTGCGCACCGAGAAATGGGGCGACTACACCGACTTGTTCTAGCCTCGGCCTCGCCGCGCCGCCGCGCGATCCTGAGGGCGGCGGGCGTGAGCTTCACCGTGGATCCCAGCGGCGTGGACGAGAACGTCCGGCTCAAGGACCCGCGCCGCCTCGTCGTGAGGCTCGCCCGGCTGAAGGCCCTCGACGTGGCCCGGCGCCACCCCGAGGCGCCCGTGCTCGGGGCCGACACCCTCGTCGTGTGCCGGGGGGAGATCCTGGGCAAGCCGAAGGACCTGAAGGACGCGGTGCGCATGATCACGCTGCAGTCCGGCCGCTCCCAGCGCGTCTACACCGGCACGGCTCTCGTCTACAAAGGCCGCGTCTACACCGACTGCGCGGTCTCCGTCGTCGTGGCGAGGAAGCTCGATCCGAAGCGCCTGCGCCGGCTGGCCGGCAAGCATATGGACAAGGCCGGCGCGTACGCGATCCAGGACCGGAAGGACCCGCTCGTGGAGCGCGTGATCGGCGACCGCGACAACGTCACCGGCCTGCCGATGCGCTCGGTCAGACGTCTTCTGTCTCGGGCCCGCTCGCGACCGGGATCGTGAAGTAGAAGCGCGCGCCCTTCGGGGCGGCGTCGCCGATCCCGATGAGCCCGCCGTGGCGGTTGACGACCTTGTCGCACAGCGCGAGGCCCAAACCGACGTTGCCCACGTGGCGCTTGACGTCCTTCTGGAAGAACTTGAGGAAGACCTGCTCGCGCGCCTCCGGCGGGATGCCGGGGCCGGAGTCGCTGACCTCGACCAGCACGGAGCCGTTCTCCCGCCGCACGCCGATGGCGATGCGCCCGCCCGTCGGGGTGTGCTCGACGGCGTTGTAGACGAGGTTGTCCATCACGCGCCGCAGGAGGAACGGATCCCCGAAGACGGGGGACAGCCCTTCCTCGGCGACCTCCAGCTCGAGCTTCTGCTTGCGGTCGGCGGCGATGAGGGCGAAGTCCTTGGCGCAGGCTCGCGCCAACGCCTGCAGTTCGACGAGCTCCTGCCGCTGGAGGCCCGACATCTCCTCGAGCTTGGCCAGCTGGAGCACGTCCTCGACCATGCGCTGCAGGCGCGCCGTCGACATCTCCAGCAGCTCGAAGGTGCGGTTGTGGTCGCGCTTCCCGGACTTCGTCGCCAGCTCGGCGAGCAACGTGATGCCCGAGCGGATCACGGTCATCGGCGTCTTCAGATCGTGCACGAGCATCGCGGACAGCTCACGCTTCTCGGTCTCGAGAGCGCGGCGCCGGCGGGTCTCGGCCTTGAGGCTCACGCCCATGCGGTTGAACGCGGCGATCAGGCGCGAGAGTTCGTCCGTTCCGGCGTCGCCTCCGAGACGACGGAAGTTCTGCGGGTCGGCCGACAGCGCCTCCAGCCGGCCGACGAGCCGCTCCAACCGCTCTCCCGCGAAGAGGCCGATGAGCCAGGCGATGACCGTGATGGCCAGGAAGGCGGTGACGCCGGCCTGGACGCCGCGCACGCCGATGTCGTCCAGGCGCGCCTCGAGCGGGTCCGTGCGGAAGCCCACGGTCAGCACGCCCCTCCCGCGCGGACCGAGGTCGACGGGTCCCTCGACGTCGTAGATCCCGTCGTCCACCTCGGCGAGCGTGCGCCCCGGCCGCGGCTCGCGCGCGATCAGCTTCGGATCGTCAGAGGAGCCGATGAGACGGCGGCCCTTGCGGTCGCGCACGACGATCGTCGCGATGCGGGCCTGCTTGAGCAACTCGGTGAAACGGCCGCGCGTCTCGGACAACGCGCGTCCCTGGCGAGCCTCGGACTCCACCACGGCCTTCACCGCGCTCAAGACGACGGCTCCCGTCTGCTCGGCCTGCAGGTAGGCCTCGCGCCGGGAGGAGCTCACGCCGAGGACCACGAGGCCGCTCGCGACGAGGCCGCCGGAGGCGGCGAAGACCAAAGCGAGACGGTGGGAGAGGCTCAGGCGCATGTTGGGCGGACCTGGCCCATTCTACGAATTTCGGCTATACTTGGCGCGCGATGACCCCCGCGCTGTGGACCGTGCGCGCCGTCAATCTCGCCCTCGCGCTCGCCGCCTCCTGGTTCGGCGCCCGCGACCGGGCCGTGAGCCTCCTGGTTCCCGGGGCCGTCGCGTTCCTGCTGACCGCCGCGGACGCCGCGGCCGTCTGGTCGGGCCGGCCCGCGGCGCCCGCGGCGCGGCGCTGGACCTTCGCCGCCCTGACCGCCGCCGGGATCGCGCTCGTCCTGTGGCTCGCCCAGTGGACGCGGCAGTGGGCGGGCATCGTCGATCTCGCCGTGCTCGCGCCCGCCAGCCTGCTCGCGCTGGAATTCGGGCCGCTCGCCGGAGCCGCCGCGGCCGCGGTGCCCGCCGTCTTCACGATCTTCCTGCTGTCCTCGTTCGGAGGCGCAGACGCGTCCCTGCTCCCCGCGCTGGCGGTCCGCGCGGGCCTGCTCGCCCTCGCGCCCTTCGCGGCCGGACTCGCGCTGGGTCCGGCCCGAGCCTCGGCCTCCGCCGCGACGCGCTCCACGCTGGCGCGCCTGCGTTCCGCGCAGGTCGGCGAGTACCTCTCCTTCGCCCTGTTCCAACTGCGCGACTACGCGATCACGGTCTCCTCGCTGGCGGAGTCCATCGCGCTGGCCCCGGGAGACCCCAAGACCCCGGAGCGTCTCGAGCGCCTGCGCGAGGCCGCCGGCGAGCTCGGCCACAAGCTGTCGGCGACGCTCGGCGACCGCTCCGCCCTGGCCACCGCGCGCCCGCCGACGAGCACGCGCATCGACCTCGTCGAACTGCTGGAGGATTGCGCCGCGCAAGCGCGCGCCGCCTTCGCGCCGGACGGCGTGACGGTCACGATCCTGACCCAGAGCGCGCCGCCGCCGGTGGCCTCCGACCGCCGTTCCATCGAGCTGGCCCTGCTGGCGGTCCTGCAGAACTCGCTGGAGGCCTGCGCCCAGCGCGGCCGCGGCGCCGAGGCCGAGCGCGTGCGCGCCGAAGGCGGCAACGCCGAGATCGAGATCTCCGACGACGGCGGCGGCCTGCCCGAGACGACGAAGGTGGCCGTCTTCGAGCCCTTCATCTCGGCGCGCCGAGGGGGGTTGGGCCTGGGCCTGTCGATGTCGCGCCGCTTTCTGGAGCGCATCGGCGGCGGCATCCGCATCAAGAGCAAAGCCGGCTACACCGCGGTCCTGCTGGTGATCCCGCTCGAGAAGGAATTCCCCAAGATACGCCTGGAGGATTCGACGTGGGCCGGACGACGCGCGGAGCGATGAGATGAGCGAACCCGAGAAGAAGAAGCCCGACGCGCCGCCGCCGCCGCCGCCGCCCTCCGCGGCGACGCTCCTGGAACAGGGCCTCGTCGGCCTCGTGGACGCGCCCGGGGTCATGGCTCGGCTGGGGACGCGGCCCGCGCCCCCGGCCTCGGCCTCGCTGATCGCCGGCGCGGCCTGGGGGGTCGTCTTCTTCGGCCTGAACGTCGCGCATGCCGCCGCCTCGGGCGCCGCCGCCCGCTTCGCCGCGTTCCCGGCCTGGCAGTACGCCGCGGTCGGCGCGGCCGCCCTGGGCGCCTGGGTCGCCCTGCTCCTGCTCTGCTCCTCGGCGCTCTACGCCCTGGCGCGGGCTCTCGGCGGGACGTCGGGCGACTTCGGCCGCGCCCTCGAGCTCTCCGCGCTCGTCGCCGCCTCGGGCGCGTTCCAGGCGCTCGGCGCCTTCGTTCCCGTCCTCTGGTTCCTGCCCCTGGCCGCCGCCGCCTGGATCGCGTCCTGCGGACTGATCGCCCTGTTCGGCGCTGGTCCCGCCGCCTCGCGCGCCGCCTGCGCGCTGCTCGCCGCATTGGGGCTCGCCGCGCAGTACGGCGCCGGCGCGGCCCTCGCGGGCGCCGCCGCGCGCCTGCCCGCGGAGGCCGTCGAGGCGACCGCGGATTTCAGCGAGATCCAGAAGCAGCTGGAGCAGGCCCAGGCGCAGGCCGAAGCGCCGCCGGCCGCGCCGGGAGGTTCGGGCCTGGACCTGCTGCGGGGCCCCGGAGAGGCGGGGGGAGAGCGCGAGCTCACCCTGGCCGAGCGCAAAGCGCTGGTCGACAACATGCGCGCGCAGGGCGACGCGATGAACAAGAGCGTGCTGGCCATGCTCGACTCGATGATGCCCATGCTCAAGAGCGCCGGCTCGGCCAAGAACATGACCGCCGCGCAGAGGGCGGATTACGCCGAGCTGACCAAGCTCATGGACGAGATGCGGACCTCCCTCGCCGAGAACAAGCCCATGAGCCCCCAGCAGCACGGCGAGCAGATGCTCAAGATCCAGCGGCTCTCGATGCGCATGATGGCCGCCGGCTTGGCCGCGCCCGCGCCGGGAGCGGCGCCCGCGGAGCCCAAGCGATGAATCTCGAGGGGAGGGTCGTCCTCGTCACCGGCGCGGCGCGCCGCGTCGGGCGCGTGATCGCGCTGGCCTTCGCCTCGCGCGGCGCCCGCGTCGCGGTCCACTACCACACCTCCGCCGCCGAAGCGCGCCGACTCGTCGCCGGAATCAAGACCCTCTCCGGCGCCGACGCCGACATCTTCCGCGCCAATCTCGCGGACGCCGCCGCTCCGAAGAAGCTCGCCGACGCCGTGGCCAAGCGTTTCGGCGCCATCGACGTGTTGGTCAATTCAGCCTCGCTCTACGAGCGGGAACCCTTCCCGCAGGCCGGACCCGAGCTGTGGGACCGCCACATGGCCGTGAACGCGCGCGCGCCCTACTTCCTGGCCCACGCCTGCGCCCCCTGGCTCGAGAAGTCGCGGACGGGCTGCGTGATCAACATCGCCGATTGGTCGGCGCACCGCCCCTACGTGGATTGGGGCTCGTACTGCGCGTCCAAGGCCGCGCTCCTGTGCGCCAACAAGGTCCTGGCCAAGGCCCTGGCGCCCGAGATACGCGTCAACGCGATCCTGCCCGGTCCGGTGCTCTCGCCGGAGAAGATGGGAGAGGCGGAGAAGAGGAAGATCGCCGAGGCGACCTTGCTCAAGCGGCTGGGCACGCCCGAGGCCGTCGCGCGCGCCTGCGTCTTCCTCGCCGAGGCCGACTACACGACGGGAGCCGAGCTCACCGTCGACGGCGGCCGGCTGATCGCCTAAATAGGTGTCAGGCTTCTCATTGCGGCAGTATTCGTGACGGAAACCTCAATCGAATACCGCCGCAATGAGAAGCCTGACACCATCTATCTGCGGGTCTTCTTGCCGCGGTAGTCGCCGGCGACCTGGCGCTCCGGCTTGGCCGCCTTGAACGTCTCGCCCGCGACCAGCCTGTCCCACATCTTCGGGTCGCGCCACTCGTCCTTGACGGCCTGCGACCACACGACCTTCTTCAGGTCGATCTCGCCCATGCGCGCGTCGTAGGCGTCGGCGCGGAAGCACTGGGCGTAGCCGGTCTCCGTCTCGTGCAGGATCACGGAATGCACGGCCGCGGCCTCGTCGCCGTTGGCGCGCTCCGTTCGGTCGAGCAGCGACTGCACCGCGACGAAGATGATCCGCGAGAGCTGCTCGGCGGTCGGGGAGAGGGGGAGCTGGACCCAGCGCTTGGAGTTCGTCTTGATCGCCTTCTGGTATTCCGCCGCCTCCTTGTCCCAGAACAGCGAGGCGTGGTCGAAGCCGTCGAGGAAATCCTTCACCGTGCCCTTCATCAGGCCGAAGTCGTACACCATCTGCCCGTCGTCGAGCTTGTCCGCCGACAGCAGCACCTCGCAGCGGAAGCTGTGGCCGTGGATCGAGTACTTGCACCGGTCCGACGAGCAGTTGCGCACGATGTGGGACGCCTCGAACTTGTACAGCTTCCTGATGATCATCGGGTCCTCCGGATCTCGACGGCGACCTCGCGGGTCTTGGGCATCACGGCGGGCGTCTTGCGCACCCGCACGGTCACGGCGGCGGCGGCGGTCTTGGTCAACAGGACGGCGGCCAGGCGCTCGGCGAGGGTCTCGATGAGCGCCCGCTCGCCGGCCTCGGCCTCGGCGCGCACCAGCTTCTCGACCTCCCAGTAGTCGAGCGCCCGCCGGTAGTCGTCCCGGGCCGCGGCGGGGCGCACGTCCGTCTCCAAGCCCACATCCACCAGGATCTTCTGGCGCCGGGCGCGCTCCGAGGCGGGCACGCCCACCTTGCACCGGCACTCGACCCCGTTGAGCCAGATCATGTCCGCCATATGGGAATAGTATTATAATTGCCTCATGGCAGAATCGCGCAAAGTCGTCATCATCGGCTCGGGCTCCGCGGCCTATACGGCCGCCATCTACGCCGCCCGGGCTTCCCTCGATCCCCTCGTCTTCGGCGGCGTCTCCATGGGCGGCCAGCTGATGATCACCTCCGACGTCGAGAACTTCCCCGGCTTCGCCGAGCCCATCTCCGGCCCCGAACTGATGGAACGCATGGAGAAGCAGGTCCGGCGCCTGGGCGTGAAGATCGTCAACGAGTACGTGACCAAGGTGGACCTCAAGAACGGCTCC
>CAZURZ010000071.1:0-10631 GCA_964623465.1 uncultured Elusimicrobia bacterium
CCTTCAGATCCGTCGAGGGAGAGGTGGCGGTGGGCATGCCGGAATTCTAGCGATTTTTTCCGGCCGCCGGGAAGGCCTACTTGCGCGGGTCGTGGACCTCTCCCGCGAACAGCATGTTTCCATGCGCGACGTCCTCGATCGCGAAGAAGAACGGGCGGTTCGCGACGAAGCGGAACGGCGGCGGCTCCTGCCGGGCGGAGCCGCGCGCGGCCGCGATGCCGGCGGTCACCGCGGCGGCCTCGGTGCCTTCCTCGTCGACCTTCACGAACGTCTTCTGCACGACCTGGGTGATGTATAGTTCTTCGCCCTTCTTCTTCGGCTTGGAGATTCCGGAGAAGTCGGACTTCCACTGATCGAAGGCGAGGTTCATCCCCATCGCCTTCAGCGGACCGACGAGGTTCGTCGAGTTCTCGAACGTGAATTTCGGCATCGCGACGAGGCCGCGGCGGTGGTCGAGGCCGGCCCGCAGGGCCTTCCACGCCGCCGAGTCCATGCCGGCGCGCAGTTTCGCGAGGTCCGAGGATTCTGACGGCAGGACGACGATCATCGCGAGCTTGTTCCCCTTGTAGGGAAGACGCACGGCCTGCCACTGCGCGGTTTCCGTGTAGTCGAAGCCCTCGTGCACCGACATCAGTTTCTCCTCATAGGTCTTCCCGCCCGCGAGGTGGAAGGTCTCGGGCATCGGCCCGCCGGAGGAGCCGCCGCGGCGCTTGCCCTCGGTCCTCTCCTTCGGAAAGGCGTGGACCCACTTCCCCTTGAAGTACACGGCATTGAGCAGGACGGCGCGGTCGTGCTCGCCGAGCTTGTCGATGATCTTCGGGATGCGCCCGTTCGTCGACTTCGAGGCCCAGGAATTGATCTCGGCGACGGCCTCCGCCCCGAACTCGCGCCGGAACACGGCCGCCGCGAAGTCCTGCTTCACGGCGCTCTCCCAGCGCGGCAGCACGGCGTAGTCCTTCTTGATGAAGAGGGCGTTGGCGATCTTGAGCGTCGCTTCGCCGCCGTCGGCCCCGGCGAGGATTCCGCGCATGACCCGCTCGGCCTCCGCGAAGTCGGGGCCGGCGCGCAGGGCGGCCTCCATCTCCGCGCGGGTCTTGCCGGCGGCGCCGATCAGCGCCAGGCCCATCGCCTGCCGGGCGCTGTAGCCCGAGGTCATCACGTTGCCGCCGTCGGCGACCCGGCGGTTGAGGTCGAGGGCGAAGGCCGTCGGGTCGGAAGCGCCGGCCGAGGCGGCCGCCGGGATGAGGAGGACGGCGAAGAGTAGGATTTTATTCATGATTTTATGACCCCGTTACGACGGTTCCGTTCCATGTGGTAGAATCGCATATCATGAAGATCAATCTCTATATCGGCGCGATTCGCAAGGCCGCGGCGTACATCAAGGGGAAGGCCCCCGGCTTCCGCCCCGACGTCGGCTTCATCCTCGGCTCCGGCCTGGCCAAGGCGGTGCCCGCGCTCGAGAAGGCGATCACGATCCCCTACCGCGACATTCCCGGCTTCCCCCGCACCACCGTCCCCGGCCACGAGGGCAAGCTGATCCTCGGCCGCGCCCACGGCAAGTCCGTCGCCGTCATGCAGGGCCGCTTCCATTATTACGAGGGCCACGCGATGGAGTCGATCGCCCTCCCCGTCCGCACGCTGGAGTATATCGGCCTCAAGACGCTCGTCGTCACCGCCGCCGTGGGCTCGATGCGGGCGCAGAACAAGCCCGGCCACTTCACCGTCGTCACCGACCACATCAACCTGATGGGCCGCAACCCGCTGCGCGCCTTCCACGAGGAGGAGTTCGGGACGATGTTCCCCGACATGACCGCCGCCTACGACAAGCGGCTGTCGAAGACCATCCTGGCGGTCTGCCGCAAGCGCAAGGCGCCGGTCCACGCGGGCGTTTACGTCGCGGTCGGCGGTCCGTCCTACGAGACGCCGGCCGAGATCCGGGCGTTCCGCTCGATGGGCGGCGACGTCGTCGGCATGTCGGTCGTCCCCGAGGTGGTGCCCGCCCGGCAGATGGGCATCACGACGGCGGGCCTGGTCTGGACCTCCAACATGGCGGCGGGCCTGCCGGGATCGATCCAGGACCACGGCGACGTGCTGGCGCTCGGCGCCCGCGTCTCCGACGACCTGCGCGGCGTCCTGGGCGACCTGATCAAGGCGATCTAGTGCTCTTCCTCGACCTCATCGCGAAGAAGCGCGACGGGGGCCGGCACACGCCGGCGGAGCTCGAGCTCGTCGCCCGCGGTGCCGCGAAGGGGACCGTCCCCGACTACCAGCTGTCCGCCTGGCTGATGGCCGCGCTGTGCCGCGGCATGGACGAGGCCGAGACCGTCGCGCTGACCAAGGCGATGGCGGCCTCCGGAGAGAAGCTCGGCTTGGGCCAGATCAAGCGCCCGAAGGCCGACAAGCATTCCACCGGCGGCGTCGGCGACGGCGTCTCCCTCGCCTTGGCCCCCCTCGCCGCGGCGTGCGGCCTCGCCGTGCCGATGATGTCGGGCCGGGGCCTCGGCCACACCGGCGGCACGCTCGACAAGCTCGAGGCCATCGACGGCTTCCAGGTCCGGCTGGATCTTCCGCAGATCCGCTCCCAGGTCGCCAAGCTCGGCTTCGCCCTGTTCGGCCAGACCGGGACGCTCGCCCCCGCCGACCGCACGCTCTACGCCCTGCGCGACGCGACGGCCACCGTGCCCGCGCGCCCGCTGATCGTGGCGAGCATCCTCTCCAAGAAGGCCGCCGAGGAGCTCGACGCGCTCGTGCTCGACGTGAAGGTCGGCTCGGGCGCCATCTTCAAGGATGCGGCCTCCGCGCGGTCTCTCGCGAAAGCCCTCGTCAAAACGGCCAAGGGCCTCGGGATCCCGACAGTGGGCGTGCTCACCGCGATGGAGCAGCCTTTGGGGCGCTACGTCGGCAACGCTCTGGAGGTCCGCCAGGCGGTGGAAATCCTGCGCGGAGACGAGACCGCCGCGGACTACCTCGAATGCCTGCTCGCGCTCGGCGGGTGGATGCTCAAGCTCGGCGGCCTGGCCAAGTCGCCCAAGGCGGGCGCCGAGGCGATGCGCGCCAAGATCAAGGACGGCTCCGGCCTCGCGCTGTTTCGCGAATGCGTGAAGGCTCAGGGCGGGAGCGTGGCGGCGATCGACAATCTCGATCTCCTCCCGCACGCCAAGGCCTCGCGCGTCGTGAAGGCCCCCGCCTCCGGCGTCGTCTCCGCGCTCGACGCGCGCAGGGTCGGCCACGCCGCCGTCCTGCTCGGCGCCGGCCGCGCCTACAAGGACCAGGAGCTCGACTACGGCGCCGGCATCGAGCTCCTGAAGAAGGTGGGCGACCGCGTCCAGAAGGGCGAGCCGGTCGCCATCCTGCACGCCGCCGACGGCGTGAAGTTGGGCCTCGGCGAGCGCGAATACCGAGACGCCCTCAAGATCTCCCCCCGCGCCGCCAAACCCAAATCCGTGGTACTCGAAATCATCAGGTAGGGTCAGACACGAGGATTCCGGGGATCTTCACAACACGGAATCCCCGGAATCCTCGTGTCTGACCCTGGGAGTTGAAAATATGCCGAAACTTCACGTCAGCGACCATCCGCTCGTTCAAGACAAGCTCGCGCGTCTGCGCGACAAGAACACGAACCCTCAGGACTTCCGTCGCCTGATGGCCGAGGTCGCCATGCTCATCGGCTGCGAGGTGCTCAAGGGCGTTCGCACGCGAAAGGCCAAGGTCCGCACGCCGATTACCGCGTCCGACGCGCTCATCCTGGACCAGCCTCTGGCTTTCGTCGCCGTTCTGCGCGCGGGCTTGGGCATGACGCCGGGCCTGCTCGAACTCGCGCCGAAGGCCGCCATCGGCCACATCGGGCTGTACCGCAACGAGGAGACGCTGAACCCGGTGCGCTACTACGTGCGCCTGCCCAAGAAGCTCAAGGACCACTTCGTCGTGCTGTGCGACCCGATGCTCGCCACCGGCGGCTCGGCGTCCGAGTCGATCCATATCCTCAAGACCGACGGCGCAAAAAACATCGCCCTGCTGACGCTGTTGGCGTCGAAGCAGGGCGTTTCCCGCATCCACCGCGACCATCCGGACGTTCCGGTCTACACGGCTGCGGTCGATTCCGTCCTGAACTCTAAGGGCTACATCGTCCCGGGTCTCGGAGACGCGGGCGACCGCCTCTTCAACACCTAGCTCAAGAGCACTTGTTCGGCCAGACGCACGGCTGGAACTGCGCCGCCGCGGTCGTCGCGCAGCGGTTGGGCCAGACGCACGGCTGGAACTGAGCCACCGGCTTGCTCGCGCAGGTGTTGGGCCACACGCAGGGCTTGAACTGCGCGGTCTGGGCCGGCTTCGTCTGGGCCGCCGTGAGCATCGTCGCCAGTATGAGGGTCAGCATGGTCGTGTCCTCCGTCCTGGCATTATGGTAGCGCCGGGCGGCGCGGGGCGGGCATGACGCGGGTCAAGAGGGATTTTGACGCGCGTCAGTTGAGCGCGGTCAAGGGGCGGCGCGCAGGGTCAGCAGGGCGTATTCCGGCGGCACGCCGAAGCGCACGGGGATGATGCTCGTCCCTACGCCGGAGGTCACGAACAGCAGCTTCGCCCCCTCCCGCACTGCGCCTCGCGCGTAGCGCTGTCCGAACCGCGAGGGCACGATCGGGGCCCCGATCCAGGGCAGGCGCACCTGGCCGCCGTGCGTGTGCCCGGCCAGGGTCAGCGCGATGCGCTCGGGGATGTACGGAAAGTAGTCGGGCTCGTGGATCAGGGCGATCGCGGGTTCGTCCCGGACAACCCCCTTCAGCGCGGCCTCCGGGTTCGGGTTGCGCTCGATGTGGTCGTCGAGTCCGGCGAGCCGGAAAGCGCGCCCGTTGGACTTCAGGGAGACGCCCTCGTTCTCCAGGACCTTGATGCCGCCGCCCTGCAGCGCGGCGCGCACGCGCGGCCCGTCCAGCCACCAGTCGTGGTTGCCGAGCACCGCGTAGACGCCGAGCGGAGCCTTCAGCTTCGCCAGCAGCGTCGCGAGCTCCTCCGGCGGCATGAAGCTTCCCCCGACCACGCTGTCGATCACGTAGTCGCCGAGCAGGACGACCGCGTCGGGCTCCGCGGCGTTGACCCGGCGCACGAGGTCGGCGATCTTCTCCGCGCCGATGTGCGGCGAGCCGGCGTGGATGTCCGATACGGCGGCGATCTTGAGACCGTCGAGTTCCCGGGGCCAGGCCGCGGGATGGAGGTCGACGCGCGTCTCGGAGACCGGGGCGCGCGGCTCCAGGTAGAAGCCCCAGAGGGCCGCGGCGGAGGCGGCGGTCAGGACGGCGAGCGACAGGGCTCGGCGGAGCTTCATGGCCGCCAGGGTACAAAAAAGAAGACCCCGGGGGGTCGGGGTCTTCTCACGGCGCCGGTTCGAGTCGGCTTTGAGAGCTTAGGCCTTCTTACCGCACTTGTTCGGCCACTGGCAGGTCGTGAACTGGGCGACCTCGATGGTCACGACCGGCGCCTGCTCGTTCTTGCAGACGTTCGGCCAGACGCAGGGCTTGAACTGGGCGACCTGGGCCGGAGCCTCGACCGAGGTGCAGACGTTGGGCCACACGCAGGGCTTGAACTGGGCCGTCTGGGCGGGCTGGGGGTTCGCGAGCGACAGGGACATCAGAATCAGGTTGATCATGCAGACAGTATACGCGTCCGCGGAAAAACCTCCGATGAGAGTCGTCAACCGGACGACTTGATGGACCTCAATTGATCTGGGTCAAAGGTCCTAGGCGAGCGGGACGCCGGGCCTAGGCCGCGGGAGGGTCCTAGGACGCGGAGCCGGCGAGGGCGCGCAGGCGCTCCTCGCTGAGGATGACGAGGTCCTTGTCCTTCTTGCGCAGAACGTCGCGCTCCTCGAAGTCCTTGAGCAGGCGCACCGTGGTCTCGATGGTGAGGCCGGCCATCTCGGCGAGGTCGCGGCGCTTGATGCCGGCGACGATCGGGTGGGGCTTCTTGGGGACCATCATGCGGATCAAGGTGTCGGCCAGTCGGCCGCGCGCGGGCTTGAAGGCGATGTCGCGCGCCTTGTTCTCGCCGCGGCGCACGTCGCGGGCCAGCTCGCGCATCAGCGCGGCGGCGGCCTGCGGGTACTTCTGGAGGAAATTCTGGAACGAAGGCTTGTCGATCATCGAGACCACGCTGGGCTCGAGGGCCTCGCCGGTGCCGGTGTAGGGGCCTTCGTCGGCCAGGAGCGTGACGTGGCCGAGCAGGTCGCCGGGGCTCTCCACGCGCGTGGTCAACTGCTGGCCGGTGCGGCTGGACTTGTACACCTTCACCTTGCCGGTGCAGACGACGTAGAGGCCGTGGGGCATGGCGCCTTCGTGGAAGACGACCTCGCCGCGCTTGAAGGGGTTCGCCAGGCGGATGTCGCGCCAGGCCTTCTTCGACTCCTTGGTGCCCAGGAGTTCGTAGAAACAGTTCTTCTTATGAGGACACCAGTCGCAGTTGGGCGCGTCGCGCTTCGAGTAAGGCACGCCTAACTATAGCAATTTAGCGCAGGGCGACGCGGTCGGAGTACTGCGCGACCGTGGAGCGGAAGCCGGGGAGGTCACGGACCGCTTCGAGCTCGACGTCGGTCTTGGCCTGCATCACGTAGCGGCGGATGTCGTTGGGGCCGGCGCAGGACTTGAAGGCCTCGCCCAGCGCGTTGAGCGCCACGGCGGTCTTGCCCGCCATCGCGTAGGCGATGGCGATCTGGTAATGCGCGGACGGGTTCATCGGATTCTGCTGCAGGGACTTCTGCAGGGAGCGGATCGCGACGTCGGACTGGCCGAGCTTGTTGTAGGCCGTGCCGATCTTCTCGTAGACCTGCGAAGTCTGGGCCGCGCCGAGCGTCATGCGCTCCTGGTCGATGGCCAGGGCCTCGTTGTAGGCCGAGACCGCGGAGATGTAGCGCCGGAACTTGAACTCGACGTTGCCCTGCGCGATCTTCTCGAGCACGACGGGATCCTGGGCCGGGACGGCGGGGCGGGCCGGGGCGGTGTCGCGCACCGAGTCGCGCAGCTCCTCGCCGCGGGCGTCGAGGCCGGCGACCATCTCGCCGTCCTCGGCCTCGGCGATGCCGAGCGCCTTGCGGGAGGCCGCGTCGGCGATGAGCGGGGCGAAGGCGGGGTCGCGGCGGACGGCCTTGCGCACGGCGTCGGCCTGGCCGTTCTTCATGGCCTTGTCCATGGCCAGGTCCACGTTGGAGACGGCCTTGGGCGAGTCGCCCATCTTCAGGCGCAGGCGGGCGGCGTGCAGAGGGATCAGGGGCTTGTCCGGGGCGGCGCGGAAGGCCATCTTGTAGGCGTCGAGCGCCCGCGGGTAGGAATTGACGGCCTCGTAGCACAGGGCCAGGGAGAAGTAGAGGCGGGACGGGTCGGGCAGGGACTTGAGCTCCGGGTCCAGGCCGAGGGCCATCGCGTAGGCGTCGATCGCGGATTGGGCGTCGTCTCGGTCGGCGGCCTCGGTGGAGCCCAGCTTGAAGCCGCGCTGATAGTGGGCCCAACCGAGCAGGAAGTAGCTCGACACGGTGCCCTCGCGGCGGACGGCCTTGTTGAAGTTGGAGATGGCGGCGGAGGTCTCCCCCCGCTCCAGGTTGCCGAGGCCGGCCGACATCAGGGCCTGCGCCTGCTTGTCGAGCTTGGGGGCCTTCTTCTTCGCCTTCGCCTCGGCCGGAGGGGCGCACAGAAGGGCGGCCAAAGCGAGGACGGCGACAGCGGCGGTCGTCTTCGTCGAGTAGGTTCCCTTCATGCCTTCAGTGTAGCGTCCGGCGGCAGGCGCGGCATGGGGCCTGAGTCCCGATTCGGGCTAGGCCCTAGGGCCTACGCGATTGTAAAAGGACGGAAAAAGCTCCTCCGAGGACGCGCTCGCGGGGGTGTGCTATAATGATCGCCTTCGGTGGCCGTAGCTCAGCTGGTTAGAGCGCAGCGCTGTGAACGCTGAGGTCGGGGGTTCAAGTCCCCTCGGTCACCCAGAATCTGACGGACGGCCGTGATTGCGAGATTTCGCAGTCACGGCCGTCGCATTTTGAACTTCATAAAAATTGCCTTTTTTCGTACCCCCCGAGTGAACCTAGCGGGTAACTAGCGGACGAAGACCACGCCGATGATGCCCGCGGCGAGAACGATGAGCGGCTCGGGCACTTTGCGCCAGACGAGCGCAATGGCCGCGATCGCGAAAGCCGCTGTCGGCCAGTTCACGATGGAGCGCCGGCCAAGCACAAAGACCGCTCCTGCGATCGTCCCCACCGCGGCTGCCGTCACGCCGTCCACGAAGGCGACGATGCCGGGCAGCTTGCCGTAACGCTTGAAGTACGGAGCGGGCACGATCGTGAAGAAGTAGCACGGCAGGAAGGTGGCCGCGGCCGCCGTGCAGGCACCCGCTACTCCTGCCACGAGATAGCCGATGAAGCCGACCGTGATGACGACCGGTCCCGGCGTGATCATCGCGACAGCGACGGCGTCCAGGAACTGTCGGTCATTGAGCCACTGGTGATCCTTGACGACGCCGCCGTAGAGAAATGGCACGATGGCCAGACCGCTGCCGAATACGAACGCGCCCGCCTTCCCGAAGAATGTCGCGATGGCGAGCAGCGTGCCCGGATCGACCGAGCGGAGCTTTGAGCCCGACAGGATCCGCGGCGGCGCCTCGATGAGCCAGACCGCGACGCCCGCGGCGAGGAACAGCAGCACCCACTCGCTCTCCGTCCAAGCGGTGACGAGCAGCGCGGCGGCGAAGATCGCCCAGAGCAGCTTCCGATTCCCCACCGTCTTCTTCGTCAGCTTGTAGGCGCTGTTGGCGATGATGCCGATGATGGCGGCTCCGACCACGTAAAAGGCCGCCTGCATCCACGGCAGACCTTCGTAGCGGTGGTACGCCCAGCCTAGAGCGATGACCATGAGGAACGACGGGATGATGAAGGCCAGTCCCGCGACGGTCGCGCCGGGAACGCCGTAGTGAACGTAACCCAGGTACATCGAGAGCTGGGCGGCGAGTGGGCCGGGCGCGAGCTGCGCGAGCGCGAGGCCGTCTTTGTAGTCCTCCTCGCTGATCCAGCGACGCTCCTCGACGAGATCGCGGTGCATGTAGCCGATCAAGGCGACCGGCCCGCCGAAGCCGATCGTGCCGAGCTTGAGGAAGTAAAGCGCGAGCTGGCGCAGCGTGTACGCCGGTCCGCTCATTTGCCCTGCGTGTCCAGCGCGGCGCGGACCGTCTTCGCCAGCTCCACAGTGGGCCCGATGCCCCAGTAGTGGAGGAACATCACGCGCGGCGATTCATGGGTCATGTGGTTGTGGATGGCGACGACAGCGATGCCGCCCTTGCGCAGCGCCTTGAGCACGCCCTGCAGCTCGTTCTCGTACATGGCGAAGTCGCCGTCTACGACGGCCTTCTCATCCGAGCCCGCGAAGGCGGCCCACGTGTTCACGCCCATGGCGTTGCCCATCTCGTGGCCGCCATGCTTCGTCTTGCGGCCGATGGTGACCTTGTAGACGCCCTTGGCGAGCTCCCCCTTGGCGCCGAGTGCGGCCTCGATTTTCGCTGGGTCGAGCGTCGTCTTGGCCGGGTCGATGTCCGCGCCAATCACCTCGCCCTTTCCGCCGCTCGTCTCCTTGAGCTTGGCGAATACCGCGCCTACCGCGGCGGCGAGCTTCTCATCGTCGCCCATGCCGCCGATGTGCATGAACATGATCTTGGGCTTGTCCCAGAAGAAGTGGTTGTGCAGCGCTGTAACCTCAAGGCCGTTGTCGAGCGCGGCGCTCATGACCGGGTTCACTTGGTCCTCGAGCATCACGATATCGCCCATGACCGAGGCGTGCTTTCCCATCTTCGTGAAGGCAGCCCACGCGGTCAGGCCTAAGGGCGGCGTGAGCTTGACGCCGGCCGCGGTCGCCTCGATGTCGGCGCGCGGGTAGCTGACCTTGAAGACGCCCTCCTTATCGTTGAGGGTGCCCTTGAGGCCGGTGAGTTGCTCGATCTTGGCCGTGTCGAGCGCGACCGCGGAGGCGGAGCCGGCGGCCAGGAAGACAACAGATGCGACGAGAATCGGTTTCATCATTCCCCGATTCTAGCTCTTTAGGCGAAGTCCAGCCAGCAAGAGGAATGAAACGGCATGCGACGAACGGCGGACTCTCTAACGGAAGAACCGATCAATCTCTCCGTTGAGGCCGAAGGTTCTCCGGAGCCTCTGCCGGACCTCAGGCGCCGGTTTGGTCTCGTCAGCCTCATATCGAATCACGGTGAAGGGTCTGACCCCCAGCCGTTTGGCGAGATCCTTGAGCTTCAGCCCGCGGCGCATCCTAAAGTTCTTGAGCCAACTGCCGAAGGAGGTCGTAGGTATCAGAAAATCGTACGGATCGCCCCCGACCTCGGGGTAGACTTCCTTAAACTGGCTGGCGAGTTCGGGCAGGACGCGCCCGATGATCCAAGGATGGACCTTCTTCGTCTCCCCTCTCTCAAGTCGCGAGATCGCGTTATGGCTTACGCCGCTCTTGGCGCTGAGGTCCTCGATCCGAAGCCCGAGCCGCCGGCGCATATACCGTAGGCGAGCGCCGAACGACGCCTTCCGAGGGTCCGGAAGGACGAAATAATGTGGTTTAATGCTTCTGTTGACCCGAAGGGAGTTACCCGCTAGGTTCCTTCGGGGACCC
>CAZURZ010000072.1:0-10216 GCA_964623465.1 uncultured Elusimicrobia bacterium
GGGCACGATGGACACCATCGCGCTCGCGGGCGGCAGCCCGGCGATCTTCCTCGACGTCGGCGGCGGGGCCAACGAGGAGCGCGTCACGAAGGCCCTGAACATCATCTTGAAGGACAAGAAGGTCAAGGCGATCCTCATCAACATCTTCGGCGGGATCGTGAAGTGCGACATGATCGCCTCCGGCGTCGTCGCGGCCCTCAAGAAGATCAAGCTGAAGGTTCCCCTGGTCGTCCGCCTCCAGGGCACCAACGTCGAGGCCGGCAAGGAGATCCTCCGGAACTCCGGCCTGCCGATCATCGCGGCCGACGGCCTGTGGGAAGCCGCGCAGAAGGCGGTCGCGGCCGCCAAGGGGAACTAAGACATGTCCATCATCCTCGACAAAGACTCGAAGATCCTCGTCCAGGGCTTCACCGGCTCGCAGGGCACCTTCCACTCCAAGCAGTGCATCGACTACGGCACGCAGATCGTCGCCGGCGTCACCCCCGGCCGCGGCGGCCAGACCCACCTCGACCGCCCCGTCTTCAACACCGTCCACGACGCGGTCCGCTCGACGGGCGCGTTCGTCTCGATGATCCTCGTCCCGGCGCCCTTCGCCGCGGACTCGATCATGGAGGCCGTCGACGGCGGCTGCTCGACCGTCATCTGCATCACCGAGGGCATCCCGGTCCTCGACATGGCCAAGGTCAAGCGCTACATCCAGCAAGTCGAGCGCTCCGGCCGCGAGATCACCCTCATCGGCCCGAACTGCCCCGGCGTGATCACGCCCGGCCAGTGCAAGCTCGGCATCATGCCCGGCTTCATCCACAAGCCCGGCCGCATCGGCGTCGTCTCGCGCTCCGGCACCCTCACCTACGAGGCCGTCGACCAGCTCACCAAGCTCGGCTTGGGCCAGAGCACCGTCGTCGGCATCGGCGGCGACCCGATCAACGGCTCCAGCCACGCCGACATCCTGGCGAAGTTCGAGGCGGACGAGGGCACCGACGCCGTCGTCATGATCGGCGAGATCGGCGGCTCCGGCGAGGAAGAGGCGGCGCGCTACTTCAAGGAGAACATGTCCAAGCCCGTCTACGGCTTCATCGCGGGCAAGGCCGCTCCGGAGGGCCGCCGCATGGGCCACGCGGGCGCGATCGTCGAGGGCGGGGCCGGCACGCACGCCTCGAAGATCAAGGCCATGCGCGAGGCGGGCATCACGGTCGTGGAGAACCTCTCCGAGATCGGCGAGACCGTCGCGAAGTCGTTCAAGCCGCTCGCGGCGTAGCGCTCGCTCGCGCTCGGCGGGCGCGTCGAGCTAGATCCAGCCCTTCTCGCGGGCGAACTTCGAGACGCCGTGGAAGACCAGGAAGCCGACCGCGGCGCCCACGATGGCGGGGAAGAGCAGGCCGAAGCCGACCGGGGCGGCGAGCATTCCCACCGCCGCGCCGAGTCCGGCGCCCACGGCGCCGAGGGCGAGCGGCTTCTTGTACCAGGGCTCCGGAGGGCAGGGCGGGCAATCGGGCTTGGGGACGTCCTTCTTCACCGCGGCCTCGGGTTCGGCGACGGCCGGGACGACGGCGCTTCGCCGGGACGCGCCGTCTCCGGAGACGGGCGCGCCGTCTTCGCCGCGGTAGCCGCCGTCGTAGGAGATCGCGCCCGCGCGCTGGTCGGAGGCGGCCCCGCGGAGCTGGGCGAGGGCGCTTCCGTTCGCGAACGCGGGAGCGGCGGCGAGAGCCAGGGCGAGACCGGCGAGCAGGTTCTTCATGCCCCCAGTGTGCCCTGATCCCTCAGGCCGCGCCTGAGGAGAGGGACCCGTCCCGCCGTAGGTCCTGGGGCCTATGGCCGCGCAAGAGCAGGAGCACGCCTGCGGCGACCAGCGCGAAGGCCCCGCCGAGGCGGGGGGACAGGGGCTCCGCGAACAACCAGAACGCGCCGAGGGCGGCCAGAACCGGCTCGATGAGCTTGGCCGTGGAAAGGGCGACCACGGCGTAGCGGTCGAGCAGGTAGGTGAACAGCCCGTGGCCGCCGAGGCTGACCAGGAAGGCCAGGCCGGCGAAGGCCGCCCACGTCCCTCCCGGGAAGCCCGTCATGGGGGCGCCGCGCGCCGCGCCGAGCGCGAGGAAGAACGCGGCGGCCGCGCCGTAGGCTCCGAGCAGGAAGGAGACGTTGTCGAGGCCGCGCCGCGCCGAGCGCCCGGCCAGCACCCAGCCCGAGAACAGGACCGCCGAGCCGAGGGCCGAGAGGTCGCCGGCCAAGCCCGCGCCGCCGAGGCGGGCCGAGCCGCCGAAGAGGACCGCCATGCCGAGCCCGGCGAGAGCCATCCCCGCCAGCTCACGGCGGCCGAGGCGCTCCCCGAACAGGGCCCAGGCTCCCAGCCCGGTCCACAGCGGGTGCGTGGAGAAGGCGAGCATCAGGTTGGCGACGGTCGTGTGGCGCACCGCCCAGGTGAAGGTCCACAGGTGCAGGAAGAAGCACGCGGCGGCGAGAGCCGTCCCGCGCGCCTTGGCCTGCGTCCACGCGGAGCGGCGCCGCCAGGCGAAGGGCGCCAGCGCGGCGCAGGCGAGGGCGAGGCGCCAGAAGCCGATGGCCTCGATCGGCGCGTGCGCGAAGCGGATCAGCAGCGCGGGAAGGGACAGGCAGAGGACGGCGGCGGCGAGGAGGAGGTGGCGCACGGACGGGCTATTTGCCCTGTTGCTGGAGGAGCTTCTGGACGGCGGGATCGTTCATCATGTCGTCCGCGCTTTTTCCGGACTGCGGGTCGGCGACTCCGGTCATGCCGGCCAGGCCGCCGGGCTTGGGCGAGCCGGAATTCGACTTGAAGTTGGCGCCGGTGAGGCTCTTGGTGCCCGACAGCTTCGGCATCATGAACGGCTTCTTGCCGCCTTTCGCCGTCTTCGCGGGGGCCGGCGCGGGCTCCGGCTCCGGCGCCGGCGCGGCTGCCGCCGGAGTCGAGGGCTTCGGAGCCTCGGCCTTTTCTTTGGCCTCCTGATAGTAGTTTCCGCTGCCCTTCACGAAATCAAGGGATGAGCCGGTCGGGGCCGCGGTCGGCCCTCCGGGGGTGGGCAGAGAGGAGGTTCCCGCGGCGCCCGCCGGAACGGCCACGGCCTGATTGATCGTGACGGTCTGGGTGACCGCGACCTTGGCGTCGCCGGCCTCGCGGCGGTCGAACACCGAGGCGGCCTGCCCGGGTCCGTTGGCGGCCTTGTTCTCGTTCATCCGGAGGTAGACGACTCCGCCCAGGGGCAACAGCAGGGAGACCGCGCCGCCCGCCAAAAGCAGGTACGTGCGCTTTTTGCGGCCCTCCTGGGCCTCCTCTTCGGGAGTGCTCATGTCCGGGCAGTGTATCAGGACCGCGGCGGCTTGTCCAGGCCCGTTTGGTCTCGTCATTTTCATCGTTTTCGAGGTCTTGACAACGGACACAATTCCGTTACACTGGTCGGGTAGCATCCTGTTTCGCGCTTCCGGACCGTTATTGGATCGGGGGGTTGGTGATCCAGCGGGGGTCCGGGCCGTCCGGCGCCAAACAGGCGATAACGGCAAACTCGGCGCAAGCCGGGGGCGCAAAGCCATGACTCCCCGTTGGGGGGGAGCGTCAGGCTACCGAATAGTGATGCCCGCTGATATTGCGAGGGGCTTGACCCCTGTGCGCACATACGCGCGCGCGTCGGTGCTCGTAAAGACCGTTGCGCGCGCGTGCGTTTTTATCGGGATTCTGGCCTCGGGCGCCGCGGCCCAGACCGGGACCGGCGGCCAGGCCGGCGCCTTCCTGAGCTACGGCGTCGGCGGCCGCGCCCTGGCCATGGGCGGAGCCTACTACGCGATCTCCGACGACGCCTCGGCCGCCTACTGGAACCCGGCCGGCCTCTCCCAGGTCCAGCGCAAGGAAGTCACGACCATGCAGGCGACCTTGTTCCAGCAGACGAAGCTGACCTACTTCAGCTTCGCCTACCCGACCAAGGGCGGCTCCACCTTCGCCCTGCACATGACCCAGCTCGCCAACACCGGCTTCGAGCAGGTCGACGTGGTGCTCAACCCCGCGACCAACGAGCCGGCGCAGATCACCCCCGGAGGTTCGTTCAACGATCAGCAGCAGGCGATGGGCCTGGCCTGGGGAAAGAACGTCACCGAGACCGTCAGCTTCGGCATGGGGCTCAAGCAGGTGACCCGCAAGCTCGGCGGCTCCTCGGACAACTTCAAGACCCTCGACATCGGCGCCTTGAAGCAGATGGGCAACGCCTACCGCCTCGGGCTGGGCATGCAGAACGTCTTCGCGCAGCGCACCGGCGATACCGACGACAAGCTGCCCGTCGTCATCAAGCTCGGCAACTCCCTGCGCCTGTTCAAGGAGCGCCTGACGCTCGCCGCCGACATCAACAAGGTGCTCAACGGCGACACCGACATGCGCTTCGGCGGCGAGTATTGGATCTCGCGCTGGTTCGCCTTCCGCTTCGGCCTCCTCGGCCTGCCGCGCATCCAGGAGACGGACTTCGGCTTCGGCCTGAACTTCAAGAGCTTCAACCTCGACGTCGCGCAGGGCATCCACGACCTCGGCTCCTCGACGCGCTTCTCGGTCTCCTTCCGCTTCGGCCAGTCCCGCGCGGACCGTTCCACCGTCCAGGTCAAGAACTTCATCAAGCAGGCGATGGAGGCCTTCCAGGAGGGCAACTTCGCGCTCGCCGCCCAGCGCTTCAACCAGGCGCAGGACGCCGCGCCCGGCAACAAGCAGGTCGCGCAGATGATCGCGCGCCTGGGCAACGTCACGAACTTCGTCCCTCAGGCGACCGGCGGCGAGGAATACGTGACCTTCATCCGCCGCGGCGCGATCGCCTACGTCGACGGCCGCGACCTCAAGGTCTCGGTCAACGCCCTGCGCTACGCCTTCAACAAGAATCCCCGGGACGAGAAGCTGCTCGGCCTGCTGAACATGGTCGAGCGCGAGGCCGGCGTCCAGGACGCGACCCGCCGCCTCGAGGGCCCGGAGCAGTTCACCTTCATCGACCAGAAGGTCTTCGACGCGCGCCAGTCCATCTACGACGGCAAGTACGACGCCGCCGTGCGCCGCGCGCAGGACGTCCTCGACCTCGAGCCCAACAACGTGACCGCGCTCGAGATCATGGGCTCCGCCTTCTTCCTGATGGAGCAGAAGGACAAGGCCATCGCGGTGTGGCGCCGCGTGCTCGAGATCGACCCGAACAACCGCAGCGTCCGGGAATTCCTGCAATCCATACGGCAGTAAAAAGATGCGTATATTCCGCCTTGAATCCGTAACAAGGCCCCTTTACACTTCTATAGGAATGCGCGCGCCCACGCTCGCCGTCCTCGTTCTGTCCGCTTCGGCCCTGCCGGCCGCGGCGGGCGTCGTCGCGCCCAACCTCGGCCTGCTCGAGCAGCAGAACCACATCAAGGCCGACTCGGAGCTGAAGATCCAGCGCGACGTGCTCGATCCGATCCTGGGCAAGGGCAAGGCGGCGCCGTTCGTCGACGTGGAGATGGAGATCAAGCTGGAGAGCGAGGAGTCCCAGCGCTCCGGCATGGGCGTCGCCGAGAAGTACAAGGAGAAGTCGCCGGGTCCGAAGGGCGGCATGCAGACGACCTTCGTCCTGCCCGGCATTCCCAAGCCCAAGACGATCACCGTCGGCCCGGAGTCGCCCGACCGTCCCGAGCAGGCTCAGGCCCAGCAAGCCCAGCAGATGAAGGGCGTGCAGGAGGAGCGTTTCGCGCTCAAGCCGGTGTTCAAGCGCTTCCAGGTCACGGTCATCCACGACGATCTCGTGCTCGATCCGGTTAAGGACAAGGCCCGCCTCGACCTCGTGCGCGAGCGCATCGTCGACGCGATGTCGCAGTACAAGCTGGCCCCCGATCAAGTCGCCTTCCGGCCGACCAAGTTCGACAAGCCTCCGCTCGTCGACTGGAAGGAAGACTTCAAGAAGCCCTCGGTCTATCTGCCGTTGCTCTACGCCCTGCTCACCCTGCTGTTCTTGTGGTTCCTGTTCGGACCCTTGAGCCGCTTCTTCCGGCAGTACGTCGCGGCCCTGCGCGAGGCCAAGAAAGGCGAGTACGAGGTCCTCAATAAATCTCCAGACGACGACAAAGACGGCGAAGACGAAGGCGACGACACGCTGGAGGAGCTCTCGAAGGGAGAGCTCGATATCATGCTGGGTCGAAAGCCGCCGGAGCCGCCTCCGGCGCCCCCGGAGGAGGATGAGGACGCCATGAAGAAGTTCGAGCCTTTCACTTACATCACGGAGGAGAACTTCAAGCGCCTGGCCAATCTCTTCCTCGTCCGCCAGGACGAGCCGTGGCTCGTGGCCGTCGTCCTCAGCTACCTCAAGCCCGAGATCGCGCGCGCGACGCTCACGTCGCTGCCGGTCGAACTGCAGGCCAAGATCGCCATCGAGGCGCTCAAGATCCGCCAGGTCACCCGCGAGCAGCTGATGGCCATCGACGCCGACATCAAGGAGTCGGTGGACTTCGTCGTCGGCGGCATGGAGCGCCTGACCCAGATGCTCGACGAGGCCGACACCATCACGCGCGCGAACATCCTGGAGTACCTGAAGAACGAGAAGCCCGACGTCTACGCGCGCGTGCGCAAGTTCATCCTGACCTTCGAGGACGTCGTCTCCTTCCCGGACCGCGACATGCAGACGATCGTGCGCGAGCTCAAGACCGAGGCGATGGCCAAGGCCCTGCAGGGCGCGGCCCCCGACGTGGTCAACAAGTTCCTGTCGAACATGTCCGCGGGCGCCGCCTCCCTGCTCAAAGAGTCCATCGAGTACGCGTCGGGCCTGACGCCCGCGCAGATCGAGGAGGAGCGCTCCAAGATCATGGACGTGGTCAAGGTCCTCGAGAAGGAGGGCAAGGTCAACGTGCGCCAGAGCCGGGGCGACGCGTTCTCCGGCTTCCACGAGGAGGTCGCGAAGGGCGGCGACGACAAGTACGCCCCGCGCACGCGCGCGGCCGAGCAGGCGATCGCGAACCTTCTCGGCGCCGGCGGCGGACCGGCGGGAGCCGCGCCGCTCCAGCCGGCCTTGCCGGCGCCGGCTCCGGCTCCGGCCCAGGCCGAGGCGGCCAGGCCCTATTTCGACGCCGGCCGGCAGTATCACGACGCCGGCCGCTTCCAGGAGGCCGCGCAATACCTGGAATACGCCTTGTCGCTGGACGGGGGAAACTGGCAGGGCCGCCAGTACCTCGCCAATTGCTACGTCCAGCTCGGCCGCAACGCGGACGCCGTCGCGCAGTTCGAGCAGGTCCTGCTGGCCAACCCCGATCCGGGGCTGCGCCAGTGGGTGGACGGCATGAAGGCCCAGGCCCGCTGACATCTTAAGGAGAGAACACCATGGCCGCTGACGACAAGTTCCCGCCGCCGCCGCCGTTGCCCCCCGGACGAGGAGGCGCCCCCGTGCCGCCTCCGTTGCCGGCCTCGGCCGGAAAGGCTCCGGTGCCGCCGCCTCTTCCCGGGATGCCGGGCAAGGCGCCGTCTCTCCCGCCGATGCCCTCGTTCGGAGCGCCGGCCGCGCCGTCGCTGCCGCCCGCCCCGCCGTCGTTCGCGGCCGCGCCCGCCCCCGACCGCTCCAAGGAGCGCGAGGAGAAGATCGAGCGCATGAAGGAAGAGTTCGAGGACAAGCTCGAGCGTCTCGAGAAGAAGCTCGCCGAAGAGCGCGAGAAGGCGCTGCTCGCCCAGATGCGCGGCCAGGAGGATACGGTCACGGCCGCCAAGGTCGAGGTCTCGCTCAAGGAACTGCAGGATCGCCTGCGCCGCGACCGGGCCGACCAGGAGTCCTCGGAGGCCAAGCTGCGCCTCGAGCGCAAGGCCCACGAGCTGGAGAGCCGCCTCGCCCAGGAGCGCGAGACGTGGGTCGCCACCCTCAAGAGCCAGATCGCCGCGCGTGAAGCGCAGGACAAGGAGGTCGAGACGCATTTCGCGATGCGCCTCCAGGAGATGGAGCGGCGCTGGCTGGAGGAAAAGGCCCAGTGGCAGAAGGCCGCCCTCGCCAAGGACGACGAGATCCGGACCCTTCGCGCGCTCGCGGAGAAGCTTCGCGGAGCGGACCAGGAACTGACGAAGGCCGTGTCGGAGCGGCGCATCCTCGACGAGCGCCTCAACGAGGTCCTTCAGGAGCGGGCGGAGGCCGTCGCGCGCCTGCAGTCCGCCGCCGACAAGGAGAAGGAGGCGATCCAGCTGCGCGCCGACCTGTCGCTGTCGCGCCAGCAGGCCGCGTTGATCCAGGAGCGTCTCGAGCGCGATCTGGCCGCCCTGCGGCACAGCTCGCGCGAGCGCGAGGAGCGCCTGATGGCCGATCAGGAGCGCCTCCAGCGCGACCTGTCGTCCCTCAAGCAGCGCCTCGAAGGCGAACACGAGGCGAACCTGCGGCGCGCGCAGGCGGAGCACGGCGCGGACCTGGTCAAGCACAAGGACGCGGCGGAGAAGGCCCAGGCCGAGCTCGCTCGTCTGCGTTCCGTCGCCGGCGCGCTCGAGCGTCAGGGGGCGGCCGCTCGCGCCCAGCTCGACGAACTGCGCAAGGCCGCCGCGTCGTGGGAGAAGACGCAGGAGCGCTACAAGGCCGAGTTCGTGGTCCTGCAGCGCAAGTGGGTCGAGCGCGAGAAGGAGGTCCGCGCCGAGGCGACCCAGTCCGCGCTGCAGATGGTGGAGTCCGAGAAGACGCGTCTGCGCATCCAGGCCCAGGACGAGCTCAACGCCCGCGCGGCGAAGATCGCCGACCAGCTCCGCCAGGAGGGGGAGTCCGAGCAGAAGCGCCTGGAAGCGAAGCTGCGCGCCGAGCTCGAGCAGGAGCTCGCCGAGCGCCGCCACGCGATGCAGACCGAAGCGGACGCGCGCGCGCTCCAGGCGGAGCAGGAGCTCCAGCGCCTGCGCCGGGAGCTCCAGCAGAAGGACGCCTCGTGGGGCGAGCGCCTGCTCGCCAAGGAGTCCGAACTGATCACGCAGCGCTCGCGCGCCGACGAACTGGCCGGCAAGCTGTCGCGCGAGGAGGAATCCCGCACCGGAGCCGTCCGGGAGCGGCTCGAGCTCGAAAAGCAGCTCGAGGGCCTGCGGGAGCAGGTCGGCGCGCAGCAGGCGTCCCTGCGCGCGTTCCAGGACCGAGTCGCCGCGGCGGACGCGGACCGGGCGCGTCTCGAAAGCGAGAAGACCGAGCTCGAGCGCCTGTCGACGGCCCAGGCCGCGCAGGTGGCGGGCACGCAGGAGGCCTTGGAGGCCACCCGCCTGCAGCTCGCCCGCGAGACCCAGTCGGGCAAGATCCTGCAGAACGCGCGCGAACAGGCCGAGAAGGCCCTGGCGGCGGGGCGCGCGGAGCTGTCCCGCGCTCTCGCGCAGCACAAGGCGGAGCACGAAGCGGCGCTGCGTCAGGAGCGCGCGCGCGCGGACGAGGCGATCAGCCACGCCCGCCGCGAGGCGCAGGACATGGTCGCCTCGGAGCGGGCGAAGGCCGAGGAGGCCGTCGCCCAGGCCGAGGCCCGCGCCGCCGAGCTGCAGGCCGGATTGGACGCCGCGCGCGGCGAGGCCGCGGACCTCGGCGCCAAACTCGAGGATTGCCGCAAGCAGACCTGGACCGACAAGCTGTTCAAGAAGGATCCGGGTCAGGAGGGCGGCGCGTGATCAAGCTTCACAAGCTCAACGGCCAGGAGCTCGTCGTCAACGCCGAGCTCATCGAGACCATGGAGACGGGCCACGAGACCCTGCTGCTGCTCGCCACGGGCAACAAGGTGACGGTGCGCGAGACCGCTGACGAGATCATCGCGAAAGTGGTGGAATACCGGAAAGCCGTCAACACCTCCGGAAAGCCGGTCAATCCGATCGGCTGCTACGAGAGGCAGAAGAGTTAAGGAAGAAACGGATCCCCCATGGACATCGCGACGATAGCCGGCATATTCACCTTCTTCGGCCTCACCGTCTTCATGATCTTCCACAGCGAAGGCTGGGCCGGCTTCAAGCCCTTCGCCAACATGGAGGCCGTGTTCATCGTCATGGGCGGCACGTTCTGCGCGACCCTCGTGAACTACCCGCTGTCCCAGGTCATCGGCGTCGGTAAGATCATCAAGAAGACCCTGCTGTCCCACGCCGACGACGACACCTCGGAGATCGTGGTCACCTTCGTGAACCTGGCGCAGAAGGCGAAGAAAGAGGGCTTCCTCGCCCTGCAGAACGACCTCAAGAACATCAAGAACGACTTCCTGCGCCGCGGCGTCCAGCTCGTCGTGGACGGCGCCGACCACGAGTTCATCCGCA
>CAZURZ010000073.1:0-10035 GCA_964623465.1 uncultured Elusimicrobia bacterium
CGCCTTCACCGTCGTCGAGAACGAGAAGGCCGCGCGCGACATCGCCGAGAAGCGCCGCCTGATCCACCGCGAGCAGTCGATGGCGCACCAGAAGCACATGACGCTCGTCGGCCTCAAGGGCGCGCTCACGACCGGGGGCTCCAAAGCCAAGGATCTCAACATCCTGCTCAAGGCCGACGTGCAGGGCTCCCTGCAGGCCCTGCGCGACTCGCTCGAGGGCATGGCCACCACCGAGTGCCGCGTGCGCGTCATCCACGGCGGCATCGGGAACCTCAACGAGTCCGACGTCCTGCTCGCCGCCGCCTCCGACGCCGTCACCCTCCTCTTCCACACCGAGGTCGAGACGCGCGCCGCCGAACTCGCCGAGCGCGAGGGCGTCGAGGTCCGCAAGTACGAGGTCATCTACGACCTCATCGAGGACGTGAAGGCGGCCCTCGAAGGCCTCCTGGCCCCCGAGATCGTCGACGTCATCGTCGGCAAGGGCGAGGTCAAGGCGCTCTTCAAGATCAAGACCGGCGTCATCGCCGGCTCCGCGATCCGCGACGGCAAGGTCACGCGCGGCGGCCACATCCGCGTCGTGCGCAACGGCAACGCCGTCTTCACCGGCAAGGTCACCACGCTCCGCCACTTCAAGGACGACGTCAAGGAGATGGAGAAGGGCCAGGAGTGCGGCATCGGCATCGAGGGCTTCGACGCGGTCCAGGTCGGCGACCTGCTCGAGTTCTTCGTCAAAGAATCGCGCACGCGCCGGCTCAGCCAGTCGCCGCGCTGATCCGTGTACAACCGCAACGACCGCCTGAAGGAGCTCTACAAGGAGCTCATCAGCACCATGCTCCGCGAGATCAAGGACCCGGGGCTTTCCGGGTTCATCACGATCACGGACACCGAGCTCTCCGCCGACCGCAAGACGGTGAAGGCCTACTACAGCGTGCTCGGCACCGACTCGGAGCGCGAGCGCACCGCCCAGGCCCTGGAACGCGCCGCCCCCTACCTGCGCGAGCTCATCAAGAAGAAGGTCACGGTGAAGACCATCCCCAACATCGTCTTCACCTACGACATGACGCCCAAGAAGGCGTCGCGCATCGACGAGCTCCTCAACAAGCTCGAGCGCGAAAAGAACCAGTGAGCTTCCCCGGCCCCGCCGGGATGCTTCTGGTGGACAAGCCGACCGGCTGGACCTCCCACGACTGCGTCGCGGTCCTGCGCAAGCTCTTTCCCCGCGGCACCAAGGTCGGTCATTCCGGCACCTTGGATCCGCTCGCCACCGGCCTCCTCGTCGTGCTCGTGGGCCCGGCCACCAAGCTCCAGGAGCGCCTGCAGGGCTTCGACAAGGCCTACTCCGGCACGATCCGCCTCGGCGTGCGCACCGAGACCGGCGACGTCACGGGCAAGACCGTCGAGGAGAAGCCGCTCCCCTCCCTTTGTCTCGAGCAGCTCAAGAAGGAGGTCGCCGCTTTGGTCGGCGTCGTCGAGGCCCCCGCCCCGGCCTACTCCGCGGTGAAGCACGAGGGCAAGAAGCTCTACGAGTACGCCCGTGCCGGCGAGGCCGTGCCGGTGAAGCCGCGCAAGACGACGGTGCGGTCCTGGGACGCGCTCGCTTGGGAGGAGCCGGAGCTGACGTACCGGCTGACCTGCTCGTCGGGCACCTACGTGCGCACCTTGGCCGAGCTGCTCGGCGAGCGCCTCGGCTGCGGCGGGGCCGTCTCCACACTGCGCCGCGAGAGCGTGGGGCCCTTCACGCTCGAGCAGGCCCGCCCGCTTGAGGAGTGGCGCAGGATGCCCGCCTCCGACCTGGCCGCCTGCCTGGCGGCGTCCCTGTCGCCGCTCGAGGCCGCGCTCAGGTGACGACGCTCCGGGGACGCGTCGTGCGCGGCGAGAAGGTCGGCCGCAAACTCGGTTTCCCGACCGCGAACGTGCGCACGAAGCAGAAGGCTCCGCGCGGCGTCTGGCGGGTGCTCGTGAAGGGCACGACCGTCGGCGAGCGCCTGGGCGCCTGCAACGTCGGCGTGCGGCCCACGCTGGGCGGGCTCAAGCTCGTCGTCGAGGTCCACATTCCCGGCTTCAAGGGCGACCTGTACGGCAAGACGCTGACGCTCTCCTTCCTGTCGCCCATCCGCGCCGAACGCAAGTTCCCCTCCTTGGCCGCGCTGAAGGCGCAGATCCGCAAGGACGTGGCCTCCCTCAATCGGCCCGCCCATGCTACAATGAACGCATGAAGAGCGAGTTCCTCTCCGACGGTAATTACATCGGCCGGGTCGGCGCCGTCGCCGTCATCGCCCTCGCCGTCTGGGGCGTGCACAAGGTCAACTGCGATTCCGGCATGTGCCCGGTCATGAAGACCGACTCCTGCTGCTCGTCCTCCGCGGACCACGCCGCGCCCGCCAAGCCTTAGCGCGCCGCAGGCGGCCGCGTCGTCTGCGCGGAGGCCTTGCCCTTGGCCTGCGGCACGATCCTCCCGTCGACGATGTCGACGAGCCCCGCGTTGATCCCGGAGCCCTTCAGGATCACCGAGGTCGTGATCTGGTTCAGGTAGATGTTCCCCGAGGGCGCCGTGTAGCTCTTCAGGAAGCGCCCGCAGGCCTGGAAGGGCTCGCCCGGGGCGATCTTGGGGAAGTGCCCGTAGTTGAATACGATCAGTTCGCCTGTCCCGTCCGTGAACTTGCCCCGGAACAGGTGCTTCCCGGTCACCGTCCCGAAGCGTTCTTCCATCTTGTCGGCCTTGCCCACGACGCACACGGAGCGGCCGTGCAGGGCGTCGCGGTTCTTGAGCACGTCGCCCGCCTTCGTGATCGGATCTGCCGAGGCCGGCAGGGCCAGCAGAAGCGCGATCAGGAGGCGCATGCTACTGCCAGATCATGTAGCTGCAGCCGCCCTTGAGGGGACACGCGCTCGTGAAGAGGATGTTGACGTAGACGTCCCCCTTGCCGATCTGGCAGTGCTCTGGATGCTCCTTGCGCCAACGGGCGTCTTTCCTGGTGTCAGCCGGCAGCACGGCCAATGTCCCGGTGTGCTCGCCCCCGCAGGTGAAGGCGCACGGGTTGTTCGTGGTGGCGACCAGCATCTTCCCGCCGCCGGTGTGGTGGATGACGACCCGGCCGATGTCGTTGGGGCCCATCGAGAAATACGACGCGGGGACCTTGTAGGCGACGGGAACGCCCGGCTCTTGGGAGTAGACCGGACAGTTCGCGACCGAACTCCCGCAACGCGTGTAGGCGGGGCGGATTTGACAGCCTTTCGGCGCGGCTTTGGCGATGGCGGCGGCGGAAGCGACGGAGGGCGACGAGGCGCCGCTGGAAGACGCGCCGGCTCCCCCTCCCCCGCCGGAGGACTGTCCGGCGGAGGCGCGCGAGCCGGGCGCGGAGTCCCGGGCCGAAGTCCGGATGCCCGCTCCTCCCGGCGCCGCCGTGGCCGGCTGGGGAGCTTCGGCGGAGGTCTCGTGTTCCGCGGAGGGAGGCGGCTCTTCGTCGTCCTCGGCGCGCGCCAAGGGCGCGGCGGCGAGCAATAGGCCCAACAGGAGGAGTCGGTTCACGGCCTCAGTATAGCCCCCGCGCGGGCGGGCGTCAATGTACCGGCGCGTCGCCGGAGCGGGAGGCCAGCCAGGCATTGAGGCCGACCAGGACCAAGGTCGCGCCGAGGAGGCAGACGGAGAGCGCGTTGATCTCGGGGGTCACGCCGAACTTCATCATCGAATAGATCTTGATCGGCATCGTGACCACGCCGATCGGCGCGAGGAAGAAGGAGGTCACGAAGTCCTCGAAGCTCACCGTGAAGGCGAGCAGGGAGCCGGAGACGATGGCCGGCATGGCGAGCGGGAACGTGACCTTCGTGAAGGCCTGCCACTCGGTGGCGCCGAGGTCCATCGCGGCGTCCTCGAGATTGGCCCCCCCGATCGATTTGAGGCGGGCTTTGATCGCGGCGACCGTGTAGGGCAGGCAGATGAGCGCGTGGGCGCTGGCCAGGGCGCCGAAATCGAGCTCGAAGCCCGCGCGCACGAGGAAGGAGAGGAGGCCGACGCCGAGGGCGACCTCGGGCATCATCAGCGGGACGTTGAGAAGGGCCGCGTAGAAGCGGCGGCCCGTGAAGGGCCTGTGCTTGACCATCGCGTAGGAGGCGAGCAGGCCGAGCACCGCGGCGATCGCGGCGGCGGCCGCGGCGAGCTCGAGCGAGGTCAGCATCGCGCGCATGAGCTCCTCGTTCTGGAACATCGCCTTGTACCACTTGAGCGTGAAGCCGCGCCAGACGACGTTGCGGCGCGCGTCGTTGAAGGAGAAGACGAACATGACCAGCAGCGGCAGGTACAGGAAGCCGTACAGGGCCGCGACGTAGCCGGGAAGAAACTTCTTCTTCCTCACAGCGACTCCTCCCAGCGCTGATAGACGGCCAGGCCCGCGACCAGGCCGGCGAGCAGGATGGTGGTCAGGGCCGCGCCGAAGGGCCAGTCCTGGGCCATCAGGAACTGGTTCGAGATCAGGTTGCCGAGCAGATAGTAGCGCGGGCCGCCCAGGATCTCGGCCGTGAGGAAGTCGCCGAGGCAGGGGATGAAGGTGAGCAGGCAGCCGGCGATGACGCCCGGCATGGACATGGGCAAGGTGACCTTGAAGAAGGCGGTCCAGCGCCCGGCGCCGAGGTCGTAGGCGGCCTCGATGTAGGTGCGCGGGATCTTCTCCAGCGAGGCGTACAGCGGCAGCACGCAGAAGGGCAGGTAGAAGTAGACCAGGCCGAGGAGGACGGCGAAGGGCGAGTAGAGGAACCCGACGGGCTGGGACAGGAAGCCGACGTGGATGAGGACGTCGTTGAGGATGCCCTCCTTGCCCAGCACGATCATCCAAGAGTAGAAGGCGACGAGGCACGAGGACCAGAACGGGACCATCAGCGCGACGAGGAGCGCGTTGCGCCACCTGCCGGCGCGGAAGGAGAGATAGTAGGCGAGAGGGTAGCCGAGCAGGAGGCACGCGATCGTCGCGCCTCCGGCGAAGCCGAGGGTGCGCCACAGCACGGGCAGATACTTCGGGTCGAAGGCGCGTCGGTAGTTGTCGAGCGTGAACGTCCACTGGATGACGCCGTAGGGGCCGTTCTTGGCGAAGGAGAGCGCGACCATGCCGAGCGCGGGGATCACGAGCATGAACAGCAGCCACAGCGCCGCGGGGGCGATGAGAAGATGGCTGGCGGCCTGGCGGCGGCCGGAGAGGAGCCAGGACAGGGCTCGGCTCATCAGGCGACCTTCACGTCGGCCCACGTCTGATTCCAGAGCTCGCTCTGTTCGCCGTCGAGCTTATGGTGCAGGGAGAGCTGCTTCTGGATGGCCGGGGTCGGGTACACGCGCGGGTCCTTGCGCAGGCTCTGGTCGACCAGCGGGAAGGCCTTCTCGTTGGGGCTCGCGTAGCGCACGAAGTTGGCGATCGAGGCGCCGACCTTCGGCTCGAGGAGGTAGTCGATGAGGCGGAGCGTGTCCTCCTTGTGGCGCGAGCCGCGCAGCATCGCGAGGCAGTCCACCCACATGTAAGTGCCCTCTTTGGGAAGCACGTACTCGAGATCCGGGTTGTCTCGCGCGGCCTGGAAGAGGTCTCCCGACCAGGTCATGGCGAGGTCGATCTCGCCGGCGACGAGGCTGTTCAGATAGGAGGACGAGGAATACTGCTTCACGAGCGGCTTCTGCTTCACGAGGAGCTCGCGGATCTTCTTGAAGTCCTCGGGGTCTCGCGTCGTCTGCGGGATCTTCAGCAGCTGCATGGCGACCGAGATGCAGTCGCGCACGTTGTCGAGCATCGAGATGCGGTCTTTATACTTGGGGTCCCACAGGTCGCGCCAGGACGTGGGCGGCGTCTTGATCTTCTTCTTGTTGTAGGCGATGCCGGTCGTGCCCCAGAGGTAGGGCACCGTCGTCTCCAGCGGGTCGTAGATCGGGCGGCGGAAGCGCGCGAACAGGTTGTCCATGTTCTTGAGCGCGCCCGAGGGAACCGGGTCGATGAGGTTGAGCGTCTGGAAGCGCGGAATCAGGTAGTCGCCGACGACGATCAGGTCGTAGCCGCGGGCTCCGGCGCGGATCTTGGCGAACATCTCCTCCTCGTCTGCGAAGAGATCGTAGCGGACTTCCACCCCCGTCTCCTTCTTGAAATCGGAGAGGGTGTCCTTGCCGATGTAGTTCGACCAGTTGAAGAAGTTGACCACGCGGCTCTTGTCGGCGCGCCGGCAGCCGTCGAGCAGGGCCGGCAGGAGGGGCGCCATGATCGCGGCCTGCAGGAAGCCGCGGCGCGAGAGACGGTCGCTCATTCCAGGGCTTCGAGAATGTACACGTCGTCGGGCTGGACGGCCGCGAAGACGGGCACGTCCAGGTCGTCGTGGACCGCGTAGCGGTCGCCTCCGGCCCAGGCGATCGTGCGGTGCTCGGGGTTCTTCTTGAACATCTGCAGGTAGATCTGGCAGGCGTCGCCGAGGAACACGGAGTCCTTGAGCGTCGCGTCGAAGCGCAGGGAGCCGAAGGGCAGCTCGTCCTTGTAGTAGACCTTCACGCGCTCGGGGCGGATGCCGACCCGCACCGATTTGCCCGGCTTGGGAAGCGTCTCGCCGGGATCGAGCGGCACGTCGACCTCGTGCTCGTCCTCGATGAGCAGGTGGGCGCGCCCGGGGTCTCCGGGCAGCACGCGGGCCTCGAAAATGTTCGCGCCGCCGATGAAGTCGGCGACGAAGGAGGTCTTGGGCATCTCGTAGATCTCGCCGGGCGTGCCGATCTGCTCGATACGCCCCTGGTTGAAGACGGCGATGCGGTCGGACATCGTCATCGCCTCCTCCTGGTCGTGGGTGACGTAGATGAAGGCCATGCCGAGCTTCTTCTGGAGGTTCTTGAGCTCGAGTTGCATCTCCTTGCGGAGCTTGAGGTCGAGGGCGCCGAGGGGCTCGTCGAGCAGGAGCACGGCGGGACGGCCGGCGATGGCTCGGGCGAGCGCGATGCGCTGCATCTGGCCGCCGGAGAGAGAGGAGACGCGGCGCGTCTCGAAGCCGGCCAGCTTGACCATGGCCAGCGCCTCGGGGATGCGTCTCTTGATTTCCGCTTCGGGCACCTTGTCCATACGCATGCCGAAGGCGATGTTGTTCGCCACGTCCAAGTGCGGGAACAGGGCGTAGTGCTGGAAGACGGTGTGGACGTCGCGCTCGTAGGGCGCCTGGTCGGTGACGTCCTCGCCGTTGAGCTTCACACGGCCGGAATCGGCGGACTCGAAGCCCGCGATGATGCGCAAAGTGGTGGTCTTGCCGCAGCCGGACGGGCCCAGCAAGGTCATGAACTCGCCCTTCTTGACGGTCAGGGAGACGCCGCGAAGGACCGGGGAGGTCCCGAAGGATTTCTGGAGAGGTCCGAGCTCGAGTAAGGGCGCGTCGTCAGGCACGTGAGTAGGTGAGGATTATTATACTACGCGCCGAACGCCGCGACGGCCGATTTTATGAGGGAAAAGGCCTTCTTCGCCTCCCCCTTCGACAGGGTCAGCGGCGGGGCGAACCGGATGGTGTTCTCGTGGGTGTCCTTGGCCAGCAGCCCTCTCTTCATGAGGTCGACGACCAGCGGTCGAACCGGGACCGAGAACTCGAGGGCGAGCATGAGGCCGCGGCCGCGCACGTCCTTGAGGGCCGGGTGCTCGAGCGTCTCCAGGAGCTCCTTCAAATAGGCGCCGGCCGCGGCGGCGCGGGCCGGGAGCTTCTCATCGAGGATCACGCGCAGGGCGGCGGAGCCGATAGCCGCGGCCATCGGGGAGCC
This sequence comes from uncultured Elusimicrobia bacterium, assembly GCA_964623465.1. Classification (GTDB taxonomy): domain Bacteria; phylum Elusimicrobiota; class Elusimicrobia; order UBA1565; family UBA9628; genus GWA2-66-18. Next base: position 7,748 of record CAZURZ010000073.1, read on the forward strand.
GCCGAAGGTCGATCCGTGCGTTCCGGGCGTGAAGAGGCCCAGAACCTCATCGTCCGCGCAGACCGCCGAGATCGGGTAGAGTCCGCCCGAGAGCGCCTTGCCGAGGACGTAGAGATCCGGCACGACGGACTCATGGTCGCAGGCGAAGAGCTTGCCGGTCCGGCCGAGGCCGGTCTGAATCTCGTCTGCGCACATCAGCACCTTGTTGTCGGTGCAGATCTGGCGCACGGCGGTCAGCCAGCCTTCCGGCGGAATGATCACCCCGGCCTCGCCCTGGATCGGCTCGAACAGGAAGCCGGCGGTGTTCGGCCCGACGGCGCGCTCGAGCGCGGCCGCGTTGCCGTAGGGGATCGTCCGGAAGCCGGGCGTCGCCGGGCCGAAGCCGCCGGAGGAGTCGGGATCGGAGGAGAAGCCGACGATCGTCGTCGTGCGCCCGTGGAAGTTCTCGGAGCAGACGATGATCTCGGCCTTGTTCTCGGGGACGCCTTTTTTGCGGTAGCCCCACAGGCGCATGGCCTTGATCGCGGTCTCGACGGCTTCGGCGCCCGAGTTCATCGGCAGGGCGCGCTCCTTCCCGGTCGTCTTGGTCAGAAGCTCCAGGAAGGGGCCGAGCTGGTCGTTGTGGAAGGCCCGCGAGGTCAGGGCGACGCGCCCGAGCTGCGCCTTGGCGGCCGCGACGATGTTCGGGTGGTTGTGGCCCTGGTTGATGGCGGAGTAGGCGGAGAGGAAGTCGAAATACCTCTTCCCCTCCACGTCCCAGACGTACGGGCCCTTCGCTTTGGCGATCGCCACGGGCAGGGGGTGGTAGTTGTGCGCGCCGTGCTTCTCGGCTTGCGCGATCAGGCGGTCGGTCTTGGCTCCCATCGGGACGATTCTAGCAAAAGGGCTTGTCCGGGCGAGGGAATGGGGCTATGCTTCGGATATGAAAGCCCTCCCCGTCGCCGTATTGCTCGCCGCCGCCGCGGTTTACGCCGCGCAGCCCGCGCTGACCAAGGAGAAAGCCGAAGCCCTCCTCGAGGGCGTGGAGAAGAACGCCGAGGTCGAGCATCACCCGGGCCTGGTCCTCTCCCGCGCCCTGGGCGTGCCGACGAGCGAGAAGAACCCTTACCAGGCCGTCTTCTTCGCACGCAGGCGCGTGATCGGGGGCGTCGATCACACGCTCTCGCGCGCCAAGGGCGTGCGGGGCTGGCTGTTTCATGCCTCCGACAAGAACGGCGCGCGCTACCTGCGCGTCGACGACGAGTTCAAGATCGTCGCGACGGCCGTCTTCAAGCCGGGAGACTCCGCGCCCCAGCCGATGGGAGATCAGTCCGCGGCGTCGTTCCTCATGGACGAGGCGGCGCTGTGGGCGGCCTCCCCAGTCCCGAAGAAGCGCTAGCGTCCGAGCAGGGCGCGGCCGCTCGTCAGGCGCGCCCCGAAGAGCACCAGGAACAAACCCGGGACCCAGCCGCGTCCGAAGCCGTAGGCGATCATCGCTCCCGCCAGGCCGATCGAGAAATCGATCATCGGTCCGCCGTGGAACACCTTCGTGCGGGAGGCCTCGGCGAACAGCCCCCCGTAGCCCGCGAGGACCAGGGCGACGAAGGTCCCGAAATAGTAGCGGCTCCACGCGGCGGCGCTCACCGCCAGCGGAGCGGGGCCGAACGAGGAGAGCAGGTTCATCGCGACGGGGGCCAGAAGCGCGAGCCCGAAGGCCGCGCACAGGAGTCCCAGGCGCGAGCGCTGCCGCGCGGGGCTCACGGCTGCTCCTCGTCCTCGTGCCGCCGCGTCTCGAACGCCCCGGACGCGTACAGAAAATAGGCGATGCCCAGGATGGCGAGCGCGGCGGCCGCTCCGAAGCGGTACTGCCGCTCGCGGGTCCAGAAGACGACCTCGGGCGGAGCGATCTGGGCGATGAGGGCGGGCTTCAGGTTCTCCGAAGGAGGCTCGGGCTTCTCGATGGGCTTGATCGCGGCGGCTCCGGGCGCGCGCTTCGCCGGCGCGGCCGCGGGCGCCTCGGGTTCGGGCTCCTGGGCGGGAGCGCGGCGCTGGATCGCCGCGAAGCGGCTGCCGTCGTTGCGGATGATCCCCGACGAGAAAGGCGACTCCATCCCGCGGTTCTGGAGGCGCGGCGGAGCGGCCTTGGCTTTCTTCTTGGGGGCGGCCGTAGGCGCCTCGTAACGCGGGGGCGCCTCCTCGCCGAAGACTCCGGCGACGCCGGCGTCCACTCCGGCGACGCCCGGCTCGCTGACGAGCATCATGCTCGACGGCGCGGGACCCGGAGGGCGGGGCGACGGCGCGGGCGCGGC
>CAZURZ010000074.1:0-9980 GCA_964623465.1 uncultured Elusimicrobia bacterium
GGCCGTCGCGCCGACGCGGTCGTTGAGCGCGATGAGGACGCGGGCCGCGCGCGGACGGTCGCGCCCCGTCCCGCCGGAGGCTTCGGCCTCGGCGAGCGCGGCGAGGGCCCCGGGGCGGTTCCCGGCGCGGGCGAGCTCCTCGGCCTCCTCCAGGCGCGGGCGCAGGACGGGCTCGAGGCGCCGGCGGAAGGACTGCAGCGTGGGGTGCTCCGCGCGGGAGGTCTCGTACTCGCGCAGGAGGCCGAGCAGCGGGCGCAGCCGTCCCATGCGGGCGAAGTCCGGGCGCGAGAGGACGCGCTCGAGCGCGGGCTCGCCCAGGTCGCGGGCCAAGGCGCGGAGCAGGACGGCGGCCGCGAGCTCGCGCCGGCTCTCCGCGGGCGCCCACTCGAGCGCCTCTTCGACCAGGTCGAGGGCGGGAGAGCGCTCGAGGCGGTCGAGGTCGGGAGGCCCGGGACGCCGGTGCTCGTGCCGCCCCCCGTCCGCGACGGCGAGCGTCGCCGGGGCGGGCATGGACGACGGCGCGAGGACGAAGACGTGCTCTCCCTCGAGCGCGGCGCCGAGGTAGTCGGCCGCGGCGGCGGGCGGCGGAGCGCGAAGGGCGCGGGCGCGCGCCTCGGCGAGGACCGCTTCGCGGCCGGCGTCGCGCGCGTCGAGCGCGAAGACGAGGGTCAGGGCGGCGGCGGCCTTCATGGCGCGTTCCTCCGGACGAAGCCCGGATCCAGGAAGTCGGCGACGCGGGCGACCGCGGGGAGTTCGGGGGCGGGCGGAGCGGACCGTCCGCCGTGCGCGAGCTCGTGGAAGACGCTCATCAGGCGGGGCAGGAAGGTCCATAGATCCGGCCAGCGCCGGCGGTCGGCCTCGTATTCGTCGAGCCTCGCCGAGAGCGCGGCCAGCGCGCGACGGTCGCGGGGAGACGGGTATGACGCGGCGTCGAACGCGGCCGCAGGGCGGCCGCGGCGGCGCTCGAGGCGGTCGATCAGCGCGAGCGTCACGAGTTCGTGCACGCAGCTGGGCGAGACGGCGCGGCAGGCCGCGAACTCCTTCCCGTAGTAGGCCGCGCGGTCCTTGACCGCCAGACGCTCGAAGTGATGGACGGCTGGATCGAGGAACGCGTACAGCGGCTCGTTCCAGACGACCGTGGCGGCGGTGAAGGAGGAGGCGGGGCCCGCGGGCAGGGTGTAGACGTCGAGCCTCCGCGCGCCGAGCCCGGAGGGGGGGAGCGGGTAGGGGATGATGAACGCGCGGTTGCTCCGCGCGAGGGGCGCGAGGTAATAGCGGGCCCGCGAGGAGAGCCCGAGGCCGAGAAAGGCCTCGACGTCGGGCACGGGGTCGTCTCCCAGGCGTTCGCGCGCGACGGAGACGGCCGCCTCGTCCGCGGCGGCGCGGTCGCGGCGGAATTCCTCGAAGCGGGAGACGCGGGCGAAATCCCTCAGCTCCCAGAGCAGGCGCTGCATCGTCTCGACCCGTCCCTCGAGATAGTGGATGTGGACGGCGGGGTCGAGCAACGTCAGCTCGGGAGGCGGCCCGTAGTAGAGCAGGAAGGTCGCGCAGGCCTCCTCGCCGCCGGGCTCGGAGGCGAGCGTCCTGTACAGGGAAACGGCGGGATGCCCGCGCAGGGAGCCGAAGCGCTTCTCGAGTTCCGCGCGATACGCGGCGACGTCGGCTCCCTCTCGCGCCGTGCCGGCCAGATAGGAGACGGCTGCGAGCAGCTCTATGCGGGAGTCGACGGAGACCTCGAGCGGCGCGGCGCGGAGGACGGCGGGGAGCAGCAGCGCCGCGAGCGCGGCGGCCGCCCTCACCGAGGCGCCCCGGCCGGCTTCATGATCTCGCGGACCTTCGCCTCGGTCACCGCGTCGGGATCGGCGTCCTCTCGCGGCACGGGCAGGCCGACCGACCTCGCCCAGGCCGTCAGGCGCGCGCCGGAATCCGGCGTCGCGGGCTGGGGGATGCCGGCGGCGTGCATCCAGCCCGCGTTGAGGTGCGGGTCGGAGCGGCGGCAGCCGCGCGCCGATTCCAGGGCCTGGAGGAGCAGCGTCTTCATCTTCGCGGCGGTCACGGGCGGTTCGCCCGTCTCCTGGATGTCGGCGTCGTTGAGATAGAGGCAGGCGAAGTCCCGCCAGGCCCCGAGGACGTCCTTTTCCTCGAGGCGGATCAGGGCGCGGTTGACGCGGGCCCACGGCTTGTTGCCGCTGATCGCGATCACGTCCGCGAGGTCACGCAACGCTCCTTCCTTGTCTCCGCGCAGGCGGCGCAGCTCGCCGCGCCAGACCAAGCCCTCGGGGTCCTTGGGATCGAGCGTCAGCAGGCGGTCGAGGTCGCGCTGGGACTCCTCGAGGCGGCCGAGCTTGCAGAGGGCTCCGCCGCGCCAGCACAGGGCGTCGGGGTTGTCCATCGCCGCGGCCTCGTCGAGGTCCTTCACGGCCAGCGCGTACTCGCCCCACCACAGCTCGAGGGCTCCGCGCCAGGCCAGGAACGAGGCGCGCGAGCCCTCGGGAACGCGCACGTCGCGCACGGCCTTGAGCGGGTCGGCGTGGCCGACGGCCATCAGGATCTCGGTCCAGAGGCAGCGGGCCTCCCACAGCCACGGGCACTTGGCGGCGACGGCCTGGATCTCGGCGCGCGCCATGTCGTAGAGGTCGAGGCGGCGCACGAGGATCTCGGCGACGTAGTAGCGCAGCCAATAGAAGCGCGGGGAGAAACGGCTGCCGCGGTCGAGCAGGGCGAGCGACTCGAGGTTGCGGTTGGCGCTCCACTCGAGCGAGGAGAGGCAGTACTCCCGCCACGGCGAGGGAAGGGCCTCGCTCTGCTTGCGGTCGAAGGACGCCTTCAGCCACATGTCGCGCAGCTTGCGGTAGGTGGCCGTCGGCTCGGAGTCGAGCTTGGGATCGAGCTTGGCGAAGGCCTCGGCGTGGGAGTCCGAACCGAAATGATCCTGGACGGGCATCCTAGCTCCTCCCGGGGACGAAGAGGGTCAGGGCCGGGTCGAGCTCGCGCTCCTTGCGCCGGAATTCCGCCGCGGTGAGCTTGAGGCGAGTCTCCTCGCGGTAGCCGTCTCCGCACTTGAGCGCCTGCAGGACGGCGTTCTTGGGCACGGCGGCCTCCAGCGCGTCGCAGAAGGCGCCGAAGCGTCCCTCCTCCATGACGCGGTTGACGCCGACGATGATGGCGGCCTTGCCCGGGACCAGGGCCTTCTCGTCCACGACGCTGCGCGCGTTCTGGACCGTGAAGCCGCGCTCGCACAGGTCGAGGTCGTCCTGAAGCATGGTCAGGACCCCGTCGATCGAGGAGGGCGCGGTGACGACGCGATACTCGTAGCCGGCTTCCTTGCAGCGCTTGGCCATCATGTTGCCCTCGCCGAAGAGCATCGGGTGCCCGTAGGTGACGTAGGCCGTCTGCAGGCCCTTGTCGAGGTCGGCGCGCACCGCCTTCCACGTCGCCGCCTGCGGGTCGCTGCCCCGTCCCGAGGAGACCGGGATGGTCTTGAGCCCGGGGAAGACCGTCTCGAGGAGCTCGCGCACCTCGCGCGTGTCGTTCTGCGTGTAGGCGGCCTCGCAGGCGCGCAGGGCCGTGATCGTGTTGAGCGTGATCTCGTAGGGACGCTCGATGCCGACGCCGAGCAGCCACAGGCGGCCCTTCGCGCCGGATGTCGCGGGAGCGGCCTTGGCCGCGGGCTTCTTCTTCATGACTTGATCTCCGATGGCGGCGGCCTCGAAGGCCGCGAACAGTTTGGCGCGCTCGGGGCGGCCGGCCGACTCCTTGCGGGCGGCGGCGAAGCGCGCGGCGGCCTCGGCGGGGCGGCCCGCGGCGAGTTCGGCTCGCCCGAGCTGATAGTCGACTTCGGGCCCGCGGAAGCCGGAGGCGAGGGCGGCCTCGAGCTCGGCCTTGGCTTTCGCGGCCTCGCCGAGAGAGAGCAGGACGAGCGCGCGCTCGAAGCGCAGGGCCGCCGCGCCGTTCGACAGCGGCAGCGCGCGGTCGAGGTCGGCGAGCGCCCCGCTCCAGTCTCCCAGGCGCGTGCGCAGGTAGGCGCGGTCGGTCAGCGGCTTGGGCGATGCCGGAGCCAGGGCGGCGGCGCGCTCGAAGTCCTTCTCGGCGGCGGCGAACTCGCTGCGTCCCGCCAGCATCACGCCGCGCAGGCAGAGCAGCTCCCAATCCGACGGCAGGACGGAAATGGCCTTGCCGAGGGCGGAGTCGAGCTCGGCGTCGGGGCGCGAGCCCGGGCCTCCGGTTCCGTGGGAGGCGCGACCGACGGCTTCCTTCAGGCGCGGCAGCCAGGAGGCCGACGCGGCCGGGTCCATCTCCCGCTCCAGCGCCCGGAGGCGCTCCGCCTCGGTCAACCCAGCCCCTTGAGGCGCTTTTCCGTGTCGGCCCGCTTGTCCCATTCCATGGGGGCGAGCTGGAGGGCGCGCGCGAGATCGGCCTTCGCGTCGGCGGGACGCTTGGCCTTCTCGTGGAGCGTCGCGCGCGAGGACAGGGCCTCGGCGGCGGCGGTGCGCGTCTGCGGCGAGGGGATCTCGAGGGACTTCTCGATGGCCTTGCCGTAGGCCGCGAGCGCCTTGGCGGCGTCGCCGCCGTCCGCCCAGACGGCGGCGGCGTTGACGAGCGACTCGGCGTCGTCCGGCGCGGAGCGCAGGGCGGCCTCGAATTTGGCGCGCGCGCCGGCGAGGTCGCGTTTGAGGTAGGCCTTCACGCCCTCCTCGTTGAGGCGGCGCAGCTCGGCCGGACGCTCGTAGGCGTTCTCTCGGCCGGGAGGCGCCTTGCCCGCGGACGGCGAGGAGGGCGGCGGCGGGCCGCCCGCGGCGGCCTTGCGCACGCGCTCGGCGCCGGCGTCCTTCGGGCGCAGGGCCAGCACTTCCTCGGCGGCGGCGATCGCCTCCTTGGAGCGGCCCGTCAGGTGGAGCAGGCAGGCGCGCTTGAGGATCAGCCCGGGATTCTTCGAGCGCTTGAGCATCAAGTCGAGGTACCACAGGGCGCGGCGGCGCTGGGGCTCGGTGTAGAACGGCATCGCGTTCTCCACGATCCAGTCGCGGTGCGGGTCGTTCTCGCGGTCGAGGGGGCGCGCGGCGGCGCCCTTCGGCGCGGCCGGCAGCGCGTCGAGGAGGCGCGGGTAGAAGTCGGCGAACGTGGGGTACTTCTTGCGGTCGCTCTCGTACTCGGCGACGCGCTTCTTGAACGCGCGCAGATGCGGCAGGCCGCACTCCTCCTCGTGCTTGAGCTCCTCGTCGGAGAACTCCTCGTCGATCTCGTGCGCGACCATGCGCAGCATCATCGTGCGCACCATGTGCTCGCGCACGTGGTGCATCCAGTTCTGGTATTCGCGGGAGGGCTCGCGCGCGGGCGGCTGCTTGCGCGCGATGTCCTCGGCGTAGAGTTCGGTGACGTTGTCGAGCACGCCGTGGGCCGCCTCATGCCAGATGCGCGGGTGCAGCCTCTTGTAGACGCACAGGAGCGGGGCGTCCTTGGGCGTGTCCTCGATCGGGCCCAGGACGGAGATGATGTCGGCCAGCCCGTCCTCGCCGCGCTGCACGATATTGGCGCCGGTGTCCGACTGGATGAAGGGGGAGAGCACGAACGCGTAGCGGCCCTCGAAGGGCAGGCCGGCGTACCTCTCGATCTTGCCGATGTAGTCCATGGCTTCGATCTCGGCCTTCATCCGCGCGAGGTCTCCGTCGAGGAGCTTCGCGTTGGCGGCGAAGAAGTCCTCGAACTTGGAGTCGCGGCAGAAGTCGCGCATGTCCTGCAGATAGCGCTCGAGCTGCTCGTCGCCGCCCACGTAATGGGCCAGGAAGGAGATCGAGATCTGGGTGTCCGCCCTGAGCTCGGGCAGGGGCGACAGGCGGAGCAGGCCTTGGCCCCGCTGTCCCACGTCGAAGGCGCGGAAGGCCGCGCCCGCGCGGCGCTTGATCGCGGGATGGGACTTGTGGCGCGCGAAGAACTTGCGCGCGGCGCGGACGTAGGGGATGTCCGGGCACTTGAAGTCGGTCGCGTGCGGCTTGCCGTCCTTCCCGGCGGTCAGGTCGAAGGCCAGCAGCTCCATGACGCCGTCGAGCTCCAGGCGCGGGTCGACGAAGAACTGCAGCTTCCCGTCGGACGTCTTCTTGGCCGCGGGGCTCACGGTTCGTTTTCTTGGGCGGCCGGCGCGCCCTTCTGGGCCGGCATGTCGCGCGCCATGGCGTCGAGGTGGCGCTTCTTGATCTCGTTGAGCTTCGCGCGCTGGGCCTTGGCGTTCGGGCTCGGCGGGTACATGGAGACGAAGAGGCGCTGGACGTCGTCGATGCGCTTGCCGATCTCGACGTTGCGGTCGACGCAGCGCTTCTTCGCGCGGGTGATCCGGTTGGACTTCATCCACATCAGGTCGTTGAACGCCGCCGGGACCGCGCCCTTGTGCTCGGCGGCCAGCCGCCGGCGGGTCTGCTCGTGGTCGGTCTTGTACTCGCCGATGCGGCCGAAGCAGTCCGCGGCCTCGGCGACGCTGGCCGAGACGGCGGCGATCTCCTTGTCCAGCGTGCGGGAGTTCTGCTGTTCGAGCTGGGCCGTGCTCGTGACCGTCGCGGCGAGCGCGGCCGACGCGCCGAAAAAGTTAATAAGGAAGGCGATTTTCATGATCGGGACGATGCCTCCTGAGTTTTCGCAGTATAACAGATAACCGGAGGGGCTTCAATGCGTCCTTGACGCTCGGGCGTAATTGACTTATCCTTGCGGGAATGAGCAGATTCGCCGCCGCCGGGTTGCTGCTGGCTCTGGCGGCCGGCCTTCCCGGCGTCGCCGCCGCGGACGACGGCGGACGCAAGTACTACTACGAGGACATCCTCGAGCCGTTCTTCACGCCCGACCCCGCCCGCCCCGGCTGGTACCGGGCCAACCGCCCGAACGCGAAGAAGGGGTCGTTCCGCAAGGACAAGCCGGCCGGCGGTTTCCGCGTTTTCGTCCTGGGCGGTTCGATCGCGGGCCTGCTTCAGTACGACGGCGGTCCCGGCGACCTCGGCCCGGCGCTGCGCGCCGCGCTGCCCGGGCGCGAGGTCGAGGTGCTCAACTGCGGCATGGCCGGATACGAGACGCGCCGGGAGGCGCTCATCGAACAGGAGATCCTGGCGTATCAACCCGACCTGATCGTCATGCTGACCGGGCACAACGAGGGGCTGGCGTCGGGGCCGATCCCGCTGTGGATCATGCGGGCGCAGGATCGCCTGGCGCGATTCGAGACGTACCGCACCTGGGTGAAGCGCCTGCGGGGCGTGGAGCAGGTCGGGCGGCACTCCAACGAGCGGGCGGACGCGCGCGACGCCGACTTCGCGCGGCAGCTGGGGGAGAACCTCCGGCGGGCGCGCGTCGCGGGCGTGCCGGTCGCGGTCGTCGTCCCGCCGCGCAATTACCGCGAGCCCTCCGAACTGGGGCGCACCCCGCACGAGGCGGAGTTCGTGCCCGGCTGGATCAAGTTCCTGCGCCGGGACTGGCGCGGAGCGCGGGAATTCTGGCGCGCGGCCGTCGCGCGCGAATCCCCGCGGGAGTACGACGCGCCCTCGCGCAAGGCCTTCCTCTGGGGACTCATCGCCCGCGCCGAGGAGAAGCTGGAGCTCTGGAAGGAGGCGCGGGATTCCTTCGAAGAGGCGGCCCGGCACGACCGCGCGCCGCTCTGCGGACCGATCTGCCAAGGGATCCTGCGCTCCGTCTCGGCCGAAGAGGGGGCCTTCCTGGTGGAAGCGGACCGGCGCTTCCGGGCCCTGGCGGCGCCGCGGATGCCCGGGCTCGATTATTTCAACGACCGCATGCACTGGAAGCCGCGCTACAACTGCCACGTCTCCGCGGAGATCATCGCCGCGGCGCGCGCCCGTCCCGGCCTGTCCGAGCTCCCTTGGGACGCGGCGGCGATCGACCGCTTGAACGCGGCGTGCGACAAGCGCGGCGGCCGGGGCGAGGAAGGCGACGACGAGCGCATGCTCGGCTACGTGCTTCTGGGGCTGTCGGAGCTCTCGCAGACGCGCCTCAGCACGGTGTCCGTGTTCTCCCTGGAGGTCCTGCGCCGCAACCGTCCCGCCTGGTTCAAGGACGTCACGGAACTCGTCGGCCGCACCGTCAATCCCCAGGTGCTCTACGGCGTCGAGCCGGCGCCGGCGGCGCCGCTGGTGCCGCGCTTTCTCTGGCACATCGCGGTCGCGCGCATGCTCGACAAGGATTACGCGGGGGCCGCCGCGGATCTGAGGCGGGCGCTGGAGCTCGAGCCCGCCTTGTCCTGGGCCCGCATCGACCTCGCGGCGGCCGAGGCTTTGAGCGGGGAGCGCAAGGCGGCCGCGGCGCGCTTCGCGGAGGTGCTCGCGCGCGCGACCGACGACCAGCGGCGGGTCGTCAGCGACTCGGCCCTCGCGGTCGCGGCCGAACTGGGTTTGGGCGACGGCCTGACGTCGTCCGATCCGGAGCATCTGCTGTCCCTCGTGGACGCCGCGCTCGCGAAGGGCCGCAAGGCGGAAGCCGCCGAGGCCCTGAAGAAGGTGCGCGTCGACGGACTCGAGCCGGCGCTGATGCAGCGGCTGGGGCAGTCGTATCTGCGCCTGCGCGACGCCGAGGGCTTCCTGGCCGTGGCCGACCGCCTCGCCGCGCACTTCCCTGACGACGTCGGCTTCGCGGTCGGCAAGGCGGAGAGCCTGTTCGTCACGGGGCGGCGCGCGGAAGGCGTCGCCGCGCTCGAGCGCGCCGAGGCGCTCAAGCCGGGACCCGATTACCGCCGCGTGATCGCCGCCTGGCGCGCGTGGCTGGCCGACGGCGCCGGACCGGACAAGGCTCCCCGATGAGCCAGGCCGGAGCGGGCGTGCTGATCGCGGCCGCGCAGTTGTACGCCTGCGGCGTCTTCCTGGCGGCGTGGGCGCACATGGGCTGGGTCGACTGGAAGGAGCAGAAGATCCGCAATCAATACCTCGCGTTCTGGCTCAAGCTCGTCGCGGCCGCGTGGCTCGCGCTCGGCGCGCAGAGCGCGCTCGGCGCTCTCGGCTGGACCCGGGTCTATCTGACCGCGGGCTTCTACGAGGCCGCGCTCGGGCATGCGGCGGTGTCCATGGCCGCGGCGTGGAGCTTGTGGTGGCTGCGGATCTGGCCTGCCGGCGACGTGAAGCTCTTCGCTCTTTTGGCCATGCTCCTGCCTCTGACGCGCCTGCCCGGCGCCGTGCGTCCCGGAACGTCCTTCCTCGAGGCGCTCATCAACGTCTTCGTGCCCGCCGCGGCGTTCCTGTTCCTCACGGCGGGCGCGTATCTGTGGCGCACGCGCCTGTTCCGCCTGCTCGGCGGGGCGGGGGGGCGGCTGGGGGCGCTGCTCGGGAGCCTGCGGATGCCCGCGCCGTCCTGGCCGGCGTTCTCCCTGCCCGTCAAGCGGCCGGCGCTTCCGTCCGCCCCGGATCCGGCCCGCCTGCGCGCGGCGGCCGCCGCCGTGCGCGAGGTCATGCTCGGCTGGCTGTCCGAGTATCGCGAAAAGCCGCTCGCCTTCGTGAAGGACGCCGCCTCGTGGCTGGCCATGATGGCGATCATGTCCATGATCTCGTACTATCTCAGCGACGTCGTCTCCTCCAACGTCCTGAAAACCATGATCTGCTTCGCGCTGATGTTCGCCTGGAGCCGCTTCTGCCAGCTCATCGGCACGGGAGCGGCGATGTCCGGGCTCTTCGTCGCGTTCGCCGTCTTGTTGTGGCGCCGCCCCACGCTCGACGTGCCCGCGCTGACGGTGATCTTCGGTCATATCACGGTGTTCAGCCTGTGCATCTTCCTCGGCATCCAGGTCGCGTTCCGCATCCTGCAGGGACGGACGGGGTGGGCGTTCCTGCCGGTGCTGATGATGTTCGTCGGCTTGATCCCCTGGGCCTGGCTCATCCGCTCGGCGTGGACCGGCGCAGTCTCTCTGCTCCTGGCGGGGGCGCGCGCCCTCGGACAGGTGCGGCCCCCCTCGCTCTCGGCTCCGGAGCTTCCTCCGCTGCCGGACATGCCGGCGCTCGGCGCGCCGT
>CAZURZ010000075.1:0-9851 GCA_964623465.1 uncultured Elusimicrobia bacterium
GCGGAAACCGCGCGGAGGGCGTCCTCGCGGCGCCCCAGGCGCTCGAGCGCCTCGGCCCGCTCCAGCAGCGGACCGCCCTCGGCGGGAGCGCTCGCCGCCAGGGCCGCGAGCTCCTCCTCGGCGCGCGCGTCTTCCCCGAGACGCCGGTACAACGTCGCCGCGCGCCGGCGATCCTCCGCGGTGATCGTCCCGGCCCGGCGCGCCGCGGCGAGGGCGGACAACGCCTCGGTCCGCCGCCCTGCGTCCGCCTCGAGTTCCGCCAGTTCGACGCGCGGAGCGGCCGCATCCGGAGCGCGCCGGGAGATTTCCACGAGTTCCGCGGCGGCGAGGCGGCTCTCCTTGAGTTCGATGAGAAGCCGGGCCGCGCGCAGCCGGGCGCGCGCGTCCGGATCCGCCCGCGAGGCTCGCGTCAGCGCGCGCAGCGCGTCCTCGCGCCGCCCCGCGCGGAGCTGCGCCTCAGCCAATTCGATCAGGAGTTCGGCGTCCGCGGGCTTCTCCCGCGCCAGGCGCTCGAGCTCCTCCGCGGCGCCGCGCGCGTCGCCCAGCTTGAACCGGAGGCTCGCCACGCGCCGGCGTCGATCGGAGGAGGAGGCGTCCGGCTCGGCCTTCTCGAGAAAGGCCCGGGCCTCCTCGCGCCGCCCGCCGGCCAACGCGGCCTCCGCCTTGCCGAGCAGGCCGGCGGCCGCGAAAAGACGGAGTGCCTCCGCCTCCTTGCCCTCCCGCGGGCCCGCGGGAGCGGCGGCGCTCGCCGCAGCCGAAGCCTCCGCCTGCTTCACGGCGGCGTCGATCTCGTCGAGTTGGGCGTACACCCACGCCGCGCGCAGTCTGGCCGATTCGCCGGGACGACGCGAGAGCGCGGAGGCGAGGAGCTCCCGCGCCCGGGCCTTGCGTCCGAGCGCGGCCTCGAAGCCGGCGCGCTCGATCATGACCTCCGGCGTCGGGCCGTCGCCCGTCTCGGCCAGCAGCGCCAGCGCCCCCGCGGGGTCGCCGAGGCGTCCGAGGAGCACCGCGAAGCGCCGGCGCTCCCCGACGTCGCGCAAGCGCGAGCGCGCGGCGTCCAGGGACGCGCGCGCCTCGTCGAGGCGGTTGAGTTTGTGCGCCACCTCCGTCCGTCTCAGATGGAGGCTCGTCGAGGCCGGCGTCCGCCGGGAGCGTTCCGAGAGAAGCCTCAAGGCGCGCGAGCCCTGGCCGAGCTCGGCGAGCAGCAACGAGGCTTCCTCGGCTTGCGCGTCGCTGAGCTCGGACGTCTCCAGAAAGGACAGACGCGCCAAAGCGCCTCTCCGGTCGCCGTTCGCCGCGGCCATGCCCGCGGCGCGCAGACGCAGCCCGTTTTCTTCGCCGGGAGGCGCCCGCTCGGCGAGCGCCAGCATCAACGCGTCGCGCCGTTTCGCCGGAATAAGCGGCCCGATCTCGTCGAACTGCTGGATGAGGCCGGCGCCCGAATTCGCGGCGGCGAAGGCGAGCTCCAGCTCGTCTCGAGCCCGCTCGCGGCGGCCGCTCTCCAGGCTCTCGCAGGCCTTGAGCAGCCACGGCGCGGCCCGCCCGAACATCCAGACCGGCCCCTCGAATTCGCGCAGCGCGCGAGGCCGGCCTTGAAGCGCCTCCGCCCACGCCCGGAGCAGCTCCGCGCGGCGCTCGCCCGGGCGAAGCTCCACGGAGCGCGCCAGGCGTTCGCCCGCCTCCCGCGGGAGTCCCCGGGAGAGGAGGCGGCGCCCTTCCTCGAAAAGCGGCCAGGCTTCGTCGGGCGCCGGGTCTTCAGGCCGGGAGGCCGCGAGCCTGCCGGGGTAGGCCGCGGCCAGCCCCAGCGACCACAGCGCCGGGATCAGCGCCGCGAGCGCCGCCGCCGCGAGCGCGCGGGAGGCGTCCTCGCGCGCGAGCTCCGCGTCCGGGCGCAAGCGCGCGGCTTCCGCGGCCGCCACGCCGCACAGGACGGCGAGCAACGGCCACATCTGCACGAGGTACGCCTCGCTGATCGCGATCATCGAGTGCGCGCCGACATAGTAGGCGGCGAGGACGCCCAGCGCGCGGACTTCGGGGCGCCGCCGCCCGAGCACGACGCCCGCCGCCGCGCCGGCGAGAAGGAACGGCGAGCCGGCGGCGATGAACCGGAGGCGCCCGAGACAGGCCGCGGCGTACGCGCCGGGAGCGGCGAGCCCCCCGCGCAGCCAGCCGAGCAGCCCCCCGCCCAAGTCCTCCGTCTTCGAGCTTCCCGCGCCCTTCTCGATCCCCGAGAGAGCCGCTTCCAGCAGCGCCTCGATGCGCCCCCGTTCCAGAGGCGAGAAGACGCCGTGGAGGTCCCAGTTCATCTTGATCCACGGCAGGAGCAGGAGCAGCGTCACGGCCGCCGGAGCCAGGGACGCCGCGGCGCCGGGGCGCGCTCCGCGGCCGCGCGCCGCGTCCAGCATCAGGAGGACGACGGGAAAGAAGACGAGCGGCGAGCGCTGGAGGACGCTCATCCCGACGGCGAGGCCGAGCAGGACGCCGTTCGCCGTCGTGGGGGCGCGCTCGCGGCGCGCGAGCACGCCCGCGACGAGCAGGAGGAAGACGGCGAAGACCGCGTTGACGGGATACTCCGCGTGCCGCGGCCCCAGCGAGGCGGCCAGAACGAGCGCCGCCGCGCCGGCGACCGGGCCGGCCGCGAGCAGCGCCGTCGCCGCGGCCAGCGCCGGGATGGCCGTCTGCACCGCGGCCCAGAGCCAGCGCGAGCCGGCGTCGCCCCAGTGCCCGAACAGGAGCGCCGAGGTCAAGGCGCCGTAGGGCATCGAGTAGGAGACCTGGAAGCGGGGCACGCCGCGCCCGTGCAGCAGCATCTCGCCGCATTCGACCTCGACGTGGCCCCAGTTGAAGGGGAACCCCTCCGTGCGCGCGGCGAGCGCGGCGACGGCTCCGGCCAGGGCGAGCGCGACCGCGAGCGCCCTGACGGCTCTCATCGCTTCGCCGCGCCCCGCAGGCGCCCGCGCGCCCAGCGAAGCAGGGAGGCGACGTCGCCGGGGCGGCCGTCGAGCAGGGCCGCGACGTCGGCGAGCGCGCGCTCGCGGCGATCCAGAAGGAAGAGGAGCGCCGCGCGGCGCACGAGCAGGCGCGGATCCGGAACGGACGACAGCAGCAGATCGAGGTGCTCCAGGGCGCGCTCGCGCTGAGCGCGCGTGAGGAACGGCCCCGCGAGCAGGCGGAGCGCGTCGTGCCAGCCGTCGCCCCCCTCCGCCGCGGCGACCCGCGCGCGCGCCGGACGAGGAAAGGCGGCGGCGAGACGCGGGTAAAAATGGGCCAAAGTCGGCCAGCGCGAGCGCGAGTCCTCGTACTCGCGCAGGAGACGGAGGAAGGCCGCGAGATGCGGGCGCGCGCTGAACTCCTCGAGACGGTACTCCCGCTCGGCGGCCGCCTCGCCGCGCTCCCGCGCGATCAGCCGGAGCATCACCGCGCGCACGAAATGCTCGCGCATCCCGTGCAGCCAGTTGCGGCAATTGTTCTTGAGCTTGGGCCCCAAAGACAACGGCGCGTCGCGGAGTTCGTGGTCGTAGAGATTGGCCGTCATGTCCAGGACGGCGTGTCCCAGCTCGTGCCACACCACCGCGTCCAGGCTCTCGTAAGAAGAGGGCCGGAGGATGCTGACGATCTCGTGCGTCCCATCGTCGCGCGTCCAGACGCGGTTGAGGCTGGGGCCGCGGGAGCACAACGCCGAGACGATCAGGCGGTAGCGCCCGCGGAAAGGAAGTCCGGAGTACGCCTCGAGCGCCGCGACGTGCCCCCCCGCCGCGGCGCGGCGGCGCAGCTCGGCGAGCTCGGCGTCGAGGGCGGGCGCCGCGGCCGCCAGCGCGCGCTCGAAGCGCGCCGCCCGCGCGAAGTCCCGCAGGGCCGAAAGCCAGGGCTCCCACTGCCCGCCGCGCTCGGCCTCGCCCCGGCAGGAGTCGAAGGCGGGATCGAAGGCGAGCTCGGGGGGCGCGCCGCGAAGCAGAAGGAGATCCTTCCGGTGGAAGTAGTTCCGGTCGAGGGCGTGCCGGCGCGCGTTGAGGACGACGGCGGGATGGGAGCGGAAGGGCTCGAGAGAACGGCGCAGGGACGCGACATAGGCGCCCCCGGCCCCGGAGGCGCTTCCCGCGGCCGGCGCGCCCAACAGGTCCGCCGCGCCCAGGAGTTCGATCGACGGATCCAGCGCGACGTCGATGCCCATGTGCGGAGCTAGGATAGGCCAAATAGCGGACGGCGTCAAGGCGTCGAATTGCTAGACTCTCGACGGCATGAGTCACCAGGCGCCGTCCAACGCGCTCGTCGGCTCGCTCGGGCGGCATTTCTTCCTCGGCCGCTCCACGGCCCATCTTCCGGGACGCGCCGTCGTCTTTCAAGGCCGCCTCTGGCGCGCCCGGCTGGAGCGCCTCGCCGGCGCGAAATCCCCCGCCGCCCGCGCCGAGCGCGGCCGCCTGCTGCGCCTGCTCGGGGAGCCGGAGCGCGCCGCCGCGGAGCTCGACGCCGCGCTGGAACGGGACCCGGGGCTGGCCAGCGCGCACGCGTGGCGCTGGGAGCTCGGCGCCTCGCGCGGCGCCCGGGGCGCGGCCGGGATCGAGCGGGCGGTCCGCCTCGAGCCGGGATCGGGCTGGTGGCGCATGTGGCGCGCGCTCGCCCGGGCCGACGCCGACGCGCTGGAAAGCGAATCCCGCCAGGCGCTCGACGACGTCCGGGCCGCCGCGGAACGGCTTCCGGGGAACGCCCTGCCGCTCGCGGTCGACGGCCTCGTCCGCTACAAGCTCGGACGCCTCGACGAGGCCGCGGCCGTCCTCGACCAGGCCCTGCGCCTGGAGCCCGGACTCGAGTGGGCGTGGCGCCTGCGCGCGATGTGCCGCAAGGAGCAAGGCCGCCTCGACGAGTGCCTGGAGGACTGCCTGGGGGCGATGCGCCTCGACGAGAACGCCGGGCTGCTCTTCATCATGCTCGGCCTGCACCGGGACAAGACCGACACCCGGCGCAGCATCGAGGCGGCCACCCGCCACATCGAGGCGAACCCGCGCGACTACTGGGCCTACGCGTTCCGCGCCGACAACCGCCGCAGCCCGGAGATCGGCGAGAACCTGGGCGCCCTGGAGGACCTGAAGACCGCGGTCGAGATCGCCCCGAAGCGCGCGTGGGCCTGGGCGTACCTGTCGCGCTGCCACGTGACGCTGGGCGATTTCCGGGCCGGCGGCGAAGCGATGGCCCGGGCGGTGGCGCTCGATCCCGACTGCGGCTGGATCGCGGCGTGGCACGGGGAACTGCTCCGGCGCTCGGGCGACGTCGCCGGGGCGAAGAAGGCGCTCGACCGCGCCGTGGCGCTCTTTCCGGGCTACGAGCTCGCCTACGCCTGGCGCGGCAGCGCCGCCCGGGCGCTCGGCAAGCCGCGCGAGGCGATCGCCGATCTCGACGTCGCGATCGCGCTCAAGCCCCACACCCTCGACCTCTGCCTCTACGAGCGCATGCACGCCCGGCGCGCGCTCGGCCTCGTCGGCCCCGCGCTGGAGGACATCCGCGCCGCGTCGCGCCTGAATCCGAAGTACGTCTGGGAGGCGGAGCCGCGCCGTTTCGCCGCCGGCCTCGCGGAGCTCGACGCGGAGATCAAGAGGCGGCCGCGCTCCCCCCTGGCCCACTTCTGGCGGGGCGACGTCTTGATGCGCATGCGCGACTTCGCGTCGGCCGAGAAGGCCCTGACGCGGGCGGTCTCGGGGGACTGCGCCGCGGACGCGCTGGTCCTGCGCGGGCGCGCGCGCTGCGAGCTCGGCAAGTGGAAGGCCGCGCACGCCGACTTCGGCGCCGCGATCGCGCGCGAACCCCGCTCGCCGTTCGCCTACGCCTGGCGCGGACGGGCGCGCATGCTCCAAGGCTCGAACGCCGCCGCGATCGCGGACTTCGACCGCGCGCTGAAGCACGAGCGGAACTCGGCCTGGATCATGGGCTGGAAGGGCGAAGCCGAGTTCCGCCTGGGGCGCCACGCCGCGGCCGAGAAGACCCTGACCAAGGCCCTCAACGTGCACGTGAAATTCGCCGACGCCTTCCTGTGGCGGGGCGCCGCGCGCCTGAAGGCCGGCCGCGACGGCGCCTGGGAGGACCTGACGCGCGCGCTCGAGCTTCATCCCGGGAACGCGCGGGCGCTCTACTACCGCGGCGCGCTGTCGCTGAAGCTGGGCCGTCCCGGGGAGGCGCGCGGCGACCTCGAGCGCGCCCTGGAGGAGCCCGGGCTGCTCGCCGAGGCCGAGATCGCCGACGCGCGCCGTCTCCTCGCGAAGGCGGCCGCGCCCGCCTCCGGCCCCGCCGGACGCGTCGAGGCCGCGCGCTCCCTGCAGCGCCAGGGGCGTCACGAGGAAGCCGCCGCCGTCTACGGCGAGCTGCTGGCGGCCGCTCCGGACGACGTCGAGCTTCTCGCCCTGCGCGGGGAGGCCTGGCGCTGCCTCGGGCGCTACGATCTCACGCTCGCCGACCACGATCGCATCGTCGCCCTGCGCCCCGGGGACGCGGACGCGCTGTCGAACCGGGTCGAACCCAAGCGCCACCTCTTCGACTTCGCGGGAGGACTGGCCGACGCGGACGCCGCGATCCAGCTCGATCCCCGCTCCGCGTCCGCCTGGGTGCTGCGCGCCGAATGCCTGCGCAGCCTCGGGCGCTGGGAGGAGGCCGTGGAGAGCGCGGGAACGGCGATCGCCTGCGACGGGAGCTGGAGCTGGGCCTACGTGGTGCGCGCCAAGGCCCTTCGTCAGAAGGGAGACCTCGAGGCCGCGCTGGCCGACACGCGCGCCGCCGAGAAGGCCCGTCCCGACGCCTACGCCCGCGGCTGGCGGGCCGAGATCCTGCGCAAGGCCGGACGCCTGAAGGAGGCGCTCGCCGACATTTCGGCCGCCAGCGCGCTCCAGCCCTCCAACGCCTGGTTTCTCGCCCTGCGCGGGCAGATCCAATGTGAACTCGGAGCGAAGGACAAGGGCCTGGCCGATCTCGCCGAAGCCATGCGCCTCGACGTGCGCTGCTCGTGCGATTACGACTTCCTGGGCTCCGCCGGCCCCGACATCCTGCGCGACGAGGCCCTGAGCTGGGTGTGGGCGTGGCGGGGCGGCGTGCGGCGCGGCGAAGGGCGCCTGCCCGAGGCGCTGGCCGACTTGGATCGCGCCGCGGCGCTGGCGCCGGATTGCTTCTGGATCGTCGCCTGGCGCGGCGAGGTCCTCCTGCGCTCCGGCCGCCCCGACGAGGGACTCGCCGAGCTGCGCCGGGCCCTGGCCATGCACCCGCGCTACGTCCAGGCGCTGGTCTGGACCGGACAAGCCCTGCTCGAACGGGGCGACGCGGGCGGCGCGCTCAAGTCCTTCGACGCGGCGCTGGCCGCCGCCCCCAACGACGTCTGGGCCCTGATCGGGCGGGGCGTCTGCCTGGAGAAGGCGGGCCGCGCCGCCGACGCCGCCGCGGCGTTCGCGCGGGCCAAGGATCTGGCTCCGGCTCTCTTCGAGGGAGCGAAGGCCTCATGAGGCTCACGGCGGCGCAGAAGCGCGCCCTGCGGGAGGACGGCTTCGTCGTGCTGCGCGGCGCCGCGCCCCGCGCCCTGACCGCGCCGGTGATCCGCGAGATCAACAACCGCCTCGGCGCGGGCGTCCACCCCGGGAAGGACGCGTACGCCGACACGCACGACTACCTGTCGGAGTACGTCGGTTCCGAACCCGTCCTGGCCCTCGCGCGCGGCGCGGTCGCGGGGCTCGCCGACGAACTGCTCGGGCCCGGACGCGCCGAACCTCTGTCCCAGGCCCAGATCGTCCTGCGCTTCCCCGCCCCCGGCCCGGACGAAGCCTACGAGCCGATGGTCCACATCGACGGACCCTATTCGGGCATGGACGGGGCGTACGCCCGCCCCAAGCGGCCGCTGCGCTACGCCTTCAACGCCGGCGTCTTCCTGAGCGACACGCCCGCTCCGGGCATGGGGAACCTCGCCGTGTATCCCGGCACGCACCGCGCGATCGCCCGCCTGGTCGCGCGCCGGGGGGTTCCGGCGCTGAAGGGCGCCATCGACCGGAAGATCCCCATGCCCGCGCCCGTGCAGGTCACCGGGCGCACGGGAGACGTCGTGATCTTCCACTTCCTGACGGCGCACGACAAGACGCCGAACTTCTCCCCCCACATCCGGCGCATGGCCTATTTCCGCGTCTGGCACCGGGACGCCTGGAACGACCTCTCCCCGGGCTACCTGCGCCGCGCGATCGTCGACCCCTGGCTGGAGTGGGGCGGCCTGAAGGCGCGCCGCTAGGCCGCGCGCGCGGCGGGCAGGAACAGGGTCACGGCGGCGTCGGCCGTCTCCAACGCCGCCTCGAGGGCGCCCACGGTCGTGCGCTGCGGCTCGTACTCGCGCTGGCCCGAGCCCGCGAGCAGCCAGCACGGCCGCTCGGCCGGCCACAGCGCGGCCAGCCGGCGGGCCTGATCCCGGCGGTGCGGCCCCGAGGCGAAGTTGTAGAGCACCATGGGCAGCCGGGGGTCGAGGCCGTCCATGTCGCGCGTGTCGCGCACCTGCATGCCGAGCAAATCCCCCTCGGCCAGGCCCACGAGGCTCGGCAGGAAGTCGGCGATCGAGACCGTCGGGACGATGCGGCAGGCGATGCCGCGCTCGGCGCAGTCCTGCACCAGACGATGGGCGAGGCGGCCATAGTAATTGGGCATGCCGCGCGTCGTCACGCCGCCCCGCCGCAGGCCCTTCATCGCGCGCAGCGCGATGCGCGCGCAGGCGGTGGACTGCCCGTCGGTGCGGCGGAAGACGATCGTGCGCATGGGAACGCCGAAGAGGCCCAGGAAGTCGGCGACGGTCGCGTCGGAGAGGTTGCTGAAGAACTCCTCGCAGCCGCGCAGGACGCGGATGGCTTCGACGCTGAGCTGATACGGGTGCCGGTACCCCAGCCCCATGATCACCAGCTCCTTGCCCTCGGGAAGGACGGGCTCCGGGGAGGTCTGCAGGACCCGCGCGACGAACCGGTAGAACGCGCTCGTCTCGGCCCGCCCCCCGCCCGCGGCCTCGGCCGCGGCGAAGAGCTCGGCGCTCTCGGCGTAGCGGCGCTCGCGGCAGCGCCGGTAGCCGAGCCAGAACTCCTTGGCGCCGGCGGGCCAGGTCCCGGCCAGCAGCGCGTCCGCGGCGGCGTGGTCGTCGAGCAACAGGCACAGGCGCAAGCGCTCCTCGCGCAAGGCCCAGTCGTCGGGCGCCAGGGCGCAGGCGGCGTCGATGTCCGCCCGCGCCGCGCGCAGGTCGCCCTGGACGAAGTTCACCCGGGAGCGCTGGCGGCGCAGGGCCGGGTCCTTGGGCGCGAGCGTCACGGCGCGGTCCATGCAGGCCAGCGCCTCCTCGTACTGGGCCTGCTCGAGGTGGATCGCCGCCGCGCGGGCGTCCGGCTCCGGGCTGCGCGGCATCAGGCGGCGCAGGCGGCCGAGCTCCTTGAGCGCCCGCCAGTACAGGCCGACGCGGTTGTAGACGTCGGCCCGGACGGCCGCGGCCCAGGCCGACGACTCGGCGCGGGCGCTCGCCTCGAGGTCGGCGCGGGCGCCGTCGAGCTGCTCCCAGCGGGCGCGCATCATGCCGCGCAGGGCCAGCGCCCAGCCCTCGGGGCCGCGCGGACCGCAGGCCTCCAGCCACCGCTCCGTCTCGGCCTTGTCTCCGCGCGCGGCGGCGAGCAGGGCCTTCATCGCCGGACCGGCGGCCGCGCCCGGGAGGCTCATGATGAATTCGTCCGCCGCGCGCTCCGCGCCGTCGGCGTCGCCGCGCGCGAACGACTCCGCCGCGGCCGCCACCAAGCTCCACGGCCCCCGGAGAGCGCCGCGCCCCCCCGCCGCGCGCGCCGGCGCCCCGAGCCACGGGGTCATGGCGCGGCGCT
>CAZURZ010000076.1:0-9719 GCA_964623465.1 uncultured Elusimicrobia bacterium
CCTCTTCTTCAGCTTCGTGGGCACTATGCTGGGCGGCATCTGGGCCGACCAGAGCTGGGGCCGCTTCTGGGGCTGGGACCCCAAGGAGAACGGCGCCCTGCTGATCGTGCTCTGGAACGCGCTCATCCTGCACGCGCGCTGGGGCGGCTTCGCCCGCGAGCGCGGGATCATGCTCATGGCGGTGTTCGGCAACGTGATCACGGCCTTGTCCTGGTTCGGCGTGAACATGCTCGGCATCGGCCTGCACTCCTACGGCTTCATGGACAAGGCGTTCTGGTGGCTCTCGGCGTTCGTCGCCAGTCAGCTGGCGATCATCGCGCTCGGCCGCCTGCCGCGGCGTTTCTGGGAGGACTGATGCCGCATCCCTTTCCCCACCGCTACGAACTGGACTGCGTCTGGACCGGCGGCGACCGCTGCGACCTGTCCGCCGGAACGCGGCCCGTCATCAAGGGCGGCGCTCCGCCGGAATTCGACGGCTCGGATCCGTCCCTGTGGACTCCCGAGCACCTGATCCTGGCCGCGCTCGCCCAATGCCTGATGGCGACCTATCACGCGCTCAACAAGCGCGATCCGATCGAGACGCGCTCCTACTCCTCCAAAGCCGAAAGCGTTCTGGAGAAGACGCGCGAGGGCCTCGTCTTCACGTCGTTCAAGATCGCCGTGACCGTGAAGGTCCCCGCCGCCCGCGCCGAGGACGCGCGCAAGCTCATCGAGCTCTCCAAGAAGTACTGCATCACGTCGAACGCGCTGAAGACGGCGCCGACGGTCGAAGCGGCGGTGGAGACGTTCTGAGCCGGCCGCCGATCAACGAGAAGGCCGCCCTTCTCATGCTCGCCGCGGTCCACTTCGTCAACCTGGTGGACTTCATGATGGTGCTGCCCATGGGGCCGGACTTCGCGGCCGCGCTCGGCATCCCGATGTCGCACCTGGGGATCGTCGCGGGCTCCTATACCGCTTCGGCCACGGTGGTCGGCGTGCTCGGCTCGCTGTGGCTCGACCGCTTCGAGCGCCGGAGCGCCCTCGTCGCCGCGGTCGTCGGCCTCGGCCTCGCCACGATGACGGCCGCGCTGGCCGCCGGAACCTGGAGCCTCGTCGCCGCGCGCGTCGCCGCCGGGGCCTTCGGCGGCCTCGCCGCCACGCTCTGCTTCTCGGTGGTGGCCGACGTCTCGCCGGAGGAGCGCCGCGGGCGCGCCACCGCGGTCGTCGCCTCGGGCTTCTCTCTGGCCTCCATCCTCGGCGTGCCCATGGGGCTGTGGCTCTCCCGTCACGGAGGCTGGCGCACGCCGTTCTGGATCGTCGGCGCGGTCGCGCTCGGCCTCGCCGCGGCCGCGCGGATCCTGCTGCCGGTCCTGCGAGGCCACCTCGACTCCCGCGAGAAGGCGTCCCCGATCCCGCTCGACGAGCGCATGTTCTGGGCCTTCGCGGCCTTCGGCGCGGCCATCCTCGGCAACTTCCTGCTCGTCTCGAATCTTTCGGCCTTCCTGCAGTTCAATCTCGGGTTCCCGCGCGAGCGCCTCGGCCTGCTCTACCTCGGCGGCGGACTTCTGAGCCTGCTGACGATGCGCCTGTCGGGAATCTGGACCGACCGCACCCGCTCGCTGTGGCCGGTGTCGGCCGGCACGGCCGTCGTGTCCTCGGCCCTGCTGCTCGGCGCCGTGCTCGAACCGCCGCCGCTCCACCCGGCGGTCTTCTTCATGCTGTTCATGAGCTTCAACGCGTCGCGCTGGGTCTCGATCAACGCGCTGGCGAGCAAGGTGCCCGCGCCGTCCGCTCGCGCGCGCTACCTCTCGGCGCAGAACGCGTTCACGCACGCGGCCAGCGCGTTCTCCTCTTTCGCCTCCGCGGCGTTCCTGCGCTCGGAGCCCTCGGGACGCCTCATCGGCATGCCCAAGCTCGCCGCGACCGCGGCCGTGCTCGGCCTCGCGGCGCCCTACGCGGTATGGAGGCTCGAGAGGCTGACGGCTAGTCGCCGAGGAAGCTCAGGTACAGGTGCGGCTCCGCCGCCGCCTTTCGCGCCATCTTGAGGACCTTGGCGAGCGCCGCCTTGGTGTTGTTCATCGAGGCGTTGGCCGACTCCAGGCGCTCGAGCTCGGGGATGACGACGGACAGCTGAAGCCGGTTGAAGGCGGTCACGCCTTCGACGTCGACGTGGCGCAGCATCGGGTAGGAGGCGTCGCCGGAGGGGATCGCGGCGGCCAGGATGCCGCCGTCGTCGATGAAGAGGTCCAGCTCCTCGCCGAATTCGTCCTCGAGATACACGTCCAGTCCCATGGCGGCCTCCTATTTTCCCGGGTACATCGTGACGACCTCGCCGTCCGGCTCGGCGATCACCACGTAGGTGCGCACCGGCTTGCGCGAGCGCCCGTCGGTCCCGACCGTCCGGCCCGCGTCGGTCACGCGCTTGTCGCGTCCGTTCCCCTGACGCCGCGGCTCCGACACCTCGGCCGCCTTCAGCAGGCCGAGCAGGTCGGTCTTGGGCAGGAACAGGCTCTTGCCCCGGCTGCGCCGGCCTTGCGCGAAATGGCCCTCGCGCACGTGCGCCTCGGCGCGCTTCGACAGGCGCAGCTCGACGCGCTCCGCGGACGGCGCGGCGGAGGCGAAGGCGCAGGCGGCGGCGAGCAGGAGGCGGGCGATCATCCCGTCAGAGCATACGAAACCAGGCGGCCTATTTCGTCCAGGCCGCCGCGAGCGCCCGGAATCCCGTCTCGTACGTCGCCGGGGCGATGCCCAACGCCGCGGCCAGGCGCGAGGAGTCGAGGGAGCAGTCGCGGGGACGGGGCGAGGCGAAGCGCGCGTCGGCCGCGCGGCCGGGGTGGACGAGCCGCTCGTCGAAGCCGAAGGCCCGGGCGAAGGCGACGAACGACTCGAAGCGGGTCAGGCGCTCCCCGCCGCCCCAGTGGAAGACGCCCTCCAGGCCCGGCTCGGCCAGAAGACCCGCCACGACCTCCGGGAGCTGGTCGGCGAACGTCGAGGTGCGCCATTGATCGACGAAGCCGGTCGAGGCTTCGCCGCGGACGAGCTTGGCGTGGAGGAAGTCGACGAAGCTGGGCCTGCCGCCCAAAGGGCGGCCGTAGCAGGTCGAGACGCGCAGGACCGCGGCTCCGGGCGAGCGCGACAGCGCGGCCTCCTCGGAGGCGAGCTTGCCGCGGGCGTAGACGCCTCCCGGGTTCGGGACGTCGTCCTCCCGGTACCAGCCGCGCTCGCCGTCGAAGACCAGGTCGGTCGAGAAATGGATCAGACGCGCGCCGGAGACCCCGCACAGGCCGGCCAGGACCTTGACCGCGTCGAGATTGACCCGCTTGGCGCGCTCCGGCTCGCGCTCGCAGGCGTCGGGATCGCCCTCGGCGCCGGCATGCACGACCGCCGCCGGAGCCGCCTCGTCGAAGGCCCGGCGGATGGAGTCGGGATCCTCCAGATTCAGGTCCAGGGCCCCCTCCCCGGCCGCCGTCCGGGAGGCCCGGCGGACGTGCCAGGAGGCGGACAAAGCCTCGGCCAGGCGCCGTCCGACGTAGCCGGTGGCTCCCGTCAATAAAAGCGTTCTTTTCACCTAGGTCCTTGGGCCTAGACGGACCCGGTCCCTACGCCTCAGGTCCGTCCGTCGCGCTGCGACTATACTGGTTTTATGGTGAATCGAACAGCGCTGGCCCTCCTCCTCCTGACGGCGGCCGCTCCCTCCTGGGGCGACGCCCTGGCGGACGCCCGGCGCCTGTCCGGCGGCACCAACGCCCGCGCCTTCGACGGCGGCATGGAGCGCTCCGGCGCCGTTTCCGGGGACGCCCGCATCCAGCGCGCCGCGGACGGCGCCCTGACCACGGGAGGCTTGACCGTGGCCCCCGCGTCCGCCCCCCGCGGAGCGGCTCGCGCCTCCGTTCCGGCGCCGGCCCTGGGCGTGGACGCGGAAGACGCGAAGTCCAAGTCCGGATTTTTCAGCAAACTGACGAGCGGAAAGGGACTGCTCTACGGAGCCGGCGGCGCCCTCGCCGGAGCCGGGGTCGGCTGGCTGGTCGGCGGCCCGATCGGGGCCGTGATCGGCGGCCTGCTCGGAGCGGTCGGCGGCTTCTTCCTCTCGAAACTGCTGGCGAAGTAACGCAAAACGATATCGCGCGGGAAGGCCGGCCCTGGACGGGCCGGCCTTCTCAGCCTATACTGGAGCCGAATGAACCCCTCCGTTCGAATGCTGCGCCTCGCGCTTCTCGGACTTCCCGTCGCGCTGGCTCTCGCCTGCGGCGGAGGCGGCGGAGACGGCCCTCCCGTCGATCCCGACCTGACCGGCCCCTGCCAGCAGCAGAACCAGCGCTGTCAATCCAGCGGCGACTGCTGCGGCGTGCTGACCTGCAACGCCAACAAGGTCTGCACCGGCGGAGGAAGCTCGTGCCAAGGCCCCGGAACCGCGTGCACCAGCTCGTCCCAATGCTGCGGCACCTCGACGTGCTCGGGCGGAGTGTGCTCGGGAGGCGGCTCCGGCTGCGTCGGCCAAGGCGCCACCTGCACGAGCTCCGGCCAATGCTGCTCGACTCTCTCCTGCGTCTCGGGCGTCTGCACCAACGGCACGTCGTGCGGCGGCCAGGGCGCGAGCTGCGGCTCCTCCTCACAGTGCTGCGGCACGCTGACCTGCCGTAGCGGCTTCTGCCAGTAGAGTGCTAGGATAGGGCCATGGCCAAGGCCCCCAAGAAGTCGGAGACGCGCAAGGAGTTGTTCCCCAGCGGCAAGACGTCCGCCGAAGTGCCCTACAAGAACGGCAAGCGCGAGGGCAAAGGCCGCATGTTCTACGAGAGCGGCGCGCTCTACGCCGAAGAGACCTACGCGAACGACGCGCTCAACGGCCCCACGAAGACCTACTACGACACCGGCAAGGTCCAGGCCGAACTCGTCTACAAGAACGGCCTTCTCGAGGGCGTCTGCCGGGAGTACTACCCCTCCGGCAAGCTCGAGTCCGAGACGTCCTACAAGGCCGGCGTGAAGGACGGAACCGCCACCATCTACTCCGAAACCGGCGCCGTCGAGAAGACCGTCGTCTACAAGGCCGGCAAGCCCGCCTGATTTGGTGTCAGGTTTTGCGTTCTTGCGTTCCTCACTCCGGACAATCGCGTAATTGAGCTGACGGCGACCCGGAAGTAAGCCGCAATCTCCGTCGCGGAGTACCCCTCCTCCAGCATGGCGACCACGGCGGTTCGCCGCAGGGCAACGCCCGTCGTGGATCGTCTTGCCGTTCTGATCAGTTCCGGATCGGCGCCTCTTGAGGCGGCAACACGAAAAAGAACCGCGTCCATCGGCACTCTTGGTCGATCGATCTTCCGGAATAGATCGACCGCGCGCGGCTCAGATTCCTCCCAGGCATCGAACTTGGTCAAATTCACCGAGTCGATCGGATATCGATACTGACTAGACCATCTCCATTTCCCGGGCGAATCAACGAGCTGAGCGCGCACGGGGTTCCTGTGGATATAGGCGATCAATCGGATGAGGTAGGCATTGTCGACGACCAGCTTCTGCCTGAATCTTTCCTGGAACAGATGTCCGGTCCGTTCATGGCGCACATTGAATCGACGGGCATAAGCCGTAAGAATCCGCTGCATAATGCGCGACAGGGACACCGGGCCGACTCGCATGAGAAGATGAAAGTGATTCGGCATGAGGCAATATGCGATCAGTCTTGCCCCCGCCCCCCGGATGACCGGCTCAGCGCAATCCAGGAATAACGCGTAATCGGCGTCATCGACGAAAATAACCCGTCGATCGACGCCGCGAGCCCAACAATGGAATACGGCTCCGTCGAAATGTATCCGCGGCTTTCTCCCCATGCCATTCATACGATTCAGCCGGGAGAATAGTTCCATGGAAACGCAAGAACGCAAAACCTGACACCAGGGCGGCGTCAGCGGGGCTTCGCGGCGAAGGCGTCGGCCAGGGCCGGCGCGGCGCCCGCGATCGCCGACAGCGCGTCGGGGTGGGTCGCGATCCACATCACGGTCTGAGGATCGGCCAGCATGCGGCGCGTCACGGCGGGATCGGAGAGCGCCTCCTGGATCGCCGGACAGTCGAGCATCTTGCGCGCCATCGCGCTCCCGATCAAGGCCTTCGCCGTCGCCGGGTCCTTCATCGCGGGGGAGGCCAGGAAGGCGCGGATCACCGCGGGGTTTCCGAGGATCGACTTCGCGAACGTCGGGCTGTTGAGCGCGATGCGCACCAGCGCGCCGTTCATGTAGGCGTCGACTTTCTTCGGGTCCGCCAGGAAGGCGCGCATCGAGCGGGCGCTGCCCAGGGCGGAGCGGCTCATGAAGAACGCGGCCGGCTTGGCGGCCATCGCCGCCACGAGCTTGTTGGTCCGCGCCCAGCGCTCGGCCTTCTCGCTGATCCGGGTCATCGGCCGCTCCGGCGCGGAGGCGGGGGCGGCGGCGCCCGAGGCCGACGCGGCCACGGACAGTTTGCGGGCCGACCCGTACGCCATGCCCTCGGTGGCGATCGGGGCGGTGAGCGAGGACGGGGCGGGCGGGGCCGCGGCGACGGCGTCGCGCAGGCTCTCGCCGGAGACGGAGTGGACCGGCGCGGCGGGCGCCGGACCCTCCTGGAGGTTGAAGCCGGCGGCCGCGTCGCCGGTGACGAAGGTCTCCGTGGGGCGGGAGAAGACGCTCCAGGCCACGGCGCCGCCGGCGCCGACCAGGCCCGCGAGGCTGACTCCGAGAAGGGCGTTTCTCACGCCTATAGGGTAGCGGCCCCGGAAAGGCGGGTCATGGGTCCAAGGTCCTACCCTTGACAGGTCCAGTCATGGACGTTATATTTAAGGTACCAGGCGAGTATCGATCATATGAGCCTTCTCCTGCGCCGTCTTTTCGTCCCGACCCTCCTGGGCGCGGCCCTGGCCGCCCCCGCGGCCGCCATGCGCCCGGGCGCGTCGCTGCCCTCGACCCCCGGCCGCCCGTCGACGCCGATCGTCATCGACCCCGGCCACGGCGGCGCGGACGAGGGCGCGATCGTGCGCGGAGTCCGGGAGAAGGACCTCGCCTTGATCTACGCCAAGAAGCTCAAGGCCCGGCTCTCCCGGGATCCCGAACTCGGCGTCGTGCTCACGCGCGAAGACGATCGCTATATCCGTCTCGACGAGCGCCTCGTCGACAGCATGGACATGAGCGGCTCGATCTTCATCTCGCTCCACCTCAACCAGGTGAAGGGCAAGAAGGCCTCGGGCGCGATCGTCTACAGCTACGGCCCTGAGAAGCTGCGCGCCTGGCGCAAGAAGCGCCACCCCTCCGTGGCGCCGATGCCGGCTCCGCCCAAGGTGCAGTCCGGCGACAGCGCCGTGCTCGCGCGCGTCCTCTAGCGCGGCCTGCGCGCCGACGGCTTCCGCGCCGAGGCGTCCCGCTCCGACTACTACGTCCTCAAGAATCCCGCCTCGCCGAGCGTGCTCATCGAGCTCGGCTACCTCAACAACCCCGACGAGGCCGCGCGCCTCGTCGATCCCGCGTACCAGGACCGCATGGTCGAGAGCCTCGCCAAGGCGATCGAACAGTTCGCGGCCGAGCGCGGCGTCGTGTCGAAGCTCTAGGGTGGGCGTCCTCGTCGTCGTCACCGGCGGCACCTTCGACAAGGAATACGACGAGCTCACCGGCGCGCTCTCCTTCCGCAAGACCCATCTGCCCGAGATGCTCGCCCTCGGCCGCTCGCGCCTGAAGACGCGCGTCCAGACGCTCATGATGAAGGACAGCCTGCTCATGACCGCCGCCGACCGCCGGCGCATCCTCGCCGCGTGCCGGCGCGCCCCCGAGCGCCGCGTCGTCGTCACCCACGGCACCGACACCATGGCCGAGACCGCCGCCGCGCTGGGCCGCGGACTCTCGGGCAAGACCGTCGTGCTCACCGGCGCGATGCGCCCCTACCGCTTCGGCTCCTCCGACGGCCTGTTCAACCTGGGCTCCGCGCTCTCCTTCGCCCAGGCGCTGCCCCCCGGCGTCTACATCGCGATGAACGGCCTCCTCTTCTCCTGGGACGACGTGCGCAAGGACCGCAAAAAAGGCGTGTTCACGGGCCGAAAGGCCCGGGCGCCGGGGCCGCGCCGCGGGGTATAATATCGTCATGAGAACGACGCTTCTCCTGTCGCTGCTCGCGGTGCCGGCGCTATCGGCCCCTTCCCCCGTCCGCCTGTCCGGCGGCGTGAAGGCCGAGGACCGGCTGCGCCGCTTCGTCGAGCAGGACGCCGCGCTCAAGGCCCGCCTCGACGACGCGATCCGCCGCGAGGAGGCCTTCGTCGCGGAGTCGCGCGAGACCGACCTGCGCGACGCCGTCTCCGATTTCTCCGGCGACCGCCTGCACGCCGCGCTCGAGGCGGGCACCGCCGAGAAGCGCCGCGCCGCCGTGGCCTCCCTGCCCGGCATGGGCGCCGCGCCCGCGCCGGCCGCGCTGTGCCGCACGATCGTCGACTGCCCCAACCCCGAGCTCGCCGCCGACGTGGCCGACTCCCGCGCCCTGGCCGAGTCCGTGCGCCGCCTCGTGCGCCCCTGGATGGTCCTCCAGCAGGCCCGCGGCTCCGAGGCCGTGATCTCCGCCATCGACGGCCCGGGCGACGCCGCCATCAGCGTCAAGCTCAAGGATCTCGACGCCCAGCCCCTGATCATCAACGTCTCGCCGCGCCTGCTCGGCGGCTTCAAGGTCTGGTTCGAGCGCCCGCTCGTGCTCGCCGCGCTGTACGGCCGCGAGCGCGAAGCGATCCTCAGCCCCGCGCGCTAGATCAGCCGCAGCTGCCCGCCCGCCATCGGCCGGCGGAAATGCGACGTCTCCCTCGGATAGCGCCGCCGGTTCAACCCCAGCCGCTTGCACGTGAGCGCGAACAGCTTCGAGAGGTGCTCGGCGAATATTCCCTCTCCGCGCATGCGCGAGCCGAAACGCGGGTCGTTGAGGCGGCCCCCGCGCAATGCCTTGATTTGATTGAGCACCTTGGCCTTGCGGTCGGGGTAATTCCGCTCGAGCCACTCCTCCATCAAGGTCCCGAGCTGGTGGGGCAGGCGCAGGGGCACGTAGCCGGCCGAGTCCGCGCCCGCCTCCGCCGCGGCCTCGAGCAAGCCCGGCATCTCGTGATCGTTGAGCCCGAGGATCATCGGAGCGGTCATCACCCCGACCGGCACGCCGGCCTTCGCGAGCGTCCGGATCGCGGCGAGGCGGTTCGCCGGCGAAGAGGCGCGCGGCTCCATGCGCCGCGCCAGCTCGGGGTCGAGCGTCGTCAGGGAGACGAACACGCGCGCGCAGCCGTACTTGGCCAGTTCCTGAAAAACGTCGACGTCCCGGGCCACGAGCGCGTTCTTGGTGACGAGCCCGCACGGATGCCGCGCGTCGGCGAGCGTCTGCAGGCAGCGCCGCGTGACCTCGACCTTGCGCTCGACGGGCTGGTAGCAGTCGGTCACGCCCCCGAGCGCGATCCACTCCGGCTCCCAGGAGGGCTTGGCCAGCTCGGCGGCGAGCAGCTCAGGGGCGTCCTGCTTCACGAAGATCATGGTCTCGAAATCGAGGCCCGAGGAGAGCCCGAGGTACTCGTGGTAGGGCCGCGCGTAGCAGTACACGCAGCCGTGCTCGCAGCCGCGATACGGATTCAGGCTCCACGTGAAGGGGATGTCGGGGCTGTCGTTCTTCACCAGAATGGACTTCGTGTTGTCCTTGAAGAAGCGCGTCTTGGGCGCGGGCTTGTCCGCCGGGTCGGCGGTCTCCTCCCACTCGTAGGCGATCTCCTCGAA
>CAZURZ010000077.1:0-9692 GCA_964623465.1 uncultured Elusimicrobia bacterium
GACGGTCTCGGTGATGACCACGCCGCCGAGCAGGCCGATGAAGAGCAGGGACGACAGCGTCACGACCGGAATGAGCGCGTTGGACAGCGCGTGCTTGCGGATGATCACGCTCTCCGGCAGGCCCTTGGCGCGCGCGGTGCGCACGTAGTCCTTGGACAGCTCCTCGAGCATGCTGGAGCGCGTGATGCGCAGGAGCAGGGCCACGGAGATGTAGAGCAAGGTCGCGGCCGGCAGGATCATGTGCTTGGCCACGTCGACGAACGCCCCGCCCTCGCCGTTGAGCAGGCAGTCCACGGAGAGCAGCCCGGTCCAGTGCCGGAACCCTTCGGCGTGCACGAGCATGTCGGTCTCCAGCGCGTAGCGCCCGGGCGGAAACCAGTGCAGCTTGCCGTAGAACACCATCAGCAGGAGCAGCCCGAGCACGAAGCTCGGCAGGGAATAGCCGGTGATCGCGACGAAGCGCGAGAGGTGGTCGACGAACTTGTCCTTGTACACGGCCGACAGCACGCCGAAATAGACGCCCACGAGCATGATCGGCACGAAGGCGATCAAGGTCAGCTCGAAGGTCGCGGGAAAGAAGGCCTTCACCGCGTCCGCGACCGGCATCTTCGCCGTCTCGGAGTAGCCGAGCTCGCCCTGCGCGACCTGCTTGAGCCACAGTCCGTACTGGACGTAGACGGGCTTGCGCAGTCCGTGCTTCTCGATCACGGCCTCGAGCTGGGACAGCTGGCGCGGATCCTTGATGTAGAGCGACGCCCGCATCTCCGGCGACAGGAACTGCAGGCAGGCGAAGAGCAGCGCCGTCACGCCGAACATGACGAGCGGCAGGAACGCGAGCCGCTTCAGGCAGAACTTGAGCATTATTCCTTGGAGATCGGGTAGAAGTAGGACCCGTACGGCGAGTCCGGGAAGATCGGGTTGTGGAACCAGCCCTTCACCCACTCGCGCTGCGTGCGGTAGCGCACGGCGTCGATGATGTAGAGCTGCGGGACCTCCTCGTGCGCCAGCTCCTGCAGCTTCGCGTAGATCGCCTTGCGCTTGGCGATGTTCGTCTCGGCGTTCGCCTCCTCGACGAGGCGGTCGAACTCGGGGTTCTTGAACTTCTGCGTCGTGGGGTAGTCGCCCTTGGAGTGCAGCAGCGGGAAGGCGAAGTTGTGCGGATCCGGGTAGTCGGCGTTCCAGCCCATCACGAAGATCGGCAGCTTGGAGGACTTGTAGTTGTCGAGGAAGGTCGGCCACTCGACGGCGCGCACGTCGATCTTGAACTTCGGATTGATGCCCTCGATGTTGCGCTTGAGGATCTGGCACACCGTCTGCCGGGGGAGGTTGCCGGTGTTGAAGGCCATCGTGAACTTGAAGCCCGTCTCCCACAGCTTGCCGCCGTACGCCTTCTTGAAGTGCTCCTCGGCCTTCTTCTTGTCGAGGGAGTACTTCTTCCCCTTCGGGTTGTGCCCGGGCAGGGACTTCGGGATCGCGCCCGTCGCCTGCGTGCCTTTGCCGCGCATCACGTCGTTGATGAAGCCGGAGTAGTCGAAGGCGTACGCGAAGGCCTTGCGCACGTCCTTGTCGGTGAAGAAGTCGGCGGGGATGCCGTTTCCATCGAGCCGGCCGGAGCCGAGGAACGAATTGCCGAGCGAATTGATGTTGTAGGTGAAGAACACGACCGGGTTCATCTCGACGGTGGGCAGGTCGTCGATGATCTTCACGCCATCCAGGCCCTGGAGCTGGGTCAGCAGCGGGCGGTCGGCGTAGATCGCGTCGGCGTCGCCGGCCTGCAGCATCAGCTTGCGCGTGCCGAACTCGTTGACGCCCTTGATGACGACGTTCTTGAGCTTGGCCGGCGCGCGCCAGTACTGGTCGTTTCTCGCCAGAATGAACTCCTTGGTCTTGCGGTCCCAGCGGTCGAGCTTGAACGGGCCCGAGCCCATGGCCTTCTCGAAGAACGGTGAGGTCTGCTTGGCCGGGTTGTTGTACTTCTTCCAGGTCGCCTCGGTCCCGTCCCAATCGCCGTTCGCGACGGCCCACTTCTTGGAGAGCACGGGGCCCCACGAGGCGAGGATGGTCAGGATCGGCGCGTAGGGCTTGGGCAGGCGCAGGATGAGCTTGTCGCCCTGCACGCTGACGGCCTTCTGCGTGTCGTCCCAGACGGTCGGCAGGATCGTCTTCCCGTCGTCGGCGCGCGTCGAGGGGTAGCCGAGCAGGGGCTCCATCAGCAGCGACGAGGGGCCGGCGGCGCGGTCCTGCAGGATGAAGCGCTGGATCGACCACTTCACGTCCTCGGGGGTCAGCTCGGATCCGTCGTGGAACTTCACGCCCTTGCGGATCGGGATGGTGTACGTGCGGCCGTCCGGCGAGATCCCTCCGTTCTCCCGCGTCGGCACCTGCGTCGCGATGAGCGGGATGAGCTTCTCGGTCGACGTCTTGTCGAACTGGAACAGAGGCTCGTAGACGTTGAGGATCACCATGTGGGACGCGGTGTCGTAGGAGTAGGCCGGGTCGAGGCTGTCGGCGTCGGAGATGGTCAGGTAGGTGTAGACGCCCGGGTTCTTGGCGCCCATGGCGGCGAGGGCGGGGACGGGCGCGTGTCCGACGAAGAGAAGGGCGGCGAGCAGGGGTCTCAGCATGGGCCGTATTCTAGCACTCATCGCGCGTCCTTATATAGGTCGTAATAGTATGAGCCGTAGGGCATGTCCGGAAAGGTCGGCTTGAAGGTGAAGCCCTTCACCCACGTCCGCTGGGCCCGGTAGCGGTAGCCCTCGGCGATCACGAAGCTCGGGACCTCCTCGTCCCACAGCTTGTGCAGGTCCGAATACAGCTTCGCTCGCTTGTTGTCGTCGAGTTCGCGGACGGCCTTGTCGATCAGCGCGTCGATCTTCGGATTCTTGAAGCGCTGGCCGGTCGGGAAGTAGCCCGCCGAGTGCAGGATCGGGAAGGCGAAGTTGTGCGGGTCCGGATAGTCGGCGGCCCAGGCCCCGGTGAACATCGGCAGCTTGCCGGCCTGCTTCTGCTCGAGGAAGGAGGACCACTGCAGGACGCGCACGTCGACCTTGAACTTCGGGTTGGCGGCCTCGACGTTCTTCTTGATCATCTGGCAGATGACCTGGGCGGGAGCGGAGCCGGTGTTGTAGATGATCGAGAGCTTGAAGCCCTTCTCCCAGACCTGGCCCCCCCACGCCTTCTTGAAGTGCTCCTGCGCCTTCTTGGGGTCGTACGAGTACGGGCTGCCGCTCGCGCGGTAGCCGAGCAGGCCCGTCGGGATGAAGCTGCTGGCCGGTCGTCCCTTGCCGCGCTGGATGTCCTTGACGTAGGCGGCTCGGTCGATCGAGTAGGCGAAGGCCTTGCGCACGTCCTTGTCGGAGAAGAAGTCCGGCGGGATGCCTTGGCCGTCGAGCTTGCCGGAGCCCAGGTTCTGGTTGCCGACCGCGTTGATGTCGAACGCGAAGAAGAGAGCGGAGCTCACGTCGAGCGTGTCGAGCTCGTCGATGAGCTCGACGCCGGGGATGTTCTGCAGCTGCGGGAAGAACATCTGCGGCCCGTACACCGAGTCGGCGTCGCCGGCCTGCAGCATCAGCTTGCGCGTCGCGAACTCGTCGATCACCTTCACGATCACGCCGGAGAGCTTCGCCGGGCCGCGCCAGTACGCGTCGTGGCGCGCGAGCGTCGTCTGCTTCTGGCTCTTGTCGTAGCGCACGAGCTTGAAGGGTCCGGTGCCGTTGACGCGGTCCATGCCGAGCGTGTCGTCGCGCTTGGGGTTGTTGAACGCCGCGGCCGTCGCGGCGTCGCCGTCCCACTGCCTGTTCTTGGCGCACCAGGCCTTGTTCAGGATCTCGCCGTGGCCGGCGAGCACGGTCAGGAACGGGGCGAAGGGCTGGGGCAGCTTGATCACCAGGTCGTCGCCGTCCACGGTCACCGCGGCGAAGGCCTTCTCGACGATCCCGGGGATCAGCTTGCCCTTTTCTCGCGTCGAGGGCACGCCCAGGATCGGCTCGAGCAGGAGGCTGGAGGGGCCGGCGTCGCGGTCGAGGAGCATAAAGCGCAGGATCGAGTAGCGCGCGTCCTCGGGGGTCAGGGTCGAGCCGTCGTGAAACTTCACGCCCTTGCGGATCGGGAAGCGGTACGTCAGGCCGTCGGCCGAGATCAGTCCGTTGGCCTTGCTCGGCACCTTCGTCGAGAGCATCGGCTGGAGGTCCTTGAGCTTGGTCCCCCCGCCCTTGAAGGCGAGCAGGTACTCGTACATGTTCGCGAGCAGGTTGTGGCTGGCGGTGTCGTAGGACCACGCCGGGTCGAAGCTCTCCGGGTCTCCGATCGTCGCGTACACGAAGGTGTCGGGGTTCTTGACCTGGGCGGCGGCGGAGAGCGGCGACAGCGCGAGCAGGGCGGCGAGCAAGGTTCTCATGGGATTTTGGTGACCTCGTACAGGGTTCCGAACGGCTGGATCGGGTGGTACAGCCACGTCAGCACCTTGGCGCGGCGCACGACGACGTTGTCGCTGTCGGCGGTGAAGATCGCGGGCGCGTCGTAGATCGCCATGGCCTGGAGCTCGTAGTAGAGGGCCTTGCGCAAGGCGGGATCGAGCTCGGCGGCGGCCGTCGCGATCATCGCGTCGGCGCGGGGGTTCGAGTAGCCGAGCGAGGAGGCGAAGTAGCCTCCGGAGCGGAGGAACGGATCGACCGCGTTGTGCGGGTCCGGGAAGTCCATGATCCAGCGGTACACGAACGCGGGCAGGCGCTTGGCGCGGAACTCGTCGAGCAGCTTGGATTCGGGCAGGGCGCGGCAGTCGACATGGAACAACGGGTTGAGCTTCTCGACGCCCTCCTTGAGCAGCCGGCAGGCGAGGCGCCGCTCGGAGTTGCCTTCGGTGTAGGCGACGGAGGCGTAGAAGCCTTTGGCCCAGACCTCGCCGTTGCGTCCGCGCTTGAACGCCGCCTCGGCCTGGGCCGGAGAGAAAGGCCAGGGCTTCTGGCGCGCGTTGTAGCCGAACAGCGTCGCGGGGATGGGTCCCCGTGCCTGGATGGCTTTCCCGCGGTAGCCTTCCCGTATGAACGCGTCGTAATCGAAGGCGAAGGCGAAGGCTTTGCGGATCTCGGAGTCGGCGAAGAAATCGGGCGGCACGCCGTCGCCGAGCCGTCCGGAGCCGATCCAGGGATTCTCCTTGGCGGAGATCGCCTGGTTGAAGAGCACGACGTTCTGCGCGCCCAACGAGGGCAGGCCTTCGGTCACGACGACTCCGGGCATCCCCTCGAACTGCTCGAGGTAGCGGCGTTCGACGAAGGCGACGTCGCTCTCCCCGGAGGCCAGCCGCTTGCGGCGGTCCTGGGAGTTGAGCACGGCGAGCAGGTTCACGCGCGTCAGCGAGGCCGGCTTGCGCCAATAATTATCGTTGCGCGCGAGGCGCACGCGGTGGGAGGCTTGGTCCCAGGCTTCGAGCACGAACGGCCCGGTGCCGTTGGCCCGGGCGTAGAGAGCCGAGAGCTCCTTGGCCGGATTGCGGCGCGACAGCCAGGTCGCGGCCTTCCCGTCCCAGCCGCCGGCGTTGATCACGGCGTCGCGGGAGACGACGTGGCCGAAGTTGGCGAGGATGCTGAGCAGGGGCGCGAACGGCTTCTTGAGCCGGATCACGAGCGCGCCCCCTTCCACCGAGAGCGCCCGGTCGGCGCGGGTGAACGCCTCGTCCGGGGCCAGCTCGGAGGTCGAGTGAACCCCGATCAGCGCATGCAGCAGGAGGTCGGAAGGCCCCCCGTCCCGGTCGAGCAGCAGGAAGCGCATCAGGGAGTACTTCACGTCCTCGGCCGTCATCTTCTTGCCGTCGTGGAAGAGGACCCCGGAGCGCAGCGGGAAGGCGTAGGTCAGCCCGTCCTTGGAGAGAAAGCCGTTCTGCAGCGTCGGCACGACCGTGGCCAGGCGCGGCTCGTAGAGGGACTCGCCCCGGAAATCGATCAGGGTCTCGTAGACCTGGTCGGCCACGAACAGCGAGACCGCGTCGTAGGCCCAGTGCGGATCGAGCGTGTCGACGTCGGAGGCCAGGTCGTAGTCGAGCGTCGACGGATCGCCCGACGCCCGCGCCGGGAGCGCGGGCCCGAGGGCGAGCAGGACGGCGAGGGCGAGCCGCGTCACCTCATTATGAATGCTTCTTGGAGGGCTTGTCGGCGAGCCACTTCTCGCCGCCGACCAGCAGGAGCAGGACCGAGATCACGCCGAACATCGCCACCGAGGTCAGGTCGCACTTGGCGACCGTCGCGAACGTCTCGCTCAGGTCCATGTCGGCGGATAACTTCGGGCTCAGGCTCAGCATCGCGAGGATGATGCCGGCGATGGCGCCGCCGGCGATGTAGCCGGAGCTGAAGAGGACGCCCGGGCTCATGTCCCCCTCCGCCTCGCTCTTCTTCGTCCACTTGTCGGCGACCCAACGGATCACGCCGCCCACGAAGATGGGCGTGGAGGACGCCAGCGGCAGGTACACGCCGACCGCGAAGGGCAAGGACGGGATCGCGCACAGCTCGAGCACGAGCGCGATGCCGACGCCGAGCAGGACGAGCCCCCACGGGAGCTTGTCGGTCAGGATGCCGTCGATGATCAAGGACATCAGGCGCGCCTTGGGCGCGTTGTACTTGAGCGCGTGCGTGCCGTCGAGGCGGACGGTCTCGGTGCCGTTGATGCCGGGGTCGGCCACGTACTTGATCTTCTTGGTCGCCTCGTCGACGAGGTACTTGCCCTGCGGCACTCCGGGGACCTCGCCGTCGGCGACGTGCCAGACCTTGTAGGTGCCGGAGTCGACGGCGGCGTCGGGGCCCTTGAGCGGCTCGCTCTCGGTCAGCGTCTCCATCGGGGCGTACACCGAGGGGTAGTCGCGCTTGGCGTACACCGTGGAGGCGTCGTTGAGCAGGATGAGGATCAAGCCGATCACGAGCGCGGACGAGAGCGCGCCGACGAGCAGGCCGAGCTGCTGGTAGCGCGGCGTCGCGCCGACGAGGAAGCCGGTCTTCAGGTCTTGGGAGGTCGTGCCGCCGTTGCTGGCCGCGATGCAGACGATCGCCGCGATGGACAGCGCGGTCAGGCGCGCGCCCTTGCCCACCCAGCCGCCGTTGGGATCGAGCTTGGACATGAGGACGAAGATCAGGCACGTCAGCAGGAGCGTCGCCACCGTCATGCCGGAGATCGGGTTCGAGGACGAGCCGATCTCTCCGGTGAGGCGCGAGGAGACGGTCACGAACAGGAAGCCGAACAGCACGATCAGGAGCGCGCCGAGAATGCCTTTCACGCCGAAGCCGAGGCCGAGCGAAGGCGTCGCGGCGATGACGAGCACGAGCAGCGCGGAGCCGGCGACGACGACCCAGTTCGGCAGGTCGTCCTCGTGCCGGCTCTTCGCGCCGGTGGAGGCCTTCCCGCCGCCGGCGAGGATGTCCTTGAGGCCGGACTTGAGCGAGGAGACGATCGTGGGCAGGGCCTGGAACAAGGAGATGATGCCGCCGGCGGCGACGGCGCCGGCGCCGATATAGAGGATGTAGGACTTCCAGACTTCCGCGGGACTCATATCGCGGATCAGCTTGGTGGCCGGGAACAGCGGCTCGGTCAGGCCGTCGCCGAAGAGCTTGATGGCCGGGATCAGCACCCAGGAGGCCAGGATGCCGCCGGCGACCATGACGCAGGAGATGCGCGTGCCGATGATGTAGCCGACGCCGACGAGCTCGGGCGAGACCTCGCCCGCGATCGCGGCGCCCTTGTAGAACGGGATGTGGCGCTCGGGCTCGCTGTTCCAGAGCTTGAAGCCGCTCATCAGCACCTTGTACGCGGCGGCGATGCCGAAGCCGGTGAAGACGGTCTTGGCCGAGGAGCCGACGGTCTGCACCATGTTGTTCTCGAGGATGGTCGTGCGGCGCGTCCCGGTGAGCTTCGAGAAGAGCCGGAACAGCGTGATCGAGAGGACGGCGACCGGGATCGAGGCCGAGACCGTCATGCCGACCTTGAGCACGAGGTAGAGCGAGGAAGCGCCGAAGACGATGCCGAGGAGCGCGCCGACGATCACGGCGGACCAGGTGTACTCCGGCATGACCTTGGAGTCCGGGACGTAGGGCGTGTGCGCGTGGGTCGAGGTCGACATGGAGACTCCTCCGGGCGGCGTCTAGAGTTCGACGAGTGCGGCGGCGCTTCGGGCGTCCTTGAAAGGGAGCACTTCGCAGGCGGCGTCGTGGGCCGGCTTCGCGGAGATCAGGGCCTGGTCGTTGACCTTGCAGGTGTCCTTGGCGTAGCGGCAGCGCGGGTGGAAGCGGCAGCCGGGCGGCGGCTTGAGGGGCGAGGGCACGTCGCCGGTGAGCAGGATTCTCTTTCTGCGCTTCTCGATGGAGGGATCGGGGACGGGAACGGCGGAGAGCAGGGCTTCGGTGTACGGGTGCTGGGGATCGTTGAACAGCGTTTCCGAATCGGCGGTTTCAACGACTCGACCCAGATACATCACCGCGATGCGCGTGCACAGGTGGCGCACCACCGAGAAGTCGTGCGAGATGAACAGGTAAGCGAGCTTGCGCTCCTGTTGAAGATCCTTGAGGAGATTGAGAATCTGAGCCTGGATGGAGACATCCAAAGCCGAGACGGGCTCGTCCGCGACGACCAGCTTGGGATCCAGGGCCAACGCTCTCGCGATGCCGACGCGCTGGCGCTGGCCTTCGGCGATCTCGTGCGTGTGGCGCGGCAGGAAGGTCTTGGCGATGCCGCAGTCCTCGAGGAGCTTGTGGAGAACCTTCGACCGCTCGGCGGGATCCTTGTGCATGCCGTGGATGATCCAAGGCTCCGTGATGATGTCTTCGACGGTCATGCGCGGATTCAGCGACGAGTAGGGGTCCTGGAAGATGACCTGCATCTCGCGGCGCATCGTCTTGCGCTCGGCGCCGGACATCTTCGCGATGTCCTTGCCGTTGAAGAGGACTTGCCCCCCCGTCGCGGAT
This sequence comes from uncultured Elusimicrobia bacterium, assembly GCA_964623465.1. GTDB lineage: Bacteria > Elusimicrobiota > Elusimicrobia > UBA1565 > UBA9628 > GWA2-66-18. The sequence continues at coordinate 8,940 of CAZURZ010000077.1, forward strand.
TCGAGCGCGAGCACCAGCTTGCCGAGCGTGGTCTTGCCGCAGCCGGACTCGCCGACGACGGCGAAGCTCTCCTGCGGCATCACGGAGAAGGACACGCCGTCGACGGCCTTGACCGTGGTCTTGGGGCCGAACATCCCCTTGCGGGCGGCGAAGTGCTTCTTGACGTCCTTGACCTCGAGGATCGGGGAGGCGCTCACTTGGCGGCCTCCTCGAAGCGGACCGAGGTCGTCTTCGACTCGCCCTCGGCCTCCCAGCAGTTCGACATGCGCTCGCCGGCGAGGTGGAACTGCGGCGGGTCGTCGGTCTTGCAGCGCGCCTGGGCGCATCCGCAACGCGGCTCGAAGGGGCAGCCTACGAAGCCGCCGGAGAGGTCCGGGGGCTGGCCGGAGATCGCCTCGAGGCGCTCCTTGCGCACGTAGATGGAGGGCACCGAGTTCAGCAGGCCCTTGGTGTAGGGGTGCTTGGGCGCCTTGAAGAGGTCGCCGACGGCCGCGTGCTCGACCGGGCGGCCGGCGTACATGACGATCACGTCGTCGGCCATCTCGGCGACGACGCCGATGTTGTGCGTGATGAGAATGATGGCCATGCGATATTCTTTCTGCAGGGCCTTCATCAGGTCCAAAATCTGGGCTTGGATCGTCACGTCCAAAGCCGTCGTCGGCTCATCGGCGATGAGCACGTCCGGCTCGCACGACAAGGCTATCGCGATCATCGCGCGCTGACGCATCCCGCCGGAGAACTGGTGCGGGTAGT
>CAZURZ010000078.1:0-9672 GCA_964623465.1 uncultured Elusimicrobia bacterium
CGATGGGCTGTGGGTGCTGACAGGTGATCGCGTTCTTCGTGTACAGGCGCAGGGGGTTCGTGATCGAGAGGGTCTGCTGATTGCCGCACTCGAAGTAGGTCATCGTGAACTCGGCCTGGATGGGCGTGTCCTCGCTGACCTCGAGCACCTTGTTGTTGAGCGTCGCGATCAGCGGGATGTCCACGGACTGCTTCGGGGAGAGCTTCTTGATCTCGGTGTCGAAGCCGAAGTCCATGTAATCCTTCAGCTTGAAGGTCAGCTTCACGTTCTCGAAGGGCGCGTTGACGTTGTTGGTGAGCGTCGCGTTGCCCATCGGATTGCGCAGGTACCACTTGTAGTTGGCGGCGAAGATGTCGCCGAGGGTGATCGTCGAGATCTCGACGGGCGAGCGGTTGAAGGAACCGGCCACGAAGACCTCGATCGGGCGGCCGGCGGGGCCGACGTCGGAGGTCTTGGCCTTGGTCGCCACGCGGTACCAGTACTTCTCGTACGGAGTCACCTCGGCGTCCTGCAGGGTCTCGGTCTTCGACTCACCGGCGACGGCCCACGGGCCGAACGGGTTCGTCGCGCGGGTCACGACGTAGCCGCCCGTCCACGGATCCGCGACGGGCTCCCAGGAGATGGAGACGCTGCCGTCCTTCGTGGCCGTCGAGACGCCGGCCGGGGCGGTCAGCATCGGGTGGAGGTCGTAGCTGACGAGGCGGGACTTGCCCTTGTCGGCGATGACGAGCTTGTCCCCCTGCACGGAGACGGCGATGGGATCGAGGAGCTCGCGTTCCTGCTTGCCGCCCGCGAAGAAGTCGGCGAGCCACTTGCCGTCCTTGGTGTGGACGCTGACGCGGCGCAGCTGCGAATCGAGGGTATAGAGGTAGTTCTGGCCGTCGAACGCGATCGAAACCGGCGACTTGAACTCGCCCGGGCCGTCGCCTTCGGCGCCCCAGGAAGCGATGTACGCCCCGGACGGCTCGCACTTGAAGACCCGCTTGAGGCCCTTGTCCACGAAATACACGAAGCCGGCGTTGTCCCAGGCCACGGCGACCGGCTCCTGAAGCATGTAGGAGCCGACCTTCGGGCCGAAGCCGAACAGGAACACGCCCTCGGGGCTGAACGCGTCGATGCGCTGGTTGCCGGTGTCGGCCACGTAGACGACGCCCTCGGGGTTGATCGCGACGCCGTTGGGGTTCTTCATGCGGCCCTCGCGCTTCTTGCTGTCGAAGAAGCCCTGGGCCTCGCCGACGTTGGACTTCCACTTGCCGTCGAGCTCGAACTGCTGGAGGCGGTGATTGGGGTTGTCGGTGACGTAGAGGCCGTCCACCTTGGCGGTCTTGGCCGCGGCCATGCCGCCGACGCCGCGGGTGACCTCGCCGCCTTTGCCCTTGGCCGTGCCGAAGCGCGCCTTCTCCTTGCCCTTGTCGTCGATGATGACGAACTGGGCCTCCTTCGGGAGATACGCGTACAGATCGTCCCCGAACGGGGCCAGCACGGACGCGGAGATCGGCCACGCGCGCGAGGGGCCCGAGACCGACATCTTGGTCTGGAGATTCAAGGGCAGGGGCTTCACCTTGAGCTTGTTGGCGAGCTCGACGCGGTGGATGCGGTTGTTGCCGGTGTCGAGCACGATGATGAGGCCCTCGGGCGAGACGGCGACGCCCTCGGCCTTCTTCATCTGTCCGACTCCCGAGCCGAGCGAGCCGAAGCGGCCCATGATGAAGCCGTCGCCGCTCTGCTCGATGACCTTGCCGTTGCGGCCGTCAAGGACGTAGAGGAAGCCGTACGGATCGACGGTGAAGTCGTTGCCGAGCAGCGCGTATTCCTTGACGAACTTGGCGGACGAGTCGAACTTCTGCAGGCGCTCGTTGCCCTTGTCGAGGATGTAGACGTTGTCGGACGGATCGATGGCCACGCGCGTGGGGTTGTTGAGAAGCCCGGGCTCCTTGCCGTAGCGGCCGAACAGGAAGAGCAGGATGCCCTCGTTGGTGAACACCTGCACGCGGTTGTTGCCCGTGTCGGCGACGTAGATGCGGCCGTCGGCTCCGACGGCGACGGACTCGGGGCTCTTCAGCTTGCCGGGCTCGGAGCCTTTTTCGCCGAAGGCGTACAGGAAGTTGCCGTCGCGGTCGAACATCTGCACGCGATGGTTGCCCGTGTCGGCGACGTAAACCTTGCCGTTGGGACCGACGGCGACGCCGCGCGGGGCGCTGAACGCGCCCTGCTGGGCGCCGGAGCGTCCGGTCGATTTGATGAGCTTGCCGCTCATGTCGTAAAGGAAGAGCATGTTCTTCTTCTCGTCGACCACGTAGAGCCGGTCGGAGGCCGCGGCCGCGGCGACGGGCTTGGCCATCTCGTCGCCTTTCACGGGCTCGAGGAAGCGGATCGTGTCGTACGCGCGCGCGGGCGCGGCGAGGAGAAGGGCGAGCGCGAGGGTCGCGGGACGGTTCATGCTTTGACGGCCTCCTTGATCAGCTTGTTGACGAGGGCGGGGTTGGCCTTGCCCTTGGAGAGCTTCATGACGGCGCCGACGATCGAGCCGATCGCGGCGTCCTTGCCGCCCTTGAGGTCGGCGGCGGCCTTCGGGTTGGCCTCGAGGGCGGCCTTCACCCACTCCATGACCTGCTTGTCGTCCGAGACCTGGGCCAGGCCCAGTTCGGCGACGAGCGCCTTGGGGTCCTTTCCGGTCTCCCACATCTTCGCGAAGACCTCCTTCGCGCCCTTGGACGACAGGGTCGCGCCGGCGACGAGGCCGGCCAGGCCGCCGAGGTGGGCGGCCGGGAACGGCGACTGGGCGGCGGACTTGCTCTCCGCGTTGAGGCGCCCCAGCATCTCGGTGGTCAGGAGATTCGACACGGTCTTCGCGGCGCCTTTCGGAGCGGCCGCGACGGCGTCCTCGAAGAACTTGGCGAGGGCGCGGTCGCCGGTCAGGACCTCGGCGTCGTAGGAGGATAGCCCCAATTCGCCGGTAAATCTAGCCCTCTTCCTGGCGGGGAGCTCCGGCAGGTTCGCCTGCAGGCCGGAGAGCCAGTGCGGATCCGCGACGAGCGGGACGAGGTCGGGATCGGGGAAGTAGCGGTAGTCGTGGGCGTCTTCCTTGGTGCGCATCGAGCGGCCGGTCTGGGTGTTGGCGTCCCAGAGGCGGGTCTCCTGGACGACCTTGCCGCCGGACTCGAGGATCTCCACCTGGCGCCGGAACTCGGCGTCGATGGCGTCCTTGACGTTCTTGAAGGAGTTGAGGTTCTTGGTCTCCGTGCGCGTGCCGAACTCCTTGGAGCCGGCCGGGCGGACCGAGACGTTGGCGTCGCAGCGCATCTCGCCCTTCTCCATGTCGCAGCGCGAGGCGCCGACGAACTGGATGACCTCTTTGAGCGCCGCGAGGTAGGCGTAGGCCTCGTCGGAGGAGCGGATGTCGGGCTCGGAGACGATCTCCATGAGCGGAATGCCCGCGCGATTGAGATCCACGAGGGAACCGTCGCCCAGATCATGGACCAATTTGCCGGCATCCTCCTCCATGTGAATACGCGTGATGCCGACCGTCTTCTGGGAACCGCCGACCGTTATGGTCAATTTGCCGTGCTGCGAATAGGGCTGATCGTACTGCGAGATCTGGTAGGCCTTGGGCAGGTCGGGGTAGAAATAATTCTTTCTCGCGAAGATCGACTGGGACGCGATCTGGCACTCGAGCGCGAGCGCGGCCTGGTAGGCGAGCTCGACGGCGCGGCGGTTGAGCACGGGGAGGACGCCGGGCTGGGCCGTGCACACCGGGCAGACGCGGCTGTTGGGCGTCTGGCCGAAGCCGTCCGTTTGGCAGGCGCAGAACAGCTTGGTCTTGGTGGCCAGCTGGCAGTGGACTTCCAGTCCGACGACGAGTTCGTATTGTTTCACCCGGTCCTCATTATCCGCCGTTTTTCGCCTCTTTGCCAGGCGACTACGGTCACTTCCCTAAATAGCGCCCGATCAGCCGGAGATCGCTCGGGTAAGACAAGTCTTTGGACGCCTTTGCCCGATGAACCCATTTGGTGTTCATGATCTCGACGGCATCCGGTCTCCCGGTTTTCTCGACCGGCTCCATCCGATACCAGCGCACTGTCTTCGCCACCGGACGTCCGTTCCGGTTGAAACGGTACCGGATCAACGCCAGCGGCCCCAAGCTGCGGCACTTCCAACCAGTCTCCTCTTCCACCTCGCGCAGAGCCGCCTTCAACGGCGTCTCGCCCTTCTCGAGATGGCCTTTGGGGAACGACCACACGACCTTCCCCTCCAGGTTCGTCACCTTCACCAGCAAAATCTTGCCGCCCTTCTCGACGATCCCGCCCGCGGCGTACTCCTTCGCCTCTCTCATTTCTCCAGGAGAGCGAACGGCTTCGCGCGCTCGAAAGCCTTCGCGACGGAGAGCATGCGCTTCTCCTGGAACACGTCGGCGATGAGCTGGAGCCCGAGGGGCATGCCCTTCGACGAGGTCCCGCAGGGGATGGAAACGGACGCGTTCCCCGCCATATTGGACGGGATCGTGAAGATGTCGGACAGGTACATCGCGATCGGATCGTTGGTCTTCTCGCCGAAGCGGAACGGAGGCGTCGGCGTGGTCGGCGCGGCGATCAGGTCCACCTGCTTGAAGGCGTCCTTGAAGTCGTTCGCCATCAAGGTGCGCACTCGCTGGGCCTTCGAATAATAAGCGTCGTAGTACCCGGACGAGAGCGCGTAGGTGCCGAGCATGATGCGGCGCTTCACCTCGGGCCCGAAGCCCGCTCCCCGCGTGAGCTCATAAACCTCCTGCAGGCTCTTCGCGCCCTTGTCGACGAAGCCGTAGCGGATGCCGTCGAAGCGCGCCAGGTTCGAGGACGCCTCGGAGGGCGCGATGATGTAGTACGTGGCGATCGCGTACTTCGTGTGCGGCAGGCTGATCTCCTTGATCTCGGCGCCCATGGACTTCAGGACGTCGACGGCCGCGCGAACGCTCTTCTCGACCTCGGGATCGAGGCCGTCGATGAAGTACTCCTTGGGGAGGCCGATGCGCAGGCCCTTCAAGTCCTCGGGAACCTGGGACACGGGCGCCGGCTCGTTCGTCGCCGAGGTGGTGTCGCGCGGATCGTGGCCGCCGATCACGGACAGGGCGAGCTCGGCGTCCTCGACGGTGCGCGTGAACGGGCCGATCTGGTCGAGCGAGGAGGCGAAGGCGACGAGGCCGTAGCGCGAAACCAGGCCGTAGGTCGGCTTCAGGCCCACGACGCCGCAGAACGCCGCGGGCTGGCGGATCGAGCCGCCGGTATCGGAGCCGAGGCTGAAGGAGCACATGCCCGCCGCCGCCGCGGCGGCGGAACCGCCCGAGGAGCCGCCGGGCACGCAGGCGGGGTCCCAGGGGTTGGTGGTCTTCTGGAAGGCGGAGTTCTCCGTGGACGAGCCCATCGCGAACTCATCCAGATTGCACTTGCCCACGAGCACCGCGTCGGCGGCCTTGAGGCGCTCCGTGACCGTCGCGTCATAAGCCGCGATCTGCCCCTTCAAGATTTTCGATGAGCACGTCGTCTCGACGCCCTTCAGCTGGATGTTGTCCTTCAGAGCCACGGGAACGCCGGCCAGCGCCCCGAGCTTCTCCCCCTTCTTTCTTCGGGCGTCGACGGTCTTCGCCTGGGCGAGGGCGAGATCCTTCGTGACGGTCAGGAAGGCCTTCACGGTGCCGTCGAGTTTCTCGATGCGGGCGAAGTGGTCGAGAGCGACCTGCTCGGCCGAAAGTTCCCCCTTGCGGACGGCATCGGCGATCTTCGCGGCGGATAACTTGGTCGAAGTCATGGTCTATCGATCAATAAACAAGGATTCTTCCGAGCCGCTGTGCCGCTCCTGCGGAGCCTCCCGGCGGGCGCGACGGTCCGGACCCGGCTCCGGCTTCTCCTTGGCCGGCAGATCGTCGAGGTCGAGCTCGGGAGCCTTCACCTTCTTGGGCGGCGCGTCGGATCCGGCCTTCCCGATGGAGACGCCGGGCCCGTCGTCCGAGAAGGACGGCGCGTCGCGGTCGTCCCGGCGGCGCGGCGCCTCCGGCGCCGGCGCGGGAGCCGGCGCGGGCTCGGGCTCGAGCTCGGGAGCGGGAGCCTCGTCGGCTTCGAGAGACGCGATGGCGGCCTGGATCTTGTCGCGGCGAGCCGGATCCAGCTCGAGCGCCTTCTTCAGATCGGCGATCGCGCCCGGCTTGTCGCCGAGGGCGGCCTTGGTCTGGCCCCGGTTGGAATAGGCCAGCCCTTTGCGCGGATTGATCGCGATGACCTTGGTCAGATCGGCGACGGTCCCGCGGTAGTCGCCGAGCAGGAAGCGCACGTTGGAGCGCAGGTAGTGCGCGTCTTCGTGCTCGGGGTTGGCCTCGATGAAGCCGGTGAAATCCGCCTCCGAGGAGCGGTAGTCCTTCAGCTCGCGGCTGGCCTTGCCGCGATAGTAGAGCGCCCAGGAGAATTTCGGATTGATCTCGAGGATGGAGCCGTAGTCCTCGATCGAGCCGCGCCAGTCCCGCAGGCGGTCCTTGACCGAGCCGCGCATCAGCAGGGCGGCCGCCGAGGTCGGATCGCGCTTGACCGCGGCGTTGAGCGGGAACAGCGCCTCCTTCGGCTTGCCGAGCGCGGAGAGGACGCTGCCCTCGCCCAGAGGCCCCTCGGCCGAGCGCTCATCCGCCTCGGTCGCGGCCTTGAAGTCGGCCAGAGCGCCTTCGAAATCCCGGAGCACGAGGCGCGCTTTGCCGCGCGCGGCGTGCGAAGAGGCGTCGTTGGGCTTGAGCTTGGAGGCCAGGCGGGCGTCCTCGCCCGCTCCAGGCCCGTCGCCGAGCGTCCAGCGCACCGTGGCGCGGAAGCCGGCCGCGGTCTTCCAGCCGGGCACGGCCTCGATCGCCTGGTCGAACTTGGCGGCCGCCTCGGCCAGGTCGAGCCGGTGATAGGCGCGGATGCCGGCCGCCAGGACGCGCTTGGCCTTCGCGTCCGGCGCGGCGGCCGCGCGCGCGGCGGGAGCGCAGAGCAGCAATCCCAGCGCGATGAAGCGGCTCACTCGATCACCTTGCGCACCTTGAAGTAGGGGCCGTCGCGGTCGGGCGAATGAGCCAGCAGGGCTTCGACGTCGTCGAAAGGCCTGGGCTCGTCTTCGCGCATCACGTTGACGGCGCCCAGGACCGAGGTGGTCGGGGCGACGGCGCTCGTGTCGGCCTTGGACAGCTCGGCCATCGAGTCGAGGATCTTCGTGAGCTGGCCGACGTACAGAGAGACCTCGGCGTCGCTCAGACGCAGACGGGCGAGCTTGGCGATCTTCTTGACGTCGCTGTCGGAGACGCTCATGCGGGCTCCAGGGGCGCGTAGCGTGTGAGGAGCTTCGCGACTCGCCCATCATCGAATCGGACCGTCACCTTCATCGTGTCGCCGGCGCCGGAGACGTCGGCCACGACGCCGCGGCCGAACTGCGGGTGCTTGACCCGCTGGCCGTTTTTAAAGCCCTGCGCGACGAGCCGCACGGGAGCGGCCGGGACGGCGGGCCGGCCCAGGGGCGGCGCGCCGGGCGCGGCCTCTCGGCGCGAGCCGAAGAGCTTGGCTTCGATGATGAAGCGCGACGGCAGGCTCGCCTGCACCTGGCCGAAGAGCCGGCGCGTGGCCGCGTAGGTGAGGTAGAGCTTCTCGCGGGCGCGCGTGATGCCGACGTAGCACAGGCGGCGCTCCTCTTCGAGATCCTCGGGGGTGGCGTTGCCGCCGCCGATCGGAAACAGTCCCTCCTCGAGGCCGGTCAGGAAAACGACCGGATACTCGAGGCCTTTCGCGAGATGGATCGTCATCAAGGTGACGGCGGGGACGCTCTCGTCATAATCGTCGAGGCTCGCCGCGAGGGCGATCTCCTCCAGGTAGCGCGCCAAGGTGCTTTCGCGCCCGGCGGCCTTCTCCTTCTCGTCGTACTCCTTGATCGCGTTGAGGAGCTCCTGCAGGTTGGCGAGGCGCCCCGCGGCCTCGGGGTCGTGCTCGGTCTCGGACTCGATGTGCGCCCAGTAGCCGGACATCTCGAAGATGAGCGCCATCGCGCCCCCGGCCGGGAGCTTCTCCACGACCTGCGTCATCTTGTCGAAGTTCGTGGTCAGCTCGGCCAGGGCGTTGTGCGCCTTGGCGCTCAGGCCGTCGATCTGGCCGTGCGCCCAGAAGGCGTCCCACAGGGAGAGGCCGTGCTGGTTGGCGTAGTTCTCCGCGAGCTCGACGCTCTTGGCGCCGATGCCGCGCGGGAAGGAGTCGACGACGCGGCCGAGCGACACCGAATCGCGGCGGTTGACCACGACGCGGGCGTAGGCGAGGGCGTCCTTGATCTCCTTGCGCTCGTAGAAGCGCATCGCGCCGACGATCTTGTAGGCCATGCGCGCGCGGCGCATCGCCTCCTCGAAGGAGCGCGACTGCGCGTTCGTGCGGTAGAAGACGGCGACGTCCTTGAGGGAGCGCCCGGCGTCCAGCTCGTCCTGGATGCGGCGCACCACCCAGGTCGCCTCCTCCATCTCGTTGGGCAGCTCCTGGACCCTCACTTCGTCGCCCGCGGCCGCCTCGGTCCACAGCTTCTTGGCCTTGCGCGTCTTGTTGTGATGGATGACGAGGCCCGCGGCGTCCAGGATGCGCGCGGTCGACCGGTAGTTGCGCTCGAGCGTGACGACCTTGGTGTTGGGGAAGTCGCGCTCGAACTCCAGGATGTTGCGGATGTTGGCGCCGCGCCAGGAGTAGATCGACTGATCGTCGTCGCCGACGACGCAGACGTTCTTGTGCTTGTGCGCGAGCGTCTTGGTCAGGATGTACTGCGCGTGATTGGTGTCCTGATACTCGTCGACGAGCAGGTGCGTGAAACGGTCCTGCCACTTGGCCCGGATCTCCGGGTTGTCCCGGAGGAGCTGGCAGCTCTTGAGCATGAGGTCGCCGAAGTCCAGCGCCCCCGCCTTGTCGAGCTTGGCCTGGTAGAGCTTGTAGATCCTGGCCGCGGTCTGGCGCGACTGGTCGATGGAGTTCATCGCGTGGATCTCGTATGACCCCGCGTCGAGCAGGTCGTCCTTGGCGCGCGAGATGATGCTCACGTAGAGGCCGGCCTTCGACTTCTGATCCTCGAGGCCGAGCTCCTTCATCGACTCGGTGACGAGCTTCTTCTGGTCGCTCTGGTCGTAGATCGTGAAGTGCCGCGGCAGGCCCAGCGCCTCGTGGTGCTCGCGGATCATGCGCGCGCAGAACGAGTGGAACGTGAACGCCCAGACGAGGGCGCCCTTGCCCGGAGCCAGCTCCTCGATGCGCTTGCGCATCTCGCCCGCGGCCTTGTTCGTGAAGGTGACCGCGAGGATGCGGTCCGGCGCGACGCCCGTCTCGATGAGCCGCGCGATCCGGTACGTGATGACGCGCGTCTTGCCCGTGCCCGCCCCGGCGAGCACCAGCAGGGCGCCCTCGAGATGGGTCGCCCCGGCCCGCTGCTCCGGGTTGAGCTTGTCGAGATCGACGCCCATGGCGGCGGTCACCGGGAGGCGACGGCCTCCTTCGGCGCGTAGAGCTGGTCGCAATAGTCCTGGACCATGCGGTCGGCCCCGTATTCGTAGGCGACGGAGCGGATGGACTCCTTCATGACCTTGACCCAGCCGCGCGGGATGCCGTGCTCGTCGCGCTCGTAGTACAGCGGGACGATCTTCTGCTCGAGAGTGCGGTAGATGTCCTC
>CAZURZ010000079.1:0-9641 GCA_964623465.1 uncultured Elusimicrobia bacterium
TCGCCGCCGTCCTGTGGGGCGCCGAGCGCCTGGCCGCGCCGCCGCCGGCGTCGCTGCTGGTGCTCACCGACGGCTCGGTGCTGGCCCGCTTCAACGGAGAGCCGGCGGTCTTCATATCGTCCAGACCGCCGCGCGCCCCGGCCCGCCGCGCGGCCCGCGTCCTGGGGGCGGGGGACCTCGCCCGGCGCGGGCGCGGGCCGTGGTCCGTGCGGCTCGGCCGCAGCGAATTCCTCGTCGGAGCGGACGGTTCCGCGCGCGTCCGGAGCGGCGGGGGGCCTTTTGCTATAATCGGGCCTCCTCGGGCGCGCGCGCTCGAGGTGATCCTTGATGGCCACTCGCACCTCCTCCAAGACCCGCTCCGCCCGGGCGTTCAGCTCGGTCCTCATCTTCCCGAACGAGGCCAAGCCCGACTCGTCCCGGACGACGGCGCTCGTGCGCTCGCTGCTGCGCTCCCGCGGCGTGCGCGCGGCCGCGGCCGGACGCAAGCCTTCGGCGAAGTCCCTGCGCGACGCCGACCTGGCCGTCGCGCTCGGCGGGGACGGCACCATGCTGCGCGTCGCCCGCGAGGTCGCCCCGCGAGGCATCCCGCTGCTCGGGGTGAACATCGGCACGCTCGGCTTCCTGTCGGGGACCGAGGCCGGCGAGCTGCGCCGCTGCCTCGACGCGGTGCTCGCGGGCAAGTTCGCGGTGGAGGAACGCTCGATGCTCTCCGCCGAGGTCCTGCGCGGCGGCCGGCGCATCTTCGGCCCCGAGCTGGCGCTCAACGAGGTGGTCATCCGCTGCGGCGAACAGGCGCGCGCGATCACCCTCTCGACGCGTTCCGGCGAGCGCTTCGTGGCCGACTTCTTCGGCGACGGCCTCATCGTCGCGACGCCGACCGGCTCGACCGCCTACTCCCTGGCCGCGATGGGCCCCATCGTCGATCCCTCGCTCGACGTGACGTTGCTCGCGCCCATCTGCCCGCACACCCTCACCCAGCGCCCGCTCATCGTGCCGGCGCATCTGCCGCTGGCGATCAAGCTCGGCAAGCGACGGGCCGACGAGGTTCCGGCCGTGCTCGCCTCGCTCGACGGCCGCCCCGGCTGCGAGCTGCGCGTCGGCGACGAGGTGCGCGTGCGCCGCGCCGAGACGCCGCTGCGCCTGCTGCTGCCGCCGGGCCGGTCGTTCTTCGACGTCCTGCGCCGCAAGCTGAAGTGGGGGCACCGCTAGAATGATCCGCAAGCTCAAGGTCCTCAATTTCGCGGTCGCGGAGAAAGTCGAGCTCGAGCTGGGCCCCGGCTTCACCGCCCTCACCGGCGAGACCGGCGCGGGCAAGTCCATCCTGCTCGAGGCGCTCGGCTTCCTGCTCGGCGGGCGCGGCTCCTCGTCGTGGCTGCGCGCCGGCGCCGACCGCCTCGTCGTCGAGGGCGAGCTCGACGCGGCCGACGTGCCGGCCGACCTGCGCCGCGAGCTCGGCCTCGCCGGCAAGACGATCGAGCTGCGCCGCGAACTCGACGCGACCGGCCGCACGCGGGCCGTGATCGGCGGCCGTCCGGCTCCGGTCGCCGCGCTGGCCCGCATCGGCGAGGACTTCGCCGACTTCCACGGCCAGCACGAGAGCCGGACGCTGCTCAAGGCTGCCTCCCAGCTGGAACTGCTCGACCGATTCGGCGGCCTCGAGGGAGAGCGCGCGGCTCTCGCCGCCGCGTACGACGTCTGGTCCGGTCTCAGGGCCCGCCTCGAGGCGTCTTCGTTGTCCGAGGCCGAGCGAGAGCGCCGCGCCGACCTGCTGCGCTTCCAGGTGTCGGAGATCGATGATCTGAAGCTGCGGGTCGGCGAGGACGAGGAGCTCGACGAGAAGCTGCCGCGTCTCAAGAACGCGGAGCGGCTGCGTTCCCTGGCCGACGCGGCCTACGGCCTTCTCTACGCCGAGGAGGACGCCGCCGTCGCCCGTCTGCTCAAGGCCGCGCGCTCCGTCGCCGAGCTCGCCAAGCTCGACCCGGCCGCCGCGTCGCTCCACGACGAGCTCGAAGGCGCGCACGTCGCGGCCGGTTCGGTGGCCCGCGAATTGGCCGCCTACCGCGACTCGATCTCCGCCGACCCGGCGGCGCTCGACGCCCTGATCTCTCGCCAGGACGCGATCGCCCGCGCGAAGAAGAAGCACGGCGTCACGGTCGCCGACGTGCTCGCGGCCCGGGACCGCATCGCCGCCGAGCTCGACGGCCTGGAGAACGCCGACGCCCATCTCGAGAAGACGAAGAAGGAGCTCGAGCGCGCCGAGAAGGCGCTGGCGGCCCTCTGCGACGAGGTCCACGACAAGCGCGTGAAGGCGGCCAAGAAGCTCGATGCCGCGGCGCTCAAGGACCTGCGCGCGCTCGGGCTGCCGCACGCGCGCTTCACCTGCTCCGTGGAGATGGAGGAGGGGAATTACGGCCGCACCGGCTGCGACGCCGCCGAATTCCTGCTCGCTCCCAACCCCGGCGAGCCCCCGCGCCCCGTGAAGACCGCCGCTTCGGGCGGAGAACTGTCGCGGGTGATGCTCGCGCTCAAGACCGCTTTCGCCAAGGCCGACCGCACGGCGCTGCTCGTATTCGACGAGGTGGACGCCGGCATCGGCGGCGAGGTCGCGCACGCCGTCGGAGAGAGATTGGCGGCTCTCGCGCGCGGCCGCCAGGTGCTGTGCATCACGCACCTGCCGCAGGTCGCCTGCTTCGCGCAGAATCATTTTCACGCGGCCAAGGACGTCGCCGCGGGCCGCACCCGCCTGCGCGTCGAGCGCCTCGACGGCGACCGCCGCCTCGAGGCGGTCGCCACGATGCTCGGCGGCAAGCCCACCGGGGCCAGCCGCAAGCACGCCCAGGAATTATTGGAGAGCTCCCTGTCATGACCACCAAGGTCCGCACCCGCTTCGCGCCGTCCCCGACCGGCTTCCTGCACATAGGCGGCGCCCGCACGACGCTGTACAACTGGCTGTACGCGCGCCGGCACAAGGGGGACTTCATCCTGCGCATCGAGGACACGGACGAGGTCCGCTCGACCGACGACTCCGTGACCGCGATCCTGGACTCGGTGACCTGGCTCGGCCTGAACTGGGACGAGGGTCCCAAGGACGGGAAGACCGACGCGGGTCCGTACTCGCCTTACTTCCAGATGCAGCGCGTGGAGATCTACCGCAAGCACCTCAATCAGCTTCTCGACGCCGGCAAGGCCTATCGCTGCTACTGCACGAAGGAGGAGCTCGACGAGATGCGCCGCCTCGCGCAGCTCGAGAAGCGTCCGCCGAAGTACGACGGCCGCTGCCGGAATCTGACGCCCGAGCAGCGCAAGGCTCAGGAGGCCGCGGGCAAGAAGTTCTCGATCCGCTTCAAGATGCCGGCCGACGGCGTCACCGTCGTCGACGACGCGATCCGCGGCCAGGTTTCCTTCGAGAACGCCCTCCAGCAGGACCTCGTGATCTGGAAGACGACCGACGGGCCGACCTACAACTTCTGCTGCGTCATCGACGATCATCTGATGGGCATGACCCACGTCGTGCGCGGCGACGAGCATCTGTCGAACACGCCGTCCCAGATCCAGATCTACTACGCGCTCGGCTGGCAGACGCCGAAGTTCGCGCATCTGTCGATGATCCTGGGCCCGGACGGCTCGAAGCTCTCCAAGCGTCATGGGGCCACGTCGGTGCTCGAGTACCGCGATCAAGGGTATCTGCCGAAGACGATGCGCAACTACCTCGCCCTGCTGGGCTGGTCCACCACCGAGTCCCAGACCCTGTTCACCGACGAGGAGCTGGTCGCGAAATTCGACCTCGAGGGTTGTCAGAAGAGCCCGGCGACGTTCGACACGGTCAAGCTGAACTGGATGAACGGCGAATACATCCGCCAGACTCCGTTGAAGGAGCTCGTGCAGCTCGCCAAGCCTTTCCTCGAGAAGGCGGGCCTGTGGGGGGCGAAGGGTCCCGATCTCGAGCGCGTGATCGCGCTGGAGCACGAGAAGTTCAAGCTGCTCTCGGAGATCCCGCGCCTGATCGAGTTCTTCTACAAGCCCGTCGAGTTCGATCCGAAGGCGTTCGAGAAGGTGCTCAAGGCTCCGGGAGCGAAGGACGTCCTCCTCGGGCTCGCCGAGGATCTCGCCGGCGCGCCCTCGTGGACGGAAAAGCCGCTGGAAGAGCGCATCCGCGCCTTCGTGACGGCCAAGGGGCTCAAGAACGGCCAGGTCTTCCACCCCATCCGGGTGTCGATCAGCGGCCGCACCGAGGGTCCGACCCTGTTCCTCATGATGGAGATCATGGGCAAGGACATGGTCCTCGCGCGCCTGAAGGAAGCGGCCGCCAAGCTCTGAGCGGACGTCGCCCTGGGTCTTGCGCGCCCGGACCTTTCTCATATACTATGCCGCCCCTACGGTTTCCGGAGGCGTTATGACGAAGAAAGTCGCTGCGAAAAAGTCCAAGCGGCCCGTGAAGGCCAAGCCTTCCAACCCGGCCAAAGATTTGGCGTGGCTGACCCCCGCTAAGCTCAAGTCCATCCGCGCCGAGCTCGTGCAGATGCGCGACGACGTCCTGCGCAACGTGCGCCGGCAGACCGTCGCCGAGGTGGACAACGGAGACTCGGTCGACCAGGCGTCTCAGTCCATCGAGAAGGAGCTGATGTTCGAGCTCTCGGACAACGAGCGGACCACCCTCGACATGATCGAGGCCGCGATCCGCAAGATCGACAGCGGGTCCTACGGGCTGTGCGAGGCGACGCAGAAGCCGATCTCGCGCGCCCGCCTCGAGGCCATTCCCTACGCGCGCTACTCGATCGCCTACCAGAACCAGCTCGAGCAGAAGGTCACCGAGGCTCAGGAGCCGGGGCTGGACTTCTCCGTCATCGGAGAGGGCGAGCGCGGCGGCGGCGACAGCTAGGCTTTCGCCTCGGGCAGCTTCTCCTCGCGCCAGGCGGCCATGCCGCCGATGACGTCCGCCACGTCCGGACGGCCCGCCCCGCGCAGGAGGCTCGCCGCGATCGAGGAGCGGTAGCCGCCCGCGCAGCACACGACGACGGGCTTTCCGGCGGGCACTTCGGCCAGCCGCTTGGGCCATTGGGCGAGGGGGATGTGCACGCTGCCCGCGATGAAGCCGGTCTTGCGCTCGGCGTCGGTGCGCACGTCGATCACGGTCGGGGCGCCGTCCGCGGCGAGCTTCTCCGACAGCGCGCGTGCGGTCAGCCGCGGCGTGCGCGCCACCAGTTCCGGGCGCCTCGCCAGGGCGGCCATGCCTCCGTCGAGGACGCCGGCGACGCGGTCGAAGCCGACGCGGGCCAGGCGCGTCACGGTCTCCGCCTCGCGCCCGGCCTCGGCGATCACGACGATCGCGCGCTCCTTGTCGAGGATCGAGCCCGCCCAGTTCGCGAACTTCCCGTCGATGCCGACGTTGAGCGCCCCGCGCCAGTGTCCGCCGGCGAAGTCGGCGGGGTCGCGCGCGTCGAGGAGCTGGGCGCCGCTCCTCGCCGCGGCTTCGGCCTCGTCCGCGGAGAGCCGCTTGAGAGTCTGGAGCGAGCGGTCGAGCGTGCCGCGCTCGCGGCGGTTCATGTCGGCGTCATGCGCGAAATAAGCCGGAGCCTCGGGCTGGTCGGCGGTGACCGCCGCGATGAACTCGGCTTTCGACTTCGATTTGAGCGCGTAGTTGTACTTCTTCTGGTCGCCGATCGTGGAGACGCGTTCGTCGCTCATGTTCTTGCCGCAGGCCGAACCGGCGCCGTGGGCCGGGTAGACGAGCGTGTCGTCGGGCAGGGCCATGAGCTTCTTGGTCAGCGATTCGTAGAGCATGCCGGCGAGGTCCTCGGCCTTCCAGCCGATCGAAGCCATCAGATCGGGCCGGCCCACGTCGCCGATGAACAGCGTATCGCCGGTCAGCACGGCCTTGGGCGTCTTCGGGTCGGCGGCGTTGTCGTAGACGACGAGGCAGACGCCTTCGGGCGTGTGTCCGGGCGTCTCGAGAACCCCGATCCCCAGGGAGCCGAACTCGAGCCGGTCTCCGTCCTTGAGCTTGGAGAACGCGTAGTCCGCTTCGGCCCGGGCGCCGAGATGGATGCGCGCGCCGCACCGGTCGCGCAGCTCCAGGTGGCCGGCGACGAAATCGGCGTGGAAGTGCGTGAGCATCACGTGCTTGATCGTCAGGCCGAGCTTGGCCGCTTCGCTCACGTAGAGATCGACGTCGCGCTGAGGGTCGACGATCACCGCGGTCTTGGTCGTTTCGTCCCCCAGAAGGTAGGAGCCGTGGGCCAGACAGGCGAGATAGAAGGGGCGGATGATCATGAGCCCATTTTACCCATATTCCGCCTTGAATTCGTAACACCCGGAGGCTATCCTGGCGGGGCGTGAAGTATTGGGTCTATAAGGAGTCGCGCATCCTGGGCCCCTTCGACAAGGAGGGGGTGGCGGGCCTCCCCGGCGTCGACGAGGGCACCCTCGTCTGCTCGGGGGACCCTGCCGGCGACGCCTGGGTTCCCGCCGGCACGGTGGGCCTCGGGACCGCCGCCCCTCCCGGCTCCGGACTCGACGAACTTCCGTCGTCGGGAAGCCTCTTCGACCAGCTTCAGATCGAGTCTTCCGGCCTGGTCGGAGACGACGATTTCCCGGGCGCGTTGGCGCATGATCTGTTCCAGGACGCGGACTACAAGAAGGGGTTCGCCGATCTTTTGTCCGCCGGCGGACCGTCCTCCGACGATGAGGCCCGGCGCGCGCGGGAGAAGGTGTCGGAGCTGACCGTCCAACTCGAGCATCTGTACCGCCACATCGCCCAGCTCGAGGCGGGCCATACCGATTTGTCCCGCCGTCTCGCGGAGAAAAACCTCGAGCTCCGCCAGCGAGGCGTCGCCGGCGAGTCCGCGCCGGCCCCGGCGGTTCCCGAGTCGTTCGCCCCCGCGCCTGCGGATACGACGCCGCCGGCGCCCGCGGACTGGGCGCAGCCGGGATCCCTGCCGCCGATCTTCGGAGACGTCGCGCCGCCGTCCAAGCTCGTCGTGCCCGGGGTTGCGGACCTGCCCGCGACGCCCGAGCCGCCCGCGCCTCCCGCGCCCCCGGCGCTGCCGACGGAGGCCGCCGCGCCCGCGCTGCCCGAGATCCCGGCTCCGAAGCCTCAAGGTTTCGCCAAACCGAAGTCGTTCAAGGTCGTTCCGACCGCGAAGTCGTTCAAGGTGGTCGGCGCGACGGACGCCGCGGCGGCGCCGCCTCCTCCGACCGCGGCGGCGCCCGCTCCCGTCGAGCCGCCGCCGCCCGCTCCCGTCGCGGCGCCCGCGCCGGTCATCGAGCCGGTCGCGCCGCCTCCGCCGCCGCCGCCGCCCCCGGCGCCCGAACCGGTCGTGGTCGCTCCGCCGGCCCCGACTCCCGCGCCGATAGACTTCGCGCCGCCGGCTCAGAGCCCGTTCGCGCCGGTCGAGCCGCCCGCGGCGACGCCGATCCCGCCGCCGCCGAACACGCTCAGCCGCTCGCAGGAGGCTCCGCCCGTTCCGGATTTGGGCGCGACCGCGGCCGCCCCGTTCGGCGAAGCCGCGCCGCCGCCCGAGACGTTGGCCCGCCGCGGGGGGGCGATCGAGACGCCTGCGGAAGCCCCGCCCGGCGACGCGGTCGCGGCGCGCTTCGCCAAGCCCGCTCCGCCCGAGACGGGCGAGCCCAAGCCGGCGCGCAGCAACAAGAAATTCTACGTGGCCGGCGGCGTCCTGCTGGCCCTGCTGCTCGGCGTGGCCGTCTTGTTCATGCGCCAGCCGAAGGACGATCTCAAGCAGATGGCCTCTCTCGACGACGGAAAACCGCCGGTCGGGCTGCCGGCCGACGACGGGCAGGCGCCGCCGATCGCCAAGCCGCGGATGGCGGAGCCGGAGCCGGCGCCGGCTCCCGCGCCGCCTCCGGGCCCCTCGGCCGAATACGAGGCCGCCATCGCGGCGGTCAAGGATTTCCCGCTCGACGGGGGCCGGGGCACGGTCGGGCGCTGGCTTCAGTACTCCTACACGGCGAGCCCCGGCGCGGGCACGGAGGAGTGGAACGCGAGCACGACCGGGGAGAACACGATCCTGGTCGAGTACCGCTTCGTGCCGGCTCCGGGCGGGTCCGGGCGCGGCGCGCTCTACCTCTTCGAGCTCGACGGCATCGGCCTGGTCATCGGCAAGAACATCGAGGCTCGTCAGATGCTCGCGGGCGGGCCTCCTCCGGACGAGGCGCCCAAGAAGAAGCCCAAACCGGCCAAGAAGAAGGCCGTCAAACGCCGCCCGGCGGTCGAGGAGCCCAAGGAAGTTCCGCTCCTGCCCCTGCCGGATTCCGGAGAGCTGCGCCCGCCGGCCGAGGATGACGGCCGCTTCGGCTCCGACACCATCAATTCCGGGATTTGATCGCGCCGCGTTCACTTCTTATTAATATGCCCCTTCCGGGCGCGGCCTTGACAAGAATGGACCCGGACCCTAACCTATAAGGGAATGCCCGCCACACACGTCATCTCTCTCGGACTGTCCAGGCGCCTGGCGGATCTCCTCGTCGAGGAGAAGCTGCTCAAGGCCGATCAGCTCAAAGAAGCCCTCGAGATGCAGAAGAAGGGCGGCGAGAAGCTGGGCTCCGTGCTTCTGGAAAAGGGCTTCATCGAGGAGGAGAAGCTCCTCCAATTCCTGGCCGAGAAGACCGGCATTTCCTACGTCTCGCTCGCCGACATCGGCGAGATCTCCGAGGAGGCGGTGGCCGCCGTTCCCGAGGTCGTGGCGCGTCAGAAGATGCTGATGCCCTTCAACAAGACCAAGGACCGCCTCACCGTCGCGATCGCGGATCCCCTCGACGTGATGGTGCTCGACGACCTGAAGATGCAGCTCGGCTGCGACGTGGTCGGCTGCCTCGCCTCCGAGGCCGAGATCATCGCCGCGCACGAGAAGTACTACAAGCAGGCGACCTCCCAGGAAGCGCTCGAGGACATCGTCAAGAAGTCCGAGGTCGACGAGGCCGCGGCGGACGGCATCGAGCACGTCGAGGAGAAGGCCCAGGGCACCGAGGCCGGCCTCGAAAAGGAGGCCGAAGACGCGCCCGTGATCAAGATGGTCAACCTGATCATGGCCGGCGCGGTGAAAGCCCACGCCTCCGACATCCACATCGAGGCGTTCGCGAAGGAGCTGCGCATCCGCTACCGCATCGACGGCGTGCTCCACGAGCAGCCGGCGCCGCCGAAGAAGTTCCACGGCGCGATCTGCGCCCGCATCAAGATCATGTCGAACCTCAATATCGCGGAAAAGCGCGTCCCCCAGGACGGCCGCTTGAAGCTGAAGATCGAGGGCAAGGAAATCGACATGCGCGTTTCGGTGCTGCCGTGCGCGCCCGGCGAGAAGATCGTCATGCGCATCCTGGACTCCTCCGGCCTGCGCGTCAACATGACCCAGCTCGGCTTCGAGCCCGAGCCGATGGCCATCTTCAAGAAGGCGATGGAGTCGCCCTACGGCGTCAACCTCGTCACCGGTCCGACGGGCTCGGGCAAGTCGACCACCCTCTACTCCGCGCTCGCGAACCTCAATAATCCCGACACGAATATCATGACGGCCGAGGACCCCGTCGAGTACCAGCTCATGGGGATCAACCAGGTCCAGATCAACAACCAGGTCGGCCTGACCTTCGCCGCCGCCCTGCGCTCCTTCCTGCGCCAGGACCCCAACATCATC
>CAZURZ010000080.1:0-9567 GCA_964623465.1 uncultured Elusimicrobia bacterium
TCCTCCCGCGCCCGCTATCCGATCGTTCGCGGGGTTCCGCGCTTCGCCGGTTACGTGGAGGGCGGAGCCTACGCGGCTTCTTTCGGATACCAGTGGAACCGATGGAAACGCGTGCAGTTCGAGGCTGAGAACGAAAGCGGACCTATGCGGGGGCACACGCGCCGGATGTGGGAGCGCATCTGCGGGGAATCTTCCGTTCAGGGCCAGACCATGGCCGAGTTCGGCTGCGGCCCCGGGCGCTTCCTCGACGTGGTCCGCTCCAAGGGCGGGCGCGCCATCGGCTTGGACCTCAGCTCGGCCGTAGAAGCCGCCGCCGAGAATTTCCGCAACGACCCGGGCGTGTTGATCTGCCAGGCCGACGCCCTGCGGCCGCCGTTGCGCGCCGGCGCCTTGGACGGCGCGTACTCGATCGGAGTCCTGCATCATACGCCCGATCCCGCCGCGGGAGTCGCGGCGATGGCGCGCGCGGTGAAACCGGGCGGAAGCTTGGCGGTCTGCGTCTACCCCAAAGGCAGCTACTACGATTCGATCCTCGTGCGGGCGTATCGCGCGGCGTTCAGGGCGCTCCAGCCCCTGTTTGGGCAATACCCGCCTCTGGCGTATTCGTATTTCGCCGCCTTCGCGCTCAATCCCCTGAGCCGCATCCCTCTGATCGGGCTTCCCGTCAAGGCCCTCTTTCCGTTCGCGCGGCTCCCGGACTGGCGCTGGTGCCTGCTCGATACGTTCGACAGCGTGACCCCGACTCATCAGAGCGCCCATGAGACCCGCGAGGTATACGATTGGCTCAAGAGCGTCGGCGCGGCCGAGATCGAGCCTTGCGGGTGGGGGCCCACGGCTTTCCGGGCCCGGCGAGGGACGGCCGCCCCGGCCGGAGCGCGTCTTGGCTGAACGGGGAGCCCTTGCCCGCGGCTACGCGGCCGTGGTCCCGATGTTCAACGAGGAGGCCAACGCCGAGCGCTGCGTCCGCGCGGTGTCGGCCGCGGCCGCCGCGACCGATCCGCGGGGCGTGGTCGTCGTCGTGGACGACGGCAGCCGCGACAGGACGCGCGAAATCCTGCGCCGCCTCAAGGGCGAGTTCAGGGATCTCGTCGTGGTGGAACACGAGGTGAACGGCGGCTACGGCGCCGCGCTCGTCACCGGCGCGCGGGAAGCGCACCGCCTGGGCCTGGGCTACGCGCTCTATCTCGACGCCGACCTCACCACCGATCCGCGCTACATCCCCGACTTCGTCGAAAAGATGCGCGGCGATTACGACGTGATCAAGGCGACCCGCTACTCATTGGGCGGCGGCATGCGCGGCGTGCCCGCCCATCGCGTCATGATTTCGCGTCTCGGAAACGCGGTGTCGCGCGCGCTCTTCCGTCTGCCCGTCGCCGACTGCACCAACGGCTTCCGCGCCGTGAAGACCGACCTGCTCGTGCGTCTGCCCCTGAAAGAGAAGGCTTTCGCCGTCATCATGGAAGAGCTTTACTATCTCGGAGCGGTCGCCAAGACCTACGCCGAGGTGCCCTACACCCTGACGAGCCGGGGGGCGGACCAAGGCGTATCCCGCTTCGTCTACCGCCCGAAGGTGTTCGCTCAGTACTTGAAGTACGCGATACTCAGCGCCGTGCGTCCGCCCGTCCTGAATCTAGAGAAGCCCCAGGAGACCCGATGACGACCCAGACCCTGTCCAAGACCCGTGGGCAGTACAAGACCCTGGCCACCTGCCGCCTGTGCGGCGGAAAGGATCTCAAGACGTTCATCGACTTCGGCGACTTCCCGTTGGCCGGCGCCTTCCTCAAGCCCGAGCAGGTGCCCCAGGAGAAGTTCTACCCGATGGGCATGCAGTTCTGCGTCTCCTGCACCAACGTGCAGGTGGACACCGTGATCCCGGTCGAGGTCCTGTTCAAGAACTACTTCTACTTCTCCTCCGCGATCCAGACCCTGCGCGACCACTTCGGCCAGTTCGCCGAGGAGATGGTCGCGCGTTTCGTGAAGCCGAAGGAATCTCTGGTCGTCGAGATCGGCTGCAACGACGGCGTATTCCTGCGCCACCTCGCCTCCAAGGGCGTGCGCAACGTGGGCGTGGACCCGGCGACCAACGTGGTGGCGTCCATCAAGGACGCCGGCGTCGTCGCCATCAACGACTGCTTCGGCACGGGCCCGGCGAAGAAGATCGTCGCCGAGCACGGCAAGGCCGACGCCGTGGTGTCGAGCTTCTCCTTCGCCCACATCGACGACATGCACGAGGTGATGCGCGGCGTGGACGCCGTCTTGGGCGAGCGCGGCGTGTTCGTTTTCGAGATTTATTATCTGGGCGTGGTGCTCGAGGAGATGCAATACGACATGATGTACCACGAGCACATGAGCTACTACACCCTCGCCTGCCTGGAGAAGTTCCTCGGGCAATACGGCCTGGAGGTCTTCGAGGTCAAGAAGATCGCGCTGCGCTCGGGCACCCTGCGCTTCTACGCGCAGCGCAAGGCCGCGCGCCCGCATCAGGTCTCGCCGACCGTGCAGGAACAGCGCGACGAGGAGAAGGCCAAGGGCCTGCTCGACGCCAAGACCTACGAGGGCTATGGGGCGAAGGTGGCCAAGACGAAAACGGACCTCCTCGCGCTGCTCGACAAGCTCAAGGCCGAGGGAAAGAGCGTCATCGGCTACGGGGCGTCAGGCCGCGCCACGACGATCATGAATTACTGCGGCATCGACGGCCGCTACCTGGACTTCGTGGTGGACGACGCGCCCGCCAAGCACGGCTATCTGACCCCGGGCACGCACTGCCCGATCAAGCCCTGGTCCGACGTCGAGGCGATGGCCAAGAAGCCCGATTACGCGCTGGTCTTCGCCTGGCCCTTCATCGAGGAGGTCAAGAAGCGCCGCGCCGACTACCTCAAGAACGGGGGCAAGTTCATCGTTCCCCTGCCCGAGGTGAAGGTGTTCGGGGCCTGATGGCGGCTCCCCGCGTCCTCATCCTCGGCGGCACGGGCATGCTGGGAGGCGCTCTGTGGCGCGGCCTCTCCGGCGTCCCGGGCTGGCGCGTGCGCCGCAGCCAGCGGCGCGACCGCTCCGCGCCGGGCTGGTTCGACGCCTTGGCTCAGGACGCCGAGGCGCGCCTGGACGCCTTGCTCCGCGAGGACGGCGGCGCGGATTTCGCGCTCAACGCGATCGGACTGACCAAGCCCGAGATCAAGGACGGCGACCCCGAATCCGAAGCGGCGGCGCGGGCCGTCAACACGGAGGTGCCGAGGGCCCTGGCCCGCGCGGCCTCCCGAGCGGGCGCGCGCGTCATCCACATCTCGACCGACGGCGTCTTTTCCGGCAAGGCGGGTCCCTATGATGAGAGCGCCGTCCCCGACCCCGTCGACGTCTACGGCCTCAGCAAGCTCGCCGGCGAAGTCGCCGCGCCCCATGTGCTGACTTTACGCTGTTCGATCGTGGGCCCCGACCCGGAGAAACGGCGCGGCCTCTACGAGTGGTTCAAGGGCCTGGAGCGCGGCGCGGCGGCCAAGGGCTATACCGACCAGCTCTGGAACGGCGTGACGACCGTCCAATTCGCCGCCCTGTGCCGCGCCGTGATCGAGACGGGCGCCTTCGACCGCCTCGCCGCGTCCGCCCCGGTGCGCCACTTCTGTCCCAACGAGCCCGTGAGCAAGCACGCTCTGCTCGGGCTGTTCAACGAGGCGCTCGGCGCGGGCGTGCGGGTGGCGCCCGCCGTCTCGGGCGCCGCCGTCAACCGAATTTTGAAGTCCCGCTGGGCCGACCTGACCGACCTGGTCGGCGGCCCGACCACGATGGCCGTCGCCGTGAGGGCGATGGTCCAAGGAGAACGACATGCCCAGCCGCAAGCCTAAGCTCGCCATCATCCTCGGCATCCGCCCGGATGTGATCCGCGCCAGCCTCTTCCTCAACATGATCCGCAAGGACCCGCGGGTCGAGGTCACCTTCATCTGGTCCGGCCAGCACTACTCGGACAACCTCAAGGACGTCTTCTTCCGCGAGCTCGGCGTGAAGCCGCCGGAGATCGAGCTCAACGCGCGCGGCGCCAACGACGCCGAGGTCAGCTCCTCGATCATCTCCAAGCTGTATCCCGTGCTCGCGCGCCTCAAGCCGGACGCGGCGATGTACCTGGGCGACACGAACACCGTAATCTCCTGCCTCGCCGCGGCCCAGCTCAACATCCCGATCGTGCACTTCGAGGGCTGCATGCGCTCCTACGACTGGCGCATGCCCGAGGAGAAGTACCGCGGCGTGATCGACCACCTCTCGGACCTGATCTACACCTACTACCCCGAGTACAAGAAGCAGGGCGTGGACGAGGGCATCAACCCCAAGGCGATCATGGTGGTCACCAACCCGATCGTCGACGTGCTCCAAAAGCACTACTTCGACAAGAAGGCCTTCTTCGATCGCATGGCGACTCCCGAGTTCTTCGCCTCGCGCGGCATCGAGGAGGGGAACTTCTACGCGATGACCTGCCATCGCCGCGAGAACGTGCACATCAAGTCATCCTTCAAGAACATCCTGGACCTGGTGGCCGCCGCGCCGCGCAAGGTCTACTTCCCGGCCTCCTACCGCACCCAGAAGGTGCTCCAGGAGTACGGCTTCAAGGTGCCCAAGAACGTGATCATGGTGGACCCCGTGGGCTACCACGAGTTCCTGGTCCTCATGACGCGGTCGGCCGGCGTGATCACCGACTCCGGCACGGTGGTCGAGGAGACCGCCGTGCTGGGGGTGCCTTCCGTCCAGATGCGCCGCGCCACGGAGCGTCCCCAGACCTACGACGCGCGCACGAGCGTCAAATTCGACCCCACTGAGCCGAAGAGGTACCCGGCCAAGACCGTCTTCGCCAAGCTGGACTACCTGCGCGGCCGCAAGTGGAAGCACGGCCTGGGCGACGGCAAGGCATCCGAGCGCATCTACAAGGACATGGTCCAGCGCCTGCTGAGCGGTCGCGTCGCCAATCACCGGCCGCAGGACTACCACCTCGACATCCGGCGCTCGTACATCGGCGACGGAATTATGTTGCGATAGAGTGACCCTTATGCAGCCAAGGCCATGTAATTTGTGCGGCTCCGGAAATGTGCGCGAACACTTGCGTCTTGCGGGGAACGGGCTGGTCGCATTGGAGTGTCTCGACTGCTCTTTGATTTACATTGGGAATAATCCAGTAAAGGATGAAGATCTGCCTAAGCTGTATACGATGGAGGCTTATCTCGGCGAGCGTCACCTGCAGTCACAAGAGTGGTATAGGGATTACTATCGCGACTGCTTAAGGGGTTACGATGCGAATTCGCCAGTCATTCAACAATTTCGAGAAAGCCTTTCAGTCATTCGGCGTTTCGCCTTAGGCAAGCGACTGCTCGATGTGGGGTGCGCAACCGGAGTCTTCCTTGATGTCGCACGCAGGGAAGGCTTTGAGGTTGTGGGTACGGATGTTAGTGCGGATATGGTTGAGTACGCGCGAAGTGAGTTTGCTCTGGATGCCCACTTGGGCCCGCTTGAGGCCCATGCGTTCCCAGAGGCAAGTTTCGACGTCATAACGATGCTTGACGTTATCGAACACATACCCAGCTACAAGACGCTGATGGAGGAGATTCGTCGAATACTGAAGCCTGGCGGCGTCCTTCTACTGCGTACTCCCACTGAGGAAGCCTGGATGCGTACGCTGGCCAAGCTCATTTATAAGGCCTCATTCGGCACTATCGAATGCCCATTGTATTGGTTTTACTCTTTTGAACACGTCACATCATTTAGTAGAGGGACACTATCTCATCTGGTACGGCGTTATCGATTTGAGGTAGTGCATATCCACGATGAATGCGAGTCCCCGGAGCGTTTAAACGTCCCGCACATAGTCAAGCACGGGTTGAGAATTTTCGAGGCTATTGCCGGCATCTTTTCGCGCCGACATAAGATCGTCTTAGTCGCCAGGGCGATATGATGTGCTGGGATTTTGACTATCAGATGCGCATTCATCATGCACCGTCAAGAATTGACTCTCAATGTGTAATAACGATGCGAGATTGTGATTGTGTTGATTGAGGGAATGAGTTTGCGGATCAGGGGAATTGCGAGGTGATCCGCTTGGCGTATCAGTATGTTTTGTGGTGCATAGTGACGCTGTTGGCGTCGCCACTCGGTGCGTTGGCAATAGTGCGCTCTCGTGTTTTAACGGAGGGGCGCGCTTTTACATTGCTTTCCATTCTGGCTGCTAGCGGGATTGCGGCGCTCATTGGAATGCAAAATGGTAAAGCAGCCGCGCTCCACTTCTATGCCGACCGGGCGACTGTGTTGGAGTTATTGTGGCGAGTAGTCAATGGCTACGGACTTACCAGCCCAATGTCGGCAGGCTATCACGCAGGTGGACACTGGTTTGCTGCGCACTTCACACCCATGGTCTACCTGCTCTACGCTGCCCCTTTTTATCTTCATCCATCGCAGTCGACTGTGGCGCTTTTGCAGGTAGCACTCGTCTTCTCGGCGGCTATACCTATTTGGTTAATCGCGCGTGAGCGCCTGAGCCTCCAAGCTGCATGCGCAATCACTGGAGCGTATTGTCTTTATCCAACGGTGCATTACGTTGCATTGTACGGCCCCTCATTTTTGGAGCCTTCATTGCCGTTTGTCGCGAGTGTGCTCTACTTCTCAGAGAGAAGGGATTATCGCCCATATGTCATCGTACTAGTTGCAGCGTTACTTATCAGAGAGGATGTGGCACTCGCGATAATCGGAGTGGGCGCATCACTATTTATTCGTGGCTGGCGAGTGCGGGGTGCATTTACTGTACTGTGCGGTTTGGCCTATGTGATCATCACGCTGAAGCTGATTATTCCTTCATTCCGTGCAGATGGGAGCCTCGTGTTCATCGCGAATTATTCAAGTTGGGGTTCTAGCACTGGTGAAATTGTTCTGTCTGTCCTGGCTAGCCCCCTCAGCTTCTTAGCCAAAATGTGCTCGCTCCCACGGCTTGGCAATTTCATGATGTACATTCTCCCGCTAGCGCTATTGCCCCTGGCCTCGCCAAGCATTCTGCTGGCGGCGTTGCCCACGTTAGTCGCGACATTTATGAGCGATTCTGTTACGAACTACAGCTTCACGCTCTATTACCTTACACCTGCTATTCCTATCTTTTTTTTCGCGGCGATCCGGGGAATCAGCCGTTTTGGTCATAGTGCACCTGATACAGCGGATTATCTGTCATGGGGTGTGTTCTGTGCGTCGCTGAGTACGGCGATTTTTTTTGGTCCCTCACCGATTTCGCGCCAGTATTGGGATGAGAGCTATAAAGTGGGGATTTTTCGCTCGACAAGCTATCACCGCTCGCAGTACCGTCCGACACCTGGCGCGCTCGCCGCAGCCAGAGTCGCGGCACTCGTGCCTAAGGACGCGGCGATATCCGCCCCGCAGCACCTCCTCCCGCTGCTCTACGACCGCAAGCGCATGGCCGTCTTCCCGAGTCTCGATGAAGGCATCGATCACGTTCTCATCGACCGTTCGCGCAGCGACATCGCCGGCTGGGCGGAGACCTACGAGGATTTCCGGACGCGGCCGGAGCATTACTACGCCCGCGTCGAGAAGGATCCCGCCTGGGAGCTCGCGGTCGAGGACGGTCAGTCTCGACTATACCGGCGGAGGAAGCGTTGAGCGGACCCGAGGTGACGGCCGTCCTCTCGGCGCGGGACGCGGGGCATGGCCTGGCGGCGGCCGTGAAGAGCCTTTCCTCGCAGACGCTCGCTGATTGGGAGTGCGTGCTGGTGGACGACGGATCCCGCGTCGCGGTCGCCGCGACGGACTTCGCCGACGACCGCGTGCGCGTCGTGCGCCAGGACGCGGCCGGGCTGACCGCTGCGCTGCGACGGGGCTGCGCCGAAGCGCGGGGCCGATTCATCGCGCGCCTCGACGCCGATGACGAGTGCCTCCCGGAGCGGCTCTCGCGCCAGGTCGAGGCGCTGGAGCGGGACCCCGGTCTGGCGGCCGTGGGCTGCGCGGTGGAACTGCGTTCGGAGGCCGGGGTTCCGCTTGGCGTGAAGGCGTTCCCCACGGATCATCCCGGTCTGGTCGCCGAACTGGACGCCCTGCTCACCCCGATTCCGCACTCGACCTTGATGGTCCGACGTTCGGCGCTGGAGGCGGCGGGCGGCTACCGCGCGGCCTTCGCCAAGGCGCAGGACTACGACCTGCTGCGCCGGCTATCCGAACGGGGCCGCTTGGCCAGCCTTCCGGAACTTTTGGTGCGCCTGACCGTCTCCAATTCCTCGGTGACGGCCAGCGGCGAGGGAGGGGAGCAGTTCGAATTCTGCGTGCTGGGCTTCGTATGCGCCGTCTTGCGCGCCGAAATCGCCGCCGACCCGCTGGACGGGCCAGGCGCGGACGCGTTCGCGGAGGAGTTCCGCCGCTGGTACCGTTCCAGCCGCCTGCCCGCGGCGTTCCGTTCGCGTCTGGCCCGGCGGCAGGCGCGCACGGCGGGGGCGGAAGGAAGGCCGGCGGCCGCCGCGGCCGCCCTGGCGCGCGCCACCTGGCTCGACCCCGCCTGGCCGTGGCGCAGGCTGGCCGGCGGCGGAGATTTGGCGAACGCCGCGCGGGCCTGGGCCCTCGCCTGGGCGCGGAGGCCGCGCTGATGTGCGGGATCGCGGGCTTCTTGGGGCGGCCGCGCGCGGACGAGCCCGAGGCGTTGAGGCGTCTGGCCGGGGCTCTGGCGCACCGCGGGCCGGACGGCGAGGGCGCGGAGGCGTTCGACGTCGGCGAAGGACGGCGCCTCGCGCTGGCCCACCGGCGTCTGGCGATCATCGATTTGAGCGAGGGGGGACGCCAGCCCATGCGCGACCCCGCCACGGGCAATTGGGTGGTCTTCAACGGCGAGATCTACAACTACAAGGCCCTGCGGACGGAGCTCGAGGCGCAGGGCGAAGTCTTCCGTTCGCAAAGCGATACCGAGGTGCTGCTGCGCGTCTACGCGCGGCGCGGGCGGGCCGCGCTGGACGCGGTTCAAGGGATGTTCGCCTTCGCGCTGTGGGACGCCGGGCGCCGGGAGCTGCTGCTGGCGGTGGATCCGCTCGGCATCAAGCCCTTGTATTGGACGTCCGCGCCGGACGGAACCTTCGCGTTCGCCTCCGAGGTGAGGGCTCTGCTGAACGCGGGGCTGGCCGCGCGTAAGGCGGATCCGGAGGGCTTGGCCGGCTACTTGTCCTACGGCGCGGTGCAGGGTCCGGGCACGGCGATCGCGGACGTGAAGTCCCTGCAGGCCGGCCGCTTTCTCGTGGTCAGCGCGGACGGGCGCGTGAGCGGGCCCACGGCCTACTGGCGCCCGGCCTTCGCCGCCGCGGGCCTCCCCGCGCCGCGCCGCGAGGAGGCCGTCGAGCGGCTGAGGGGCATCCTCGACGAGGTCATCGGCGAGCATCTGGTGTCGGACGTTCCCGTCTCGGTTTTCTTGAGCGGCGGCGTGGATTCGACCGCGCTGGCCGCCTTCGCCGCGCGGCGGCGGCCCGGCCTCAAGTCCTTCTCGATCGCCTTCGCGGAGAGCGAGTGGTCCGAGGCGCCCTATTCGCGCGAGGCAGCCGCGGCGTTCGGCCTCGACCATCAGGA
>CAZURZ010000081.1:0-1534 GCA_964623465.1 uncultured Elusimicrobia bacterium
TCGAGGTCCTCGATGACCGGGTCGCTCTCGGCCTGGTCGTCGAAGGTGTTCTCGTGCGAGTCGCCCATCGTGTGCTTCGTTCGATAGTAGATTTCGCGCAGCGAGGTGGTCAGCTCCGCCTTCTGCAGCTCGTTGAGGGCGTCGGCCACCAGCATGGTCTGCATGAACTTCTTGGCCATGGCCATGTTGAAGAACGTGCGCATCTGCTTGGACGAGCCCATCTCGATGATGCCGCGCTTCTCGTTGAACTTCACGTTGGACAGCGCGCGCACGGGGATCGGGATCGCGGGGTCCTTTCTCTTCGCCGCGGAGGCGATGACGAGATCGGCGAGGCCGACCAGCTTCTTCTCGACGTGAGGTGTTTTGGCCATGAGTTATCTCTTGCCCTTCTTCGCGGGCTTGGTCTTCTTCTTCGGCGCGGCCTTGCCCGCCTTCGGCGCCTTCTTGGCGCTCTTGGCCTCTTTCTTCGCCTCGGCCTTCACGGTCTCGTCCGGCTCGGAGCCGGGCGCGCCGGGGGCCGCGGCCTCCTCGACGGCCACGGGCCCTTCGACGGGCACCTCGCCCTCGACGCCCTCGGCGGTCACGATGATGGAGTGCGGCAGGCCGTGCGGCGCGGCCTTGTCGTCGACGAGCTGGTCGGTCTTGTCGCCGCCGGTGAGCTTCTTGGCCATCTCGGTGAGCTCCTTGCGGAGCTTGGCCTCGGCGAGCTTGCCGCCTTTGAGGCGCTTGCACGCGCCGACGACCTCGTCGATGTAGAGCTCGAAGACGTTGCGGCGCTTGTACTCGGCGTGCGCGCGGTCGCGGCGCTTGATGAAGACGCCCAGGCGCCGGCCGGCCTCGCGCAGGGCGAGGTTGATCTCCTTCTTGATCTCGTCGTAGTCGGCGATCGCCTCCTTGGACTCGGAGGTGAAGGGGACCCAGACGGAGGCCATGTGCACGAAGATGACCATGGGGCCCTGCGGGGGCGCGCCGCGCGACTGGCCGATGCCGTAGTTCTTCCAGGTTGTCTCGAGGACGGACTTGTAGGTCGAGCAGGCGGCCTGCTGGTACTGGAGCGGCACGCGGTTGGCGAAGCGCATCACGCGCGCGAGCTCGTTCTCGGCGGAGGCGTCGGCCTCGCCCTCGGCGAGCGGCGCCTTCGGGGCGGCCTCGGCCTCGGCCTTCTCGGCCTCCGGGCCGCGGCCCCAGGCCAGGCCGGCCTCGATGATGAAGGGGTTGCCGCGGTAGACGGCGGGGGAGCGCGTCACGGCGGTGTAGAACGTCCCTTTGATCTGCTTGTAAAGGCCGGAGAGAATGGCCTTCTCGCCGATCGGGGAGAGGCAGTTCGTCGGCGGGGCCATGAGCTTGGCCTCCTGCAGCGCCTTGAACAGCTTCTCGCCGTCCTGGCCGACGACGTCGCGCGGGCGCTTTTTGGGCGACAAGCCCGCGGCCTTGCAGATCTGCTCGGCGGTCTCGGTGGAGACGCGCGAGAAGTCGCCCGACAGGAAGCCGGAGAGCCAGTGGCTCTTGGTGTCCTGGAGCATCGTCAGCAGCA
>CAZURZ010000081.1:1544-9121 GCA_964623465.1 uncultured Elusimicrobia bacterium
CGGCTTGATCTCCTTGGGCGGCTCGGGGTTGTGCTGGATGGTGCGCGGGTACACCTTGGTCTCGCCCTCGGGCGAGTGATACGTGAATTGGGCATGCGGATTGGAAATCGCCGAGAGCTCCATGTACTCGTCGACCGACGCGCGCCCCTTCTGGTGGCGGCCCTCCATCTCGATGGTGACCTGGGTGCCGCGGTGGCGCTCCCACTCGATCTGCTTCTTCTCGAGGATGAGCGGCTCGTTCTTCTTCGTGTCGATCTGGACCTCGAAGTAGTGCGCGGGCTGCTTCTCGCTCGTGCGCGAGATGATCTTGACCGGCTTGCCGGTGGTGAGCTGGCCGTACATGCCGGCGGCGGAGATGCCGATGCCCTGCTGGCCGCGGCTCATGCGCAGGCGGTGGAACTTGGAGCCGTACAGGAGCTTGGCGAAGATCTTCGGGATCTGGTCGCGCACGATGCCGGGGCCGTGGTCGATGACCGTGACGCGGAAGCGCGTGGCCTGGGAGGCGGCGGGGACGGGGCCGTCGCCGACGGCGACGGGCTCGAGCTTGACGACGATGTCGGGGAGGAGGCCGGCCTCTTCCGAGGCGTCGAGGGCGTTGTCGACGGCTTCGCGGACCGCGGTCAGCAGCGCCTTGCGGGGATTGTCGAAACCGAGCAGGTGCCGGTTTTTGGTGAAGAATTCCGATACGGAAATTTCGCGCTGCTGCTTGCCCATCTCGTCCGCGGTCTTGCCGGCGGGACGAGGCTTGGCCTTGGGTTCGGAGGTCTTGGTGGTCATTTCGGGGGAGATAGTACGAAATCTTCCGCTATAATAGCTCGTGCCCGCTCCCCTATCCGAGACGCTCCGCCTCATCCTGACCGACGGCGGCCCCGGCCAGTGCATCTTCCCGATCAACAACGCCTGCAACGCGGCGTGCGGGTTCTGCAACTTCAACCGCGACGCCCTGCCCCGTCCGGACTGGAAGTTCGCCGATCTGGAGGGCTCCAAGAAGGCCGCCGAGATCCTCTACGCCAACGGCGTCCATTACCTGATCGTCACCGGCGGCGAGCCGATGATGCACCCGCACTTCCACGAGATCTGCGCGCACGCCGCCTCGATCGGCATGACGGTGCTGCTCGTGACGAACGGCTCGCTGCTGAACCCCGACGCCTGCCGCAAGCTGAAGGAGAACGGGGTCTCGAGCGTGTTCATCTCCATCGACAGCCACGACGCGGCGTCCCACGAGGCCAACCGCGGCCTGCCCAAGGTGCTCGAGCGCATCAAGGCGGCCAACGCCGAGTTCGCGCGCCTGGGCGTGCAGAGCACGGCGTCGGTCACGATGAGCCGCCTCATCAAGGATTACGAGAAGCTGCCGGAGTTCCTGAAGGGCCTGGGCTTCGGCGCGGTGACCTTCTCCTACCCGCTCGTCCACCTCGGCTCGAGCTTCCTCGGCTACCGAGACTCGAATCTGGTCGACCTGACGCAGGAGGAGCTCGACGCGGCGTTCCGCGCGGTCGACTCCCTGCGCCGGCGCTTCACGGTGGTCAATCCCTCGGCGTCGATCGAGGACATGCGCAGCCTGCTCCAGGGGCGGCCCCAGTCCTTCGACTGCCTCGCGGGCTACAAGTACTTCTACATGGACTGGGAGCTCCAGATCTGGCGCTGCCACCACTGGGAGAAGCCGATCGGCTCGATCTTCGATTTCGATTCGTCGAAGCGGGTGCGCGACGGCTGCCAGAAGTGCATGATCGACTGCATGCGCGATCCGAGCGTCATGCAGCACGCGGCGGTCGCGCTCAGCGACGGCCTCGCGCTGGCGGGCAAGGGGCGCCTCGTCGCCGCCGCCAAGACGATGTTCAACCGCAAGACCGCGGCTTCGGTCGCGGCCTCGGCCGAGCAGTGGCGCTGGATCATGGGCTTATGAAGACCCTCGTCGTGATCACGATCGCCGCCCTGTGCGCCGCCGTCGGCGAGGCCTTCATCGCCAAGGGCATGAAGCAGATGGGCGACGCCTCCGCGCTCGGCTTTTGGAAGGCCCTGCCGCACTTCCTCAATCCGTGGGTGCTGGCCGGCGTCGCGTTGACGACCGTGTTCTTCGTCCTCTTCTCGTGGTCCCTGTCCTGGGCGGACCTGAGCTACGTCCAGCCGCTGACTGCGCTGAGCTTCGTCTTCGGCGTGCTCATCTCCCGCTGGTGGCTGGGGGAGACGATCGTCTGGTGGCGGTGGGCCGGCGTGGCGGTCATCATCGTGGGCGTCACGATGGTGTCGTACACGCGCCCAAGCGTCCCGTAAAAATCGGGTAAATTCGCGCTCAGACGCTTGCGTTCGAAACGGCGGAGAGGGTAACCTGTGCGCATGAACACCCGCTCCGCCTTGCTGATGATCGCGCTGCTGCTCGGGTCCCCGGCGGCTTTCGCCGAAGAGGAGGGGGACGAGCAGGAAGAGGCCGAGACCGCGACGACGGCGGCCGAACCCAACGACGGCGCGGCCGCTCCGGCGCGCCCCGCCCCGAAGGCCTACTCCGCGCCCGTTTTCCGCTCCAATTCGAATTACCGGACGCAGTCGGCCGCGCCCGCCGCGGCGCCGCCGGCGCAGGAGGATGAGCCGCAGAGACAGGAGCCGTCCAGGCCCCGGCGCGAGACTCAGCCGGTTCATCGCGAGCCGGCGGCCGCCGCGTCCGCGTCCACGCGCGGCTCGGGCGGCGGAGGGGGAGCCTGCCCGCCGGTCCCCAGGAAGGTCCGGACCTACAAGTCGTCCGATGTCGCCTCGTACTGCAAGGAAGGCGCCTGCCGCTCCGAGGCGACCCTCAAGCACTATCGCTATCCGACGGTGGTCAAGATCGGCGAGATCGCGGACTTCATGGAGCGCTGCGACTTCCGCGCGGACACCCCGTGTCCCGTGCCGGGCGGCTATCAGGACGAGGCCGGCCGCAACACCATGTCGGTCTACACGGGCGTCGCGGCGGGCGGCGAGTACGGTCCCGGCACGCCGCAGACTTTGGTGCCGATCGTCTCGATGAGCCCCCAATACCACGCCTTCGACATGAGCATCCCCTTCGAGATCGATCCGAAGATGAAAGGGCGGACCTTCATGACGTCCTACACGATCAATTCGAACAATCCGCAGGGCTATCAGGTCTCGATCTCGGAGTGCGAGGGCGACTTCTCGCGCCGCGCGGTCGTGGGAGTCCAGGGCGACTTTTCGAACTATCTGGCGCTCGCCACCTCCGGGCTGGAGGGGCAGGCGGGGGCGGCGGGGACCACCCGCTACCGTTACGCGCTGAAGGCCGGAAAGCGCTACTACCTCAACATCCGGCGAGTGCAGAAGAGCTCGCTCGAGACGCCCACCGACTCCGTTCCCGACGCCGACATACATCCGTACGCGCTGGCGCGCCAGCTCTCCACGAACCACATGTTCAACCTGGAGTTCCCGCGCTTGAGCTTCATGGCGTATCCGGCGGGGAACGCCATGGAACTGCGCGAGGAAGGCTTCACGGCCTTGCCGCGCTTCCGCGCGCCGGGGCAGGCGTTCTGACCGGCGTCAGCTCGAGTAGCCGAACTCCTGCAGAGATTTCGGGTCCTTGCGCCAGTCCTTGCGGACCTTGATCCAGATCTCGAGGGTCGCCTCGCGGCCGAGGAACTTCTCGATCATGGCCTCGGAGCGCTCGCGCAGGCGGTTGAGGTCCTTGCCGCCCTTGCCGATCAGGATGCCCTTCTGCCCGTCGCGCTCCACGTAGAGCGTGGCGAACACCTCGTCGGGCCGGCCGGGGATCTCGCGGAAGGCGTCGACCACCACGGCGGTCGCGTGGGGGATCTCGTCGTGGTAGAGGTCGAAGACCTGTTCTCGAACTATCTCGGCCGCGAAAAAACGCTCCCAGCGGTCGGAGAGCTGGCCCTTCTCGTAGAAGGGCTCGCTCTCCGGGAGGCGGGAGGCGATCTCGGCGCGCAGGGCGTCGACGCCGTCGCCCTTGAGGGCGGAGATCCTGAACGTCTTCACCGCCTTGGTCGCCGCGGCGTAGGCGGCCTCGACGGCGTCGAGGCGCTTGGCCGCCTCGGGACGGTCGCATTTGTTGAGGACGAGGATCACCGGCACGCCCTCGCGCAGGTGGGTCTCGCCGATCCTGTTCGGATCGGCGTCGGTCGCGTCGACGAGATAGACGATGAAATCGGAGTCGTCCCGCAGGGCGCGGGTCGTCTCGGTGCGCAGGGCCTTCTGGAGATGGTCGGAGGGCGCGTCGATGAGGCCCGGCGTGTCGAGCAGGCAGGCCTGGAAGCCCTCGCCCTCGAGGATGCCCAGGACGCGGTGGCGCGTGGTCTGCGGCTTGGGCGAGACGATGGAGAGCTTGAACTTCAGCAGGGCGTTGAGGAGGGTGGACTTGCCCGCGTTGGGACGGCCGGCCAAGGCGACGAAGCCCGCGCGGTGGACGGCGCTCATCGAAGGGCGGCTTCGAAGGCGGCCAGGCGGTGATCGTTGTTCGCGCGCATCCAGGAGAGGATAGTCGTTTTGGACGCGGCCGTCATCAGGGAGAGCGGCACGGGCTTCTCGGCGGCGGCGTAGGCGGCGTGCACCGGCGGCATGCCGCGGTCGGTCATGGCCAGCGCGGCCTGGAACTGCTTGCCGCTCACGTAGGGGGAGAGGACGGCGGTCTCGAACTGGAGCAGGACCTGCGGATTGTCCTTGCGCCCGAGCCGGCGCGCGCGGTCGGCGGCGTACTCGACGGAGTCCCGCGCTCTCAGGGAGAACTGGGACACGTCCGCTTTCATGACGCCGTACGCGGCGACGATCGCGGCGAGGTCGTCGAGCGTCGTGCCGTGGTAGAAGTAGGCGTCGTCGACCAGCGCGAACTGGGGGACGATCCGGTCCTTGGGGCCCGCCTTCGCCGCGGCGAACGAGCGGGCGCGGGCGCCTTCGGCGAGGGCCTCGGCCGGGGCGGACTTGCCGCCGGGGACCTTGTCGCCGCCGGCGGCCGCCGCCGCCTCGAGGAAGCGCGCGGTGGCCAAGGTCTCTTCGTCCCACGAGAGCCTGCGCAGGCCGATCTTCTTCGCGGTCCTGCTGAACACCTCGACGGGCGGGGCGAGATACGCCTCGTACGGGACGCCCTTCATGCCGTGGAAGTCCATCGAGATGGAGGAGAAGTTCTTGATCCGTCCGTCGGCGCGCGCGGCCTCCAGCGACGGATGGCCGAGGTCGAAGAGGTTGAGGACGTAGCCCATGCGGGTCTTGATGAAGATGTGCTCGCCGTGGGTCGCGTCGAGAGGGCCGTGGCCGCCGTGCTCGGCGCTCTGGAAGAAGTAGACCTTGTGGTTGGTGTCGCCGTGCATCGAGTAGCGCAGGGCGATGTCGCCCATCGTCGCGCGGATGCCCGTCCCGACGTAGTCCTCGCGGCGGCCGCCGTGCAGGTTGTAGTGGAAGCCGATGTTGGCGACGCCGCGCGCCTTCTTTATCCGTTCGATCGCGGCGTCCGCCTCCTGCTTCACGTACGCGGACAGCTCGGCCTTG
Organism: uncultured Elusimicrobia bacterium; assembly: GCA_964623465.1. Lineage (GTDB taxonomy): Bacteria > Elusimicrobiota > Elusimicrobia > UBA1565 > UBA9628 > GWA2-66-18. The sequence goes on from CAZURZ010000081.1 coordinate 7,023, forward strand.
GAGAGCTTGCGCGCGCGCAGTCCTTCGATCTCGGCGCGCGCGGCGGGAGCGATCTCCGCCCACAGCGCGTCGGGCTTGAACTCGCGGTCGAGCCGCTCGGCCTCATCGGCCGGGGGGGCTTCCGGGGCCGGCTTGCTCCCGAAAGGATCGGCCATGCTCCGGAGCATGCCGAGGATGCGCGTCTTGAAGCTCGGCGCGCCCTTCTCCGCGGCGGGGAGCCTCGCGGACTCGGGGCCGGTTCCCGGGTCTTCGGAGGCCGAGGCGGCGAGGGCCGGCGGCCGGGCGGACAGGGCGGCCGGCGCGATCGCCTCGGCGTTCCGGGAGGGGATCGCCGAGGCCGGCAGAGCCTGCGGAGCGGGCGCGGGCGCGGCGAGCGCGGGCGAGAGGGCGGCGTTCAGCGACGGATTGAGCGTGGCGGCGAGGCCGGCGGCCGGCGCCGGGCTCAGGGTGGTCCGCAGCGATATCCGCGGGACCGAGGCTTCGGCGCCCGCCTCGGCGGAAACGGCGACGCCGGCGCGGGCGGGGACGGCGCAGAGGACGAGGGCGATCAGCCAGAGGGGCCGCATAAGAGGAAGGATAGGCCCTCGGCGGGGTTCCCGCCAGGGGTCGTTGGACCCACCCCGGCGGGGCCCCTTCGGCGGCTTGCGCCCGTCGGCGAAATATAGGAAAATCCGAGGGAATTGACCGGCTTATACGCCCACATCCCGTTCTGCTCGGTGAAGTGCTTCTACTGCGACTTCGCCGCCTATTCCGGGCAGAGCGCCCTGGCCGACCGCTACCTCGCCGCGCTGGAGGCTGAGGCGGCGCTTCATCCGGCGATCGCCCCCGAGACGCTGTACGTGGGGGGGGGCACGCCTTCCGAGTTGAGCGCCGCGCAGATCGACGCGTTCTTCGCGGCGATGAAGCGCGCGTATCCCGGTCCCAAGTTCAGGGAGTCGACGTTCGAGGGCAATCCCGAGAGCCTCTCCGCCGACAAGCTCGACGTGCTCGTCGCGCGCGGCGTGACGCGCCTCTCGATCGGCCTGCAGACCGCGGACGACGCCCTGCTGCCCGCGATCGGCCGGCATCACACCGCCGCCGAGTTCAAGGAGTCGTTCCTGGCCGCGCGCCGGGCGGGCATTCCCGCGCTGTCCGTCGATCTCATGTACGGCCTGCCCGGCCAGTCGCTCGACAGCCTGAAGGCGACGCTCGACTTCGTGCTGGCGCTCGACCCCGAGCACATCTCCCTGTACGGGCTGCAGGTGGAGGACCGGACCCTCTTCGCCAAGCGCGGCGTCGAGGAGGATTCCGTCCTCGGCCGCGAGATGTTCGAGCTGGCGCTCTCGCGCCTGGCCCAGGCCGGGCTCGAGCACTACGAGATCTCCAACTTCGCCAAGCCGGGCCGCCGCTCGATCCACAATCTCAACTACTGGGAGCGCGGCGAGTACGTCGGCCTCGGCGCCTCGGCCGCCTCGTTCATCGGAGGCCGCCGCGCGTCCAACGAGCACCGTTTGAAGCCGTATCTCGAGGCCGTGGAGAATGGGCGCCTCGACTTCTCCGAGGTTGAGACGCCGACCGGACGGGAGGCGGCGGGAGAAGAAGCTCTGCTCGGCCTGCGTCTGGTGGAAGGATTCGAGCCCTCTGCGAACTTGCGCCAAATGTTCGCGCCGGAGTGGAGCGTATTAAAGAGGCGGGGCCTCGTCTCCGAACGCAACGGGCTTTGGATGCTGACGCGGGAAGGAATTTTCCTCGGAAACGAGGCGTTCCGGCTGTTCGTGCCGCCGTTCGACCGTGAGGAGGTCCTCGCATGAAGACGTTCGTGCTCGACACCAACGTTATCCTTCACGACCCGATGTCCATCTTCTCCTTCGAGGGCTCGCGCGTCGTCCTGCCCTTGACCGTCATCGAGGAGCTCGACACGTTCAAGCGCAGCAACGACGAGCGCGGCCGCTCGGCGCGCTTCATCTCGCGCAAGCTCGACGAGCTGCGCAAGGGCGGCAAGCTCTCCAACTGGGTGCCGCTCCAGCACGGCGGCAAGCTCAAGGTCGAGATCCAGGTCTCCGACGGCCTGCCCAAGGCCTTCTCCGCGCACAACAAGGACAATGAAATCCTGTCCTGCG
>CAZURZ010000082.1:0-8581 GCA_964623465.1 uncultured Elusimicrobia bacterium
CGAATGGGACCATGGGGCGTCCAGGGCCCAGACTTAGGGCCTAAGCCCCGAACGTCAGGGCCCAAGATTTCATAGACCCCTTTTCCGGACGCTCCTTCCCCCGAGGACTCATCCGCAATTACAAACCCGAGGGTATACTCAAAGACATGATCAAAACCGCTCTTTCCCTTTATATCACCCTTATCCTGACGGCCGCCCCGGCCGTCGCCCAGATGCAGGAAGGTGCCTCCGCCGGGCGCGCCCGGGTTTCCCCGACCGGCGCCGCCGGACTGAGCGCCCCCTCGGCCCCCTCCTCGCTTCCCGCGTTGCCCGCCGCTTCGGCCGCCCTCACGGCGTCCTTGGCTCCCTCGGTCGCTCCCGTCGTCTCCATCCTCGAAGCCGCGGCCGCCAAGCCCGAGGGCCTGCGCGCCCTGGCGACGAATTCCTCGCCCGCCGCCGCCTACGCGCGCGCTCTCGTCGCCTCCCCGGCCGCCCCCGCCGCCGCCCGCGCCGAAGCCGTGAAGGCCCTCGGCGAGGCCGCCGTCCTGCGCCTCGAGGCCGCCGCCGGGACGATGAACCGCGAGGCCGCCGGCACGCCGCGCGCCGCCGCCGTGCTCCAGACCATCGCCGCCGAATTCGCCGCGCTCGGCAGCCGCCAAACCGAAGCCGTCGACGCGACGGCCTCCGAGATCAAGTCCCCCGCCCGTCTCTCCGCGCCGAAGCGGGCGTGGCGCGCGGTGAAGTCCGCCGCCGCCCTGGCCACCATGGCCGTCGCCTTGACCGTCGCGTCCCCCGCCGTCCACGCGCAGAACGCCGAGCTCGGCCTGCCTCCCGGCCTCAATCCCGCCGGGCTGCTGGCCCAGGCCGGCAATCAGCAGACTCAAGCGGAAGTCGTCATCGCCTCCGACATCAACGACGCGATCGCCAAGTGGACCCCCTCGACCAAGGTCATCGTCATCGGCTCGAACGTCGGCCTCGACGCCGCCTCGCAGCGCCAGCTCGCGGCCTGGCTGGCCGACAAGCACTGGACCGTCATCCTGATCCAGAGCAACACCGGCATGACGTACCGCGACGGCGAAGGCCGGACCCACCACGGCAAGGACGCGGTCGATTTCGGCGCCGGCCAGGGCATCCGCAACAAGAGCGGCTTCGGCTCGCAGGTCCACGCGGCGTCCGGGCGGCAGGACGGCTCCGTGCTCGTCTTCACGATGGAGCAGCGCAAGCTCTTCCTCGCGAACTCCGAGGCGCAGCGCGCCGCCGGCCTCGACGCCGAGACCGAGTTCGTCAGCCCCAACAACCAGAATCCGACCAAGCTCGACCGCTTCGCCATCGAGCGCATGCGCGCCGGCGGCGACGTGATGGGCGCGATCAAGAACACGGTCACGAATCTCGACCAGATGCTCGAGACGTCCTACGCGAACGCCTCCCGCAACGCCGCGGGCTCGATCGCCTCCGCGCGCGGCGCCCTGGACGAACTGGCCCGCGCGCGCTCCGCGTTCCAGAGCGCCCACCCCTCGGCGGCCGCGACCGTCGGCGCCGTGGACCTCGCCGCCCTGCGCGCGCAGTTCGCGAGCGCGGAGCGCAAGCTCGCCGCCAAGGACAACGCCGAGGCCTCGCGCCTCGCCTCCGCCGTCGCGTCCGCCGCCTCCGCCGCGACGTCGGCCATGACCGGCTATGAAAAGAGCTACGACGCGGGCAAGGCCTCGATCGCCTCGGCCCGCGGCGAGGTGAACGGATTGGAGACCGCCTCCGCCGCCTTCCTGCGCGCCCATCCCGGCGCCAACGGCGACATGGCCCGCCCCGACGTCCGCGGCATGCGCGAGACGCTCTCCCGCGCCGAGTCCGCCCTGGCCTCCAACCCTGCCGCAGCCGCCTCCGCCGCGCAGGGCGTGGTCTCCGAGGTCCGCCGCGTCCAGAACGCCCTCGCCGAGCACGCCGCCGGCGCCGGCCAGATCGCCGCGCAGGAGCAGATCCTCTCCGGCCTCGAGGGCCGCGAGCGCGCCGGCGCCGCCTCGGGCGACCTCGTGAGCGCGAAGCAGTCCCTGCGCGAGGCCCGCGAGCAGCACGAACTCGGCTCCTCGGCGTGGGCGTCCCAGCTGCAGTCGGCCAAGTCGGCCCTGGCCAACGCCGAGCGCGCGATCTCCGACGCCGACGCCGCCGCGGCCGCCGCCGCGTTCTGGCGCATGATGCTGATGATCCTCGCCGGCGCGCTGACGCTCGGCACCTCGCTGACCCTGAACTACTTCGCGCGGCGCGCCAGGAAGAAGGCCGAGGCGGAGCTCCTCAAATGGGACGGCATTCTCGAGACCAAGCTCGACACGGTCATCGACCAGCTCGACCAGCGCATGGACGTCTACGTCGGGGCCATCTCCGGCGAGAAATCGCGCGGGTGGGAGGGCGAGACCGCGGCGTTGGCCGCCAAGGTCCGCCAGGACGCCGGCAAGGCCAAGCTCTACCTCGCGCTCGCCCGCTTCATCCACGACAAGGCCACCGCGCTCGTGCGCCCGAAGGCGTTCTCGTGGGGCTGGGTCGTCAACGCGTTCTGGCCGTCGCGCTACAAGCAGGCCGAGAGCCTGCTCGCCAAGGAGAACCTCGCCTTCGAGCCCAAGGACGGCTTCGGGGAGCTCTTCGAGAAGAAGGGCGACTGGCGCGAGGACCTCTACGGCGACGCCACGCAGTACGAGGGCTTCTCCGACAACTTCGACTCCGTGATGGGCAAGTTCAACGCGACCTCGAAGTCCGCCGTCGCCGCCCTCGACGAGATCGAGAGGGCCTCCACCGGCTACGGCGCGTCGTTCGACGCGACCGAAGGCGCCATCAAGACCGCCGCGGCGCGCGCCGGCCAGACCGTGGTCAACGGATACTTCAAGGCCGAAGCTCTCGGCGAGAAGGCCGTCCCGGCCGCGCGGGAGGCCTTGTCGGCCGCCCGGACCAAGGCCGCCAAGAACCCCGTCGGCGCGATGAAGGGCCAGGGCGCCTACGCGGAACGGCTCGCCGCCGACGTGCTCGCCGCAGCCGAGAAGGCCGTCGCGATGTTCCAATACGAAGTCGCCGAGGTCGATCCCGTCGTCAAGGCCATGGCCGCGGCCTCCGTGGCGACGAAGTGGATCGCGGACTCCCGCGCCGCGCTCGACGCGAAGATCTCCAAGCTCGCCGCTTCCCTGATCAAGACGGAAGGCGAAAAAGGCCTCGCCGAGCTCGCCGCCGCGCACGACGCGCACGCCGCGGCCGTGAAGACGGCCCAGGAGATCCTCGACGCCGTCGCCTCCGGCAAGGCCGGCGCCGGCCACGCCGAAGCCGGCGTCGCGAACATGCGCTCCGTGCTCGGCCGCGCCCTCGGCCTGCCCGCCGAGCAGATGATGCGCGAGAAGGACCTCGATCCGTCCCAGCGCCTCGCGGCCGCCTCCGAAGCCTACGCCGACGCGCTGGCCAAGCTCGGCTCGGGAGACCTCGCCGCGGCGGGCGACGCCCGCAAGCTCGGCGACGAACTCGTCAACCAGGCCGTGCGCATCACCATCGCCTCCCAGGCCTCGATCGAGAACCAGCAGAAGGACGTCGACGGCCGCATCGCCGAGGCTCAGCGCCTCGACGCCCTGCAGGCCGAACGCGCGAAGGTCCTCAAGGGCATCCAGTCCGAGTTCGCCGAGTCCGTGCTCAAGCTCGGCGCCGGCGACGCGTCCCACCCGAGCGCGAACGGCACCATCGCCGACAACATCGACGAAGCCGAGGCCGCGATCACGGCCGCCAAGACCAAGCGCGAGAAGGCCGTGCGCGTCTACCGCGAGGCCAAGGTCCTCGAGGCCGCGTCCCTGCTCGACCAGGCGAAGGCGCACGAGTCGATCGCGCAGTCGCGCCTCGACGAGATCGCCCAGAAGCGCGCCCGCCTCGACGCGGGCGTCGCCGCCAACAAGGCCAAGATCGAGGAGCTCGAGGCCACGACCCGAAAGTGGAAGACCGAGATCCCCGACGACCGCCGCTCGATGCGGCCGACGATCAAGATGTACGAAGCGGCCGTCGAGGCGGTCGCCGCCGCGCGCGCCCTCGTCGACGCGAAGAAGGGCGATCCCTTCAAGGCCGGCGCCGCGCTGGCCGAGGCCGAGACCGGGCTCAAGCAGCTCTGGGTCAAGGTCCAGAACGACCGCGACGCGTGGGACGAGGTCGTCCGCTCGCTCAAGGCGGCCGACTCCCAGCTCGGCTCCGCCGCCCAGCAGGCGCGCGAGGCGCAGGGCGACGGCGTCGCCGACAGCCCCGAGATCACGAGCGCGCTGCGCGAGCTCGCGAACCTGCGCTCCGCTTACCAGGCGGCCGTCGCCTCCTCCGAGACGTCCCACGGCGACTGGCCCAAGCTCGACGCCGAGGCCGACCGCATCACGCGCGACGCCGCTCACGTCGCGGCGACGCTCAAGGGCGAGATCGCCGAAGCCGCCCGCGCGACCTCCGCGATCTCCAACGCCGCGGCCAAGGTCCGCGAGGCCACGAACTGGACCGGCTCGTACGGCGTCTCGGTGCCGGGCTCGCCGGGCTCCGGCTCCCTCTCGTCCGCGAAATCCGCGCTCAACAGCGGCGACTACGCCGGCGCGATGCGCCACGCCGAGTCGGCCCGTTCCGCCGCGATTTCGGCGATCCAGACCGCCGAGGCCGAGGTGTCCCGCCGCCGCCGCGCCGAGGAAGAAGAGCGCCGCCGCGAGGAAGAGGCGCGGCGCCGCCGCCAGCAGGAAGAAGACGACCGCCGCCGCCGCTCGAGCGATTCGGGCGGAGGCTTCGGCGGCGGAGGCGGTTCGAGCTGGGGCGGATCGCGCTCCGGCGGCGGGTCCTCCGGCTGGTGAGAGCGCTTCTCGCGTTCATCCTGGCCCTGACCTGCGCGGTCGCCGCGTCCGCGCAGGTCCAGGTCCGATCCGGCGCCGCGGCGACTCCGTCCGTCCCCGCCGGCGCCCTCCCGGGCGTCCGCGCCGGCTCCGGCCTCGCGTCCATGCCGCTCGCCGCCCCGTCGTCGCTGTCTGCGTCCCTCGCCGCGCCCTCTCTCTCGCCTTCGCCCGCCGTCGCCGGCGTTCTCGCGGCCGCCCCGTCCCCGAACGCCGCATCAGCCGTCCCCGCCGCTCTGGTTCGCGCCGCCGTTCCCTTCGCCGCCGCTTCCAAGGCGGACGACGTCAGGACCGAAGCGGCCCGGACCGTCGCTCAGCGGCGCGCCGAACGCGCGGGCGCGCCCGCGGACGCGCTGACTCCCGCCGCCGCCCTTCCCGGCGCCGTCTCCCCCGACCTCGACGCCCTCTTCGACGGCTCCCTGCCCACCTCGCGCGAGGTCCTCGCCCGCGCGGCCGGACGCGGCCTGAGCCGCGCCGCGCTGGGCGCGGCCGTCGCCGAATCGAAGACGCTCGAGCAGGCCGCCTCGCGGCTGGTCTCGCTCGGGGCGCTCGGGAAGTCGGAGGCCGGGCTCGCGGGCGCCGACGCGGACGGCTTCCGCTTCCTGCTGACGCGCGTGTGGCGCGAGGCCTCGTCCGCCGTCCCGGGCGAATTCCCGGTCGACGCGTCTTGGGGCGTCGACGCGCTGAAGGTCGAGCGCGGCGGCACGACCTATTACGTGCACGGCGTCGCCCACGGCCGTCACGTCGCGGCGCGCCGCGGCGCGGTGCTCGCCCTGGCCGAGCGCCTGAGGAAAGCGGGACGCGCGTTGTACTCCGAGCAGAATCTGCCCGCGTTTTACGGATACGTCTTCGGCCGGGAGACGCTGGATCACGGCGCTCCCTCGGCGCCGACGACCCCGACCGCCGTCGTCGACGCCGCCCCGGGCTGGTCCGCCTCCGGCCTCGTGGTCAAGAACGCCTTCGACCGCGTCCTGGCCCCGGGCTCCGCGCTCGCGGCCGCGGCCTGGGCCGCTCTTCAACCCGGCTCCGCCTGGCCCTGGCTGGCTCTCGCCGGCGCCCTGCTCTTCTCCTTCCTGACGATGACTTCGGGCATCGCCGTGAACCGCTGGCGCCACCGCCGTCGCGCCGCCATGGCCCGCGACAACGGCTGGGAGGACATCGCCGACCAGTACGACGACGAGGCCCGCCACTATTTCGCCGCCAAGCCGGACCTCGACGCCCTGCGCGGGCTCGAACTGCCCCAGCCGCTGGGCGCCTCCGAGGAAGCCGCCTCGATCCGCTCCCGGGCGATGGCCGACGCGATCGCCGCCGACGCCGCGCTCGCGGGCGCCAAGAACGTCCACCTCGTGGTCGGCCACCTGCACGCCCACGAGGTCGCCTGGCGCCTCAAGCACGGTCCCAAGCCCGAAAGCCCCGGGGCCCATATTTCGTAGGCCCATTAGATTCGCCGAATGACACCCAAGGACTCATCCGATTTTCGCCGGACCTCGATAGAATAGACCCTCGTCCGCACCATCCACGGAGGATACCCTGATGTTCAAGAAGTCCCTCGCCTCGCTCGTGTCGGCCGCCGTCATCGTGGCCGGCCCCGGACACCTCTCCATGAACGCCGCCGCGCAGACCATGCGCGCGCCCGTCGCCGGAGTCAGCGTCACGCCGACGATCGGCGCGGGCATCTCCTCCCCCGTCCCCGGTTCTTCCCTCAATGCGCCGGTCCTGACGCCTTCCGCGTTGACCGCTCCGTCGCTGAGCGCCGTCAACGCCGCGGCCCCGGCTCCCGCCGTCGCGCCCGTCGCGGCCGCCGCCGCCAAGCCCGCCGCCGCCGTTCCGGCCGCCGAGGCCTTCCCGCGGGGCTCTTACGCCGCCCTGCGCGCAATGCAGCTGCCCGCCGCCTCCCGCGGCGAAGACGTCACCGCCGAGGCCGCCCGCGCGCTCAACCGCGCCTTCGACAACTCCGCCGCGTCCAGCGTCGAGTCGCTCGACGTCCTCGGCTCGGCCTCCGCGTCCGCCGACAGCGGCCTTCGCCGCTCCGAAGTCGCCGCCGCGAAGTCCCCGGCCGCGATCGAGCGCGCCGCGATGAACGCGAACAAGTCCGCGATCGGCGGCGAGCTCGCGATCGTCTCCCTCGCCAAGCGCGCGTGGAACGCGCTGCTCGGCGTGTTCGGCCTGGGTGTGAAGAAGCTCGAGACGCCCGAGGTGATGGCCCAGCGTCTCATCGATCAGCTCAACGCCCAGAAGCCCGTCTACAACCGCAAGGTCCAGGAAGCCTCGACCCTCGTCGAGAAGCTCAAGCTGCAGGTCGAGGGCGAGACCAAGAAGGTCGCCGAGCTCGAGCGCGGCATCACCGCCCTCCTCTCCGATTCCGACCCGGCCAACGACATCATGGCCTCGGGCATGATCAACCAGCAGAAGACCCTCAACGCCTCGATCGCCTCCACCAACGAGCAGATCACGCTCGCCGAGGCCACCCTCCAGGGCATCAAGGAGGAGCGCGCGCGCTTCTTCTCCGAGCGCGAGGAGATGCTGGCGAAGATCCAGGCCGGCCTGACGAAGTCCAAGTCGGCCGAGATCCAGAAGCAGATCGCCGAGCTCAAGGGCGGCTTCCAGGTCGGAGATCTCAAGGACAACATGGACCGCTTCGAGGACGCGGTCAACGACAAGGTCGCGGACGCCAAGGGCACCGTGGACTCCGTCGAGTCCAACCCCGACCAGATCCTCAAGAAGGCCAAGGACTCCCTGCGCTCGCAGGAAGTCCAGGATGAGATCGCCAAGCGCAAGGCGGCGATCGAGGCCGCGAAGAAGGCGAAGGAGCAGTCCGGCGGCCTCGTCTCCCCGAGCTCCCTCAGCGTCTGGGTCATGGTGCTCGGCTCGCTCGCCCTGCTCCTGGGCGGCGCGGAACTCGCCGTCACGGCCGCCACCGCCTACTTCGGCCTCAAGGGCGCTCTCCTGATCGCCATCGGCCTCGGCCTCGCGCCGGTTCTCCTCGGCGCCGCCGTCGAGCTCATCGGCGAGCGGCTCTCCCCTTCCGCGAAGAGCGACAAGGAGCAGACCGGCGGCCTCGTGACCGAGCTCGGCATCGCCGCGGCGGTCGTCGCGGTCGTGGCCCTGGTTTCGAAGCCTTTCCGCTCGCTGCTGGCCCGCGCATGGAACGCGCTGCTCGGCGTGTTCGGCCTGGGCGTGAAGAAGCTGGAGACGCCGGAGGTGATGGCCCAGCGCATCATCGACCAGCTCAACGCCCAGAAGCCGGTCTACAACCGCAAGGTGCAGGAGGCCTCGACCTTGGTCGAGAAGCTCCGTCTGCAGATCGAGAAGCAGTCGGCGCAGTCCGCCGAGCTCGACCGCTCGGTGACGGCGATCCTCTCCGACTCCGATCCGCTCAACGACGTGATGGCCGAGTCCCTGCTCAACCAGAAGAAGACGGTCGACGCGTCCACCGCGATGACCAAGGAGCAGCTGGCGATCTCCGAGAAGACGCTCGAGTCGATCAAGGAGGAGCGCGTGCGCTTCTTCAGCGAGCGCGAGGAGATGCTGGCGAAGATCCAGGCCGGCCTGACGAAGTCCAAGTCGGCCGAGATCCAGAAGCAGATCGCCGAGCTCAAGGGCGGCTTCCAGGTCGGAGATCTCAAGGACAACATGGACCGCTTCGAGGACGCGGTCAACGACAAGGTCGCGGACGCCAAGGGCACCGTGGACTCCGTCGAGTCCAACCCCGACCAGATCCTCAAGAAGGCCAAGGACTC
>CAZURZ010000083.1:0-8312 GCA_964623465.1 uncultured Elusimicrobia bacterium
TCGGCGGCCCCGCCTCCGACACCGGCCTGACCGGCCGCAAGATCATCGTGGACACCTACGGCGGCCGCGCTCCGCACGGCGGCGGCGCGTTCTCCGGCAAGGACCCGACGAAGGTCGACCGCTCGGCCTGCTACATGGCGCGCTACATCGCCAAGAACGTCGTGGCCGCCGGCCTCGCCGAGGAGTGCACGGTCCAGCTCGCGTACGCGATCGGCGTGGCGGAGCCCGTCGGCGTGTACTTCGACACCCACGGCACCGGCACGGTCGACGAGTCCAAGATCGAGGCCGCCGTCCGCAAGCTGTTCCCGATGACCCCCAAGGGCATCATCGACACCCTCAAGCTGCGCCGCCCCATCTACCGCCAGACCGCCTCGTACGGCCACTTCGGCCGCACCGAGAAGGGCTTCGAGTGGGAGAAGACGGACAAGGCGGACGCCCTGCGCGAGCTCGTGCTCGGCAAGGGCTCGAAGAAGTCGCTCGTCGCCGCCTAAGCTCGACAATAACGGACGCCGGCCGGGCTCCCTCCGGGGGCCCGGCCGGCTCTTTTTTTCGTAGGATACCCTCATGAGCTCGGCGCATCCGCCCGCCCGGCCGTCCCCCTGGCGCCTCTGGTGGTCGTTCACCTGGCGCCAGGCCGCGGCCATGCTCGCCGCGACGATCGCCTTCTCGATCGTCCTCGGCGTCCTGAAATGGCTCGGCGCCCCCCTCTGGTTCACCTACGGCTCGGTCCCCTACGCGACCTTCGTCATCTTCATCTGGTCGGGCTGGGCGGCCTTCCGCTTCATGCTCGACGCCTACGACATCCGGCTTCAGGGAGCGCATCACGATGAACAAAACCATCGCCACCGCCGCTGAGGCGGCGTCCAAGGTCAAGGATGGGTCCACCATCCTGCTCGGCGGCTTCGGCGTCTGCGGCATCGCCGAGAACCTCGTCGCCGCGCTGAAGGACTCCGGCGCCAAGAACCTCACCCTCGTCTCGAACAACGCCGGCCTCGACGACTTCGGCATCGGCACGCTCCTGCGCAACGGCCAGGTGCGCAAGATGATCATGTCCTACGGCGGCGAATGCAAAGCCTTTGAAGAAATGACCCTCACGAAGACCCTCGAGGTCGAGTGGAACCCGCAGGGCACCCTCGCCGAGCGGCTGCGCGCGGGCGGGGCCGGCATCGGGGGCTTCTTCACGCCGACCGGCTACGGCACGCCCATCGCGGAGGGCAAGGAGACCCGGCAGATCGACGGCCGCTGGATGGTCTTCGAGAAGCCGCTCAAAGGCGACTTCGCGTTCATCAAGGCGTACAAGGGCGACGTGCTCGGCAATCTCGAGTACCGGAAAACCGCCCGCAACTTCAACCAGGTCATGGCCACCGCCGCGAACTGCGTGATCGCCGAGGTCGAGCAGCTCGTGGAGATCGGGGGCCTGCACCCCGAGCACATCCACACGCCCGGCATCTACGTCGACGGCGTGCTCAAGGGCCCGTCGTACAAGAAGCCGATCGAGAAACTCACCGTGAGGAAGGCCGCCGCCCATGTCTGAGCCCAAGGACTCCCGCGTCGTCATCGCCAAGCAGGCCGCGACTCTCCTCGCCGACGGCCAGTACGTCAATCTCGGCATCGGCATCCCGACCCTCATCCCGAACTACCTCCCGGCCGGCGTCGAGGTCACGCTCCACACCGAGAACGGCATGCTGGGCTACGGCCCCTATCCGCACGAGGGCGAACAGGACCCCGACTTGATCAACGCCGGCAAGGAGACGGTCACCGAGCTGCCCGGCTGCAGCTACTTCGGCTCCCACGACAGCTTCGCCATCGTGCGCGGCGGCCACCTCGACGCGACCGTGCTCGGCGCCATGGAGGTCTCCGCGGACGGCGACCTCGCCAACTGGATGATCCCCGGCAAGATGGTGAAGGGCATGGGCGGGGCCATGGACATGGTCGCCGGCGCCAAGCGCGTCATCGTGGCCATGGAGCACGCCACCAAGGACGGCAAGCCCAAAATCCTGCCCAAGTGCACCCTGCCGCTCACCGGCAAGGGCGTCGTCTCCACGATCGTCACCGAGCTCGCCACCTTCGACGTCACGAAGGACGGCCTGGTCATGACGGCGATGTCGCCCGACACCACGGTCGAGAAGGTGCAGGCCCTGACCGGCGTTCCCTTCAAGGCCGCGGCGAAGATCGCCGTCTACCCCCGCTAAAGGAACAAAACCATCCCGGACGGGTCGAATCAGCAGGTGTCGGAACAGGACTTCCTGGCTCAACACTCGGAGCTGGTCTACAACCTGGCTCTGCGCCTGACCGGGAATCGGACCGACGCCGAGGATCTCGCTCAGGACGCCCTGATCCGCGCCCTGCGGGCCCTGCCCAAGTTCCGGGGCGACGCCAAGCTGTCGACGTGGGTGTACACGATCACGGTCAACACCTGGAAGAACCGGGTGCGGGCCGAGAAAAGCCGAGGCTTCTGGAAGACGGTGTCGTTCGGCCTGCTCGGAGGACCGGACAAGGATCCCGACGAACCCGAGTGGGAGCCGAAGGGAAACGACGCGCCGATGGACGAGAATCTGGAAAAGGAGGGGACCGCCGCCGTGGTGCAGACAGCGCTGCTGGAGTTGGACGCCGACGACCGCGCGATCGTGGTCCTGCGCGAGATCGAGGACAAGTCCTACGGCGAGATCGCCTCGGCGCTCGGCCTGCCCGAGGGCACGGTCAAGTCGCGGCTGTTCCGCGCGCGCGCGAAGCTGAAGACGATTTTGGGCAAGGTCAACGCATGAACGACGCGATCCGCGAGCTGTTGTCGGCCTATCTCGACGGCGCCCTCGACGAGGACGCTAAGCGCGACGTCGAGGAGCGCCTGGCGCGCTCCCCCGAGCTGCGCGCCGAGCTGGAGTCGCTCAAGGCCGTCTCCGACGCGGTGAAGGGCCTGCCCCGCGCGAAGCTGCCCGCGGGCTTCCAGGCGCGTCTGCAGTCGCGGATCCTGCGCGAAGGCTCCGCCCCGGCGCGGGAGTACTTCATCCTCCCCCCCGCCTATCGCCCCGTCGCCTTCGCCCTGTCCTCGGCGATCGTGGCCATGGTGGTCTGGGACAAGGCGCGCGGCCCGGTCTCCCCCGAGCGCACCTTGTGGGACGGCGCCGAGACCGTCGCCATGGACCGCGTGGCCGTCAAAACCGCGGCCGAAGCGCCTGCCTCCATCGATCTGAGCTCCCGGCTCGGCTCGGCGGGCTCCCCGGAGGCCGCCGCGGACAAGAAGGAGGACGTCGCGAACACCGCGGGCGTATCCCCCGCGGGCCGGCGCGCGGCCGCGCCCGGCAAGCCGCTCGAGATCACGGAAGACGCCGCGTCCCTGGCCGCCGTCCGCGGCGCGGGCGGCGCCGGCGCCGCGGGCGGCCCCGCCGCCCCCTCCGCGGCCGTCCCGAGTTCCCCGGCCGCGGTCGACGCCGCCGAGGGGACGTTCCTGGCGCGCAGCGAGGAAGAGCGTTCGGCGATGAACGAGCGCCTGTATCAGAATTTCGAGCAGGAAAAGAAGCGCATGGGCATCGCCCAGATCATCGAGAAGGATTCAGAGGACGAGGACGACGCCGGCTACGCGGCGTTCCGGCGCCAGATCGCCGCCGAAGCCGAAGCCGCCCCGAAGCGCGAACGGAAACTCTACGGAACGATCGGCGCCGTTCGGGGCCGGGACAAGATCGCCTCCAAGGCCAAAGACGCGCCGTCTCCCGAGGACGCCCCGGCCGCCGCCCCGCCTCCGGCGAAAGCCCTGGCCCTGAAGTCCGCCGAGTCCCTGGCCGCCGCCTGGGGAGGCGCGGGGCTGCCCGGCGAGCCGCCCGCCGTGAAGTTCCCCGCCGAGATGGCCGTGTTCCTCGCCTGCTCCACGGAGTGCGGCATCGTCGACGTTCAGGAACGCAAGCGCCTCCTGGTCGTGCTCTACAAGGAAACGGGCTATCCCGACGCCGCCGCTCGCGTGCGCGCGGTTCCCGCCTCGGCCAAGCCGGTCGTCGTCAAGCGCGTCCCCTAGGGAACATTTCCGGGACGGCCGTGTCCTATCTCCCGACACGGAGGTAGCACATGAAACGCCAGGCCCTGCTCGCCGCTCTCGCCGCTCTCGCCGCCCTCGCCGCGACCGCCGAACCCGCCCCCGCCCAGCAGTTGATGGCCTGGCCGGTCGGAGCCGCCTCCGCGCTGCTCCGCTTCCTGCCCGGCCAGCCGATCCCCAATCCGTTCCTGCCGGGACCGCGCCCCCTTCCGACGCCGACGCCGCTTCCTCCGCCCCGCGTCCCGACCTTGCCCCCCGAGGCGGTCCCGGTGACGATGACCGGCTACCACGTCACGGGCACGGTCACCGACACCGCCGCGGAGCTCACCTACCGCATCGTCTTCCGCAATCCCGGCGACCGGCGCCTGGAGGGCGTGTTGATGGTCCCGCTCCCGGCCGACGCCTCGCTGTCGGGCTTCTCGATGGTCATCGCCGGAAAGGAGACCAAGGGCGAGCTGCTCGAGGCCTCTCAGGCCGCGTCGATCTACCAGAGCATCGTGAGCCGCGCCATCGACCCGGGCCTGCTCGAGCTCGTCGGCGAGCGCATGTTCCGCGCGCGCGTCTTCCCGATCGAACCCAGGGGCGAGATCGTGGCCACCCTCAAGATGACCCAGTCCCTGCCCAAGAGCGGCGGGCTCGTCTCGCTGTCCGTGCCGATGCGCTCGGCCCGCTTCACGCAGGGCGAGGGCGGACGCGCGTCGGCTCGCATCCGCCTCCAGACCACCCGCCCCCTGCGCACGATTCTTTCGCCGAACGCCGAGGTGCGCGTCGAGCGCGACGGCGAGCGCGGCGCGGTCGTCTCCTACGAGGAGGGCTCCTCCGGACCGCAGGACCTGTCGCTGACCTTCTCGATGCGCGAGGATCCTTTGGCCGCCGGCGTGCTCGCCTACCGCGAGAGCGGCGAGGACGGGACCTTCCTGCTGACGCTCTCCCCGCGCCTGGACAACGATCCGTCCAAGGCCGCGTCGAAGGCCGTCGTCTTCGTCGTCGACCGCTCCGGCTCCATGAACGAAGGCGGCAAGATGGAGCAGGCGCGCAAGGCGCTGGCCTGGTGCGTGGACCGTCTGAATCCGCAGGATCGCTTCGGCATCGTCGACTTCGCGACCGATTGGAACGCCCTGGACGAAAACGCCCTGCTCGCCGCGACGCCGGAGAACAAGGCTCGCGCCAAGCGCTACATCGAACGCATGGACGCGGCCGGCGGCACCAACATCGAGGCCGGTCTCGACCAGGGTCTCAAGCTGCTCGAGGGCGCCAAGGGCGTCGTGCCCATGCTGTTCTTCATGACGGACGGAGTGCCGACGATCGGCCAGACCGATCCGGGCGCCCTCCTGCGCAAGGCGGCGGCGGCCAACGCGTCCCTGCGCGCACGCGTGTTCTCCTTCGGGGTGGGCTCGGACGTGAACACGCTGCTCCTCGACAAGCTCGCCGACGCCGGCCGCGGCGCGCGCGACTACGTCGCCCCCAACGAGGACATCGAGGCGAAGCTCTCCTCCTTATACCAGAAGGTCTCGCGCCCCGCCCTGACCGACGTGAAGATCGAGTGGAACGGCGTCGAGGTCGAGCAAGTCTACCCGCGCCGCGTCCCGGATCTGTTCCATGGAGGGGAGTTGGCGCTGTACGGCCGCTTCCGGGCCGCCGGGAAGGGCACGCTCGTGGTGACCGGCACGGCCGCGGGCAAGCCCGCGCGCTTCGAATTCCCGGTGGAACTCCCGGCCGAGACCGCGAAGAACGACTTCCTCCCGCGCCTGTGGGCGACGCAGAAGATCTCCCATGAGCTCGACGCCATCCGGCTCTCCGGCCGCCCCGCCGACCCCGAGGTCGTCTCCTCGATCGTGCGCCTGGCCAAGAAGCACGGGATCGTGACCCCGTACACGTCCTACCTCGTGACCGAGGAGGGCACGGACCTGCGCCGCGCCGAGAACGAGGCGCGCCGCCGCTTCGACGTGATGAGCGCCGCGGCCGCACGCAGCGGCTTCGGCGGCGCGGCGGGAGCGCGCGAAGCCCAGGCGGACTCCCTCGACATGGCGGCCATGCGGGCGCCGGCGTCCGCCCCGGCCGTCGCGGCCTTGCGCGGCTCGGGAATGAAGAAGGAAGAAGACGGCATGTTCGCCGTGCTGCGCAAGATGAAGGCGCGGGCCGTCCACGAGCTCAAGGACAAGGGCATCAGCGTGGTCGACACCCGCACGGTCGGCGACAAGACGTTCTATCTCCGGGGCGGCGTCTGGACCGACGCCGACGCGGAAGCGCCGGAGGCCGCGTCGGCGCGCGTCGTCGAGCTCGCCGCGCGCGGCGAGGCCTACTTCAAGGTTCTGGCCGCCGAGCCCGCGCTGGCGCGCTGGTTCGCCCTGGGCAACGCGGTGACCGTCCTTCACAAGGGGACGGTCTACACGATCCGCTGAACTTCGACGCGCCGGCGGCGGTCCGGCGGGCGGGGGCTACTTGCGGCCCTTGATCCGGATCGCCGTCGGCAGGCCGTCGGGCTCGCGGCGGGCCCGCTTCTCCTCGCGGGGACGCTCGGCGAGCACGACGACGCGCGGGCTTTCCATGCCGTAGAGGGACGCGTCGAAGCCGCCCCAGCTCTGGCGGTAGTCCAGGCCGGCGCGCTCGAGCTGGGACTTCAGCTCGGTCAAGGTGTAGACGCGCACGCTCACGAACGAGGGGGTCCGCTTGCCGTCCGCGCCGACGATGACGCGCCGGTTGTTCAGGCGGCCTCGCTCGAAGTCGAAGGATATCTGGTCGAGGACGACCGCGCCCTTGCCCTCCTCGCCCTGCTCCCAGAAGTTGGGCTCGAAGTGGCGCATCAGCCACTCTTTATTGAGCGCGTCGATGAGCAGGAGTCCGCCCGGCTTGAGCGCCTTGCGGGCCGCCTCCAGGCAGCGGACGTCCTCCTTGTCGCTCTCGCGCTGGCCGAAGGATCCGTCGAGGCAGACCACCGCGTCGATCTCGGCGCGATACGGGATGGCGGCCGTGTCGGCCTTGAGGAAATGGATGTTGAGCTTCTCGCCCTTGGCGGAGGCGCGCGCCGCCGCCAGCGCCCGCTCGTCCGGATCGAGCCCGACGACGCGGTGGCCGCGCCGGGCCAGCTCGATCGTGCGCCGGCCCGAGCCGCAGCCCAGGTCGAGCACGCGCGACCGGGGCTCCAGGCGCAGGAAGCGCTCGACGCCGTCGATCTGCGTCTTCACCTGGGAGTGCGGCCGCCGGGGATCGTCCTCGAGATGCATCCGCCACCAGGACAGCGCTTCTTTCTTCACGCGCCGATTCTATAAAAAGGGAGCCTCACTGGTGTCAGACCTCCCACTTCCCACTTTTAACCGGGACAAAACGAAGAAGTCCGCTCCCCTGGGAAGTGGAGCGGACTTCAGTCGAGCCGCGGGCGAAAGGGGGCGTTACTTCCTTCGAGCCGCGTCGCGTTTCCTCCGGGATCCCGGCTTTCGCCGGGTAGGAGGAGGAGAACGCCTTGTGCCCTTAGGATACGGTCCCTCGCCGCTTCAAGGGAGGGCCCCCTGCCCTAATGGATAATAGGTCTAAAGTCCCATCCCGCTCAAAGGGGCACCGGGTAAAAAGTGGGAAGTGGGAGGTCTGACACCAATTTGATATTCTGACCTCATGGAATTCCGGCTCGGCGTCGTGCAGAACTCGCCCAAGTTCCTGAAGGCGGACGAGAACCTCGCGGCCTGCCTGGCCGAGATGGAGCGCCAGGAGGCCGATCTCTGGGTCCTGCCCGAGTTCTTCGCCTCCGGCTACAACTTCCGCACCAAGGCCGAGGCCGCCAAGTGCGCCGAGACCGCCGACGGGCCCATGATCGCCCGCCTCAAGGCCTGGTCGTCGGCCAACGGGGCCGCGGTCGTGGCCGGCTTCCCCGAGAAGGCGGGCGGCAAGCTGTACAACTCCGCCGTCCTGGTCGACGGCGCCAAGAGCCGCGTCTACCGCAAAACCCATCTCTTCGGCGGCGAGAAGAAGTTCTTCACGGCCGGCACCACCGGCTTCTGGGTGGAGACGGTCCGCGGCGCCAAGGTCGGCCCCATGATCTGCTTCGACTGGTTCTTCCCGGAATCGGCCCGGACCTTGGCCCTGATGGGAGCCGAGATCATCGCCCACCCCTCGAACCTCGTCCTGCCCTGGGCGCCCGAGGGCATGAAGATCCGCTCCCTGGAGAACCGGGTCTTCTCCGCCACCGCCAACCGGGTCGGCGTCGAGCACGGCCTGGGCTTCATCGGCCAGTCCCAAGTGGCCGCCACCAACGGCAGCCTGCTGGTCCGCCTGTCCGGCGACCGCCCCGGGGCCG
>CAZURZ010000084.1:0-8268 GCA_964623465.1 uncultured Elusimicrobia bacterium
GGGGCTCTCGACCCGGGATTTTCGTTGGGGGGGGGGGGGGCCCCCCGGCCCCCCGCCCCGCCTCTTTTCGGGCGTCCGCCCGACGGGGAAACGTGCTATACTATCCTCAGAGCACGGGGCGACCCGGGCTCTCCGCGAGACGTGAGTATCGTGAGTCTGTCGCAAACGGAGAAGTAACTAGAATGGCTACGGGCAAAGTGAAGTGGTTCAACGATCAGAAGGGCTTTGGTTTCATCACGCCGGACGACGGGTCCAAGGACCTGTTCGTTCACCACACGTCCATCATGGGCGAGGGTTTCAAGACTTTGGCTGAGAATCAGGCCGTTGAGTTCGACGTGCAGCAGTCCGACAAGGGCCCGCGCGCCGCGAACGTTCGCAAGCTCTAATAGAGCTCGGACCTGACAAAAGACCCCCGGTACCGCAAGGTACCGGGGGTTCTTATTTGGGGTCAGGCACGAGGATCCCGAAGATTCCCTGAAAACACGAAACCCCCCGCTTTATCTCGCGGAGGGTCTTGGTCCCGACATTTCTCGTTACGGGTTCGAAAGCGACAAACATATTGTAGCACGCCCTCCCGGCGATGTCAAGAAGAATCTACCGAATGCCGGGCATGGACAGGCCTGATGGCGCTTAGTCCGTCAGGATCGACGGCTGGGCGAAGCGGGCCTTGGCTTCTCCGGCCAGCTGCAGGAGCTGGTTCTCCGGACGCCCGCGCTTGAGCACCAGGTGGAGGTTCACGTCCGCCTCCTTCTTGGGCCGGTTCACGTTCGCCGTGAAATCGCCGGTCAGGTTCATCGGGTCCACGAGCTGGACGAACACCCGTAAGGCGCGCTCGTACTCCATCTCGCTCTCGCCCTTGCCGGAGAAGGCCCGGGTCAGCGCCTCGGTGCGCTTCTGGTTGTCGGACGCGTCGCGCGCGGCCGCCAGATCGGCGAGCAGGCCCGAGGCTTCGCGGGCCATGCGCGAGATCTCCCCCTCCTCCCAGCTGCGTCCGCCGGCGCCGCGGTCGTTGAAGGGGTCGGGGAAGGCCTTGCGCGCCGCGCGCCAGTCGTATTCGAGCCGGCCCGTGCGGTCGTTGAGGCGCCCGTTCTCGAGCAGCCACTTCATGGCGGGGATCGAATCGGCCGTCGCGGCGTAGGAGCGCATGACGTCGTCCACCGAGGCGTTGATCAGCTGCTTCACGCCCTCCTGGCTGAAGACGAGGGTGAAGGCCATCGACCCTTTGCGGTTCGCGGGCTCCGCGGCGTCCACGGGCTGGCCGCGGTGGCCGTAGGCCGCGCCGGGCGGCGGGGGCTCGGGGAAGGCCGTCATCGGGATCGCCATGCGCGGGTCGGGGCCGCGGCCCCGGGTGCCGGCCAGGGCCATGATCTCGCTGAACTGCTCGGCCTTGTCGCGCACGTCGGATTCGGTCGCGCGGAGGAAGCCGTGCTGCTGCAGGTAGATCACGATCGGGTCGCCATAGGCCTCGCCGGCCTTGGCCGCGGTGACGGCCTGCACGTCGCGCTGGCTCTGGTTCTTGACGAGCGGACCGACCCAGGGCAGGCTGAACCACTCGCCCTGATGGGACTTGTCGGCGCGCTGGAAGTGGATCTGCCCCTGGACGTCCGTATAGCGCGTCATCGTGTCGTCGGAGGTCAGGCTCGCCCAGTTCTGGCGCGTCAGGAAGGGCAGGTTCAGGGTGGTGTTCTTGGCCCGTTCGGTGTAGGCGTTGATCGCGGCGAACTTGGCGGCGCCGAGCTCGGCGTCGTGGGCGGCCTGCAGGTCGCGATAGGCCTCCTCGGTGCTATCCGAAGTCGCCTGCTGGGTCCCGAGCTTCCAGCCCATCTTCACGAGCTTCCGGAAATTGCCGTGCAGAGCGTCGGCGACCGCTTCGGCCTGGGCCGGATCGGTCGGGTTGACCATGTATTCGAGGACGACGCGCTTGCCCTGCGAGCGGCCCTTGGAGAAGGCGAGCGAGGCCTCGGTGTAGCGGCGCAGCTGCTTGGCGATCTCCTTGCTGACGAACTTGGACAGGATGTCGGTGCCGAGCGCGGCGAACTCGACGGCCGGGATCGTCTGCGCCAGGCGCGCGCCCCGGGTGCGGATCTCGACGCGGTCGACGCGGAAGCGGAAGCGCAGCTCGGATTCGGAGAGGCGGTACACCGTCAACGTCGCGGCGCCCTGCTCGGTGCCGTTGAAGGAGACGGAGACGTTGAGGTCCTCGAGCGGGGCGTAGCCGAGCGTCTCGGTGTGGCCGACGGTGAGGCGGAAGGGCATGCGCCACAGCTCGCCCACCTTCATCGCCTGGATGCGCTCGCCCTTGAAGGGCAGGACGGTCTTGATGTCGCGCAGGTCGACGAGCTCGTCGATCTCCTTGCACGTCTGCGTGCCGGCGAGCGGGCGGATGACCATCGAGGAGCCCTCGAGGCCGCCTCCGATCCAGATTCCCGCCGTGACGCCGTCGCCGAGCTCCTCCGAGAGCGTGTAGCCTCCGCCGACGCGCAGGGTCTCCTCGTCGACGATGGTCAGGCGGCCGTCCGGCAGCGGGGCGAGCCAGCGCTTCATGCCCAGTCCCGTGCCGCTGAAATTGCCGGGCAGGTTGTAGTCGTACTTGAGCTTGACGTGGCGGCAGAGCTGGTCGAGCACGCGCTCGCGCATCTTCTCGCCGAAGATCACGCGCTCGGGGGCGGAGAAGCCGCCTTCCGGCGTGGTCGCGCCGATCGGGCTGCCGGGGGCCGAGGGAGTGCTGCTCCCCGGCGGCACGAACACGTCCCATTCGCTGTCGGGCTCGTTCGCCTGGGCGGCGGCGGCGCAGAGGGCGAAGGCGGCGAGGAGGGCGGCGCGGGTCGTCTTTCGGTCTTGCATTGACCAAAGGATACCGGAGCGCCGCCCCCCTCTCCTGGGGCTAAGGACCTAGAAAACGGCTTTTATTCGTTCTTTTACCTTCAGTCGGTGAGGATCGAGCCGTCCACGAAGCGGCCGCGGACCGCGCCGGCCTCGCCGAGGCGGGAGACCTCGGCCCGGCCCTTCTTGAGGACGTAGTGCGACTGGATCTTGGCCGCGCGCCGGGTCGTGCCGTCCACCGCCGCGATGAAGTCGCCGCTCAGGTCCAGGGGATCGACGAACTGGATCAGCACGCGGAACACCTCGACGTGCGACATCCCCGAGCGGCTCTCCTGGCTGAACGCTTTGGCCAGCTTCTCGGCGCGCTCCGGGTAAGTCGGAGCCGCGGCGGCCTCGGCGACGTCGCCGGCCAGGCCCGCGGCCCGCCGGGCCATGTTCGCCAGCCAGCCCTGGTGGTCGCGGCCCTCCTCCCAACCGAGCTCGCGCGCGGCCCGGGCCTGGTCGTAGACCAAGCGCCCGTTCTCGAGGCGGCCGTTCTGGACCAGCCACTCCGCCATCGGGCGGTCCGAGGGCTGGATGCTCCGGCTCCACGCCCGCAGCAGCTCGTCTTGAGACGCCGCCAGCGCGTCGGCGACGGCCTTCTGGTTGATGACCATCGTCAAGGAGACCCAGCCTTTCTGATCGCTCTGCTCCGGGCGCCCCTCCGGAGCCGTCGGGAGGTCCGGCGGCGGGATCTGCATCGTGGCGTCCGCGCGGCCGGTGCGGGCGACGCCGGCCATGCGCAGGACGGAGTTCGCGTCCTCGACCCCGTCGCGCACCGCGGAGGGCGGCAGGCGCAGGAAGGCCTGGTTGTGGATGTAGACAGCGAAGGGCGCCTCGTGCCCGGCGCCCTTGGGCGCGTAGGTCACCACGTCCACGTTGCGGCTCTCGATGTCCTTCACGATCGGGCCGAGGAAGGGCACGTTGAAGAGCTCGACCGCCGGGGAGCGCGCCGCGTTGTGGAACTGGAATTCGCCCTCGTCGCCCGTGTACTTGGTGACCTTGTCCGCGCCCCAGACCTCGCTGACCGTGCGGTTGACGATCAGCGGCACGTTGATCGCGGAGGATTGGGAGCGGGCGCGGTACTCGGACAGCGCGGCGTAGCCGGCCGGCCCGAGCACCTGCATGTTGTCGTCCTGGATGCCGGCGTAGGCGTCGCGGGTCTCCTGCTCGCTGGTGCGGGAGGTGGACATGCGGCCGGCCAGCTTCAGCAGCGTCGCGAGGTTTCCCTTCAAGGCCTCGGCCATCGCCTCGGCCTCCTCCTCCTTGCGCGGGTCGATGACGAACTCCATGACGATGCGCTTCCCGTCGGTCTTGGCGCGCGAGAAGTTCAGGTACAGGTTCGTGTACTTGCGCAGCTGCTTCTCGATCTCCCGGTCGACGAGGCCCATCGCCCCGCCGCCGCCGCGCGTCCACTCGACGACCGGCAGGGTCTTGCTGATGCCCAGGCTCTTCGACTTGACCTCGACGAAGTCGATGCGGAAGCGGAAGCGGGCCTTGTCGTCGGTCATGCGCCACAAGGTCATGCTCGCGGCGCCGTTCTTGGACTTGCCCAGGCCCAGCGAGAGGACCGCGTTGTCGCCCAGCGCCTCGGACACGCTCGCGCCGTACCCGATGTTGAGCGTCAAGGGCACGCGCCACAGCTCGCCGCGCCCCATCTCCCGGATGCGCTTGCCGGTGAAGGGAAGCGCGAGCTTGATGTCGGTCAGATCAAGGAGGCGGTCGACTTCCTCGCACGTGTTGAAGGTGCCCAGGCGCCGGATCACCATCGACCGCCCGGCGACGGTCGCCCCCGCGTGGATGGAGCCGGCCGGACCGCCCTCGCCGAGCTCCTCGGAATAGGATTTGCCCCAGCCCACGCTCAGGCGCTCCTCGTCGAGGATCGCCAGGCCGCCGTCGATGTCGGCCTCCATGCGCCGCGTGAAGCCGAGCGTCGCGGTCGGCCAGTTCCCCTCGCCCAGGTTGAAGTCGCGCCGGAGCTTGAGCTTGCGGCAGAGCTGGTCGAGCACGTCCTTTCGGCGCGCCTCGTCCATGCGGCGGCGGTCCGGGTCGGCGTAGCCGCCCTCGGGAGTGCCCGACGGGGCGCCCGGCGCGGGCGGGACGGCCTCGGGAGCGGACCACTGGCTCTGCGCGGCGTCGTCGTCCGCGTCGAGGGCGGAGGCGTTGGCGGCGGCCAGCATCAGGGCGACGAGCAGGTTCTTGTTCATGCCCCCAGGATAACGGAGGCCCCCGCCCCTGTCCCGGAGCGGGAGCCTCCAATCTGCGGGCCTGAAGCACTAGACCGGAGAGGTTGCTACTTCTTGTCCGCGAAGATCTCCTCGAAGAACGACTTCATGGCCTCCCAGGAGCGCTTGTCGGCCTCCTTGTTATAGGCCATGCCCTTGGAGGGATCGTTTCCGGCATCGGGAACGGTGAAGCTGTGGACGGCCCCGCCGTAGGAGATCAGCTGCCAGTCCGCCTTGGCTTTGCGCATCTCGTCTTGAAAGCCCTGCAGGCCCGCGTTGACGAAATTGTCGTCGGAACCGTGGAGCACCAGGATCGAAGCCTTCGGCTTCTCGGCCGCGGGAGACGGGCTCGCCAAATTGCCATGGAACGAAGCCACGCCCTTCAAGTCGGTCCCGGCCCGGGCCAGTTCGAGCACGGTGGTCCCGCCGAAGCAGTAGCCGATGGCCGCCAGCTTGCCCTCCTCCACGAAGGGCAGCTTCTTGAGCTCGGCCAGGCCGGCGAGGGCGCGTTCGCGCATCAGCTTGCGGTCGCCGAAGAAGGCCCCGGCCAGCTTGCCGGCTTCTTCATGATCTTTCGCGAGCACCCCTTTGCCGTACATGTCGACCGCGAAGGCCGTGTAGCCGAGCTTGGCGAGCTGCTCGGCGCGCTTGCGGGCGTAGGGTCCGTGCCCCCACCACTCGTGGACGACCAGCACGCCCGGGCGCTTGTCCTTGAAGCCGTCTTCCCAGGCGGCCCAGCCCTGCAGGACGACGTCTCCGTGCTTGTACTCGACCGCCTTGGTCTTGACCGTGGCGGATGCGGGAACGGCGGCCAGCAAGAGCGCGAAAATGAGGTTTTTCATGGGGGCCAGGATACTAAATCCGTAACAGGGTCCGGCTACGCTCTTCCCGACGGCGGGGCCGCTCCCGCCGGCGCCGCACCCACGAGAACACCGAGATGACGCGCCGAGGCGTCCCCGCCGTCCCCTCCATACCCTCTAGGCCCTTTGGGGCACTCCCCCTGGGGGTCTCCCTGCCCCTGCGCCGGACCGCCCTGGCGGCTATCCTCTTAGGGATGAAAGCCGCGATCGTCCTGATGACGCTGTCGTTGACCGCCTCGGCCGAGGCGGGCGATTGGGCCGAGTCCGCCCGGCCCGTCTACCGCGGCGTCGAGGCCGTAGCCGACGGCGTGTACGGCCTGTTCCGCGGCCACCTCTTCAACGCGGTCCTTCCGGGCGGCCTGTCGCGCCGCATGAGCGCGGTTCCCGTCGGCACCTCGGACGCGATCTTCGCCGAGCGCCTGCGCCGCCGCCAGGAGCGCGCCGCCTACCGACTCGTCGAGCTGCGCCCGGTCGGCCCCGTGGGGCCCGCCGAGAACGCGGCCTGGCAGCGCCGCGCCGTGAACCTGCACGCGACCGCCATGGCCGACGCCATGGCCGACGCCCTGATCCGCCGCTACCAGCTCGAGCGCTTCGGCCAGGACTCGGGCGCCTACGCCTCCAATCCCGCCAATTGGGACGCCGAGTTCGCGGCCTCCGCCGGCGTGCTCGGCGGCGCTTATCTTTACATAGCCGGCGTGAGAACGGATTGGACCCTGGGCCCGGTGAGAATAGACTTCGACACCGCGACGGGCATGGCCCTGCGCGCGGCCCTGCAGAACGGCGACGGGCGCGGCCTGGCCGCGGTCTCGCTGCGCCGCAAGGATTCCCCGCTCTCGCTGCGCACCGAGTGGGGCATGACCGCCGGCCGCTTCGCGACCGAGACGGTCGGCGTGAACTACTCCGCGCGGTTCTAAGCCGGCCGGCGCAGGAACACGGCCGCCAGCGGCGGCAGGTTCAGCTTCACCGAATACGGACGGCCGTGCCAGGCCTCTTTGTCGGCCTTGGCCCCGCCCCCGAGCGTCACGCCCGAGCCGCCGAACTCCGACGCGTCGGAATCGGCGATCTCGGTCCACCAGCCGCCCGCGGGCACGCCGACGCGATAATTGCTTCTAGGCACCGGAGTGAAGTTGAAAACGCACAAAACCTGCTCTCCGCTCGCGGTTCCGTTCCTCAAAAAGCTCACGACCGAATTATCCGCGTCCGAGTTATCCACCCACTCGAAGCCCGTGTGATCGCAATCCTTTTCATGAAGGGCGGGCTCGGAGCGGTACACGCGGTTGAGCCGCTCCACCCAGCGCATGATCCCCTTGTGGCTGTCGTGCTGGAGCAGGTGCCAGTCGAGGGAACGCTCGTGGGACCACTCGCGCCGCTGCGCGAGCTCTCCGCCCATGAACAGCAGCTTCTTGCCCGGCATCGCCCATTGCCAGGCGTAGAGCAGGCGCAGGTTGGCGAACTTGCGCCAATCGTCTCCCGGCATCTGCTCCAGCAGCGCGCCCTTGCCGTGCACGACCTCGTCGTGCGAGAGCGGCATCACGAAGTTCTCGTGGAACTGATAGATGGCCCGGAAGGTGATCTCGTTGTGGTGGTACTTGCGGTGGATCGGGTCCTCGCGCAGGTACTTGAGCGTGTCGTGCATCCAGCCCATGTCCCACTTGAAGCCGAAGCCGAGGCCGCCGAGATAGGTGGGCTTGGAGACGCCGCCCCAGGCCGTGCTTTCTTCCGCGATGGTTTGAACGTCCGGATGGGCGCCGTAGACCGTCTCGTTGAACTTTTTGAGAAACTCGATGGCTTCGAGATTTTCACGGCCGCCGTGCTTGTTCGGGATCCACTCGCCCTCTTTTCTCGAATAATCGAGATAGAGCATCGATGCCACGGCGTCGACGCGCAGGCCGTCGGCGTGGAACGTCTCCAGCCAGAAGCAGGCGTTCGAGATCAAAAAGGCCCTGACTTCGTTTCTTCCGTAATTATAAATAGCCGACTTCCAGTCCGGGTGGAAGCCCAGCTTCGGATCCGCGTGCTCGTACAGCGCCGTGCCGTCGAAGAAGTTGAGCCCGTGCCCGTCGGTCGGGAAATGCGAGGGCACCCAGTCGAGGATCACGCCCAGGCCCGCGCGATGCAGGTGGTCGACCAGGAACATGAAGTCCTGGGGGGTGCCGTAGCGGGACGTCGGGGCGTAGTAGCCGGTGGTCTGATAGCCCCACGAGCCGTAGAACGGATGCTCCATCACCGGCATCAGCTCGACGTGCGTGAAGCCGAGCTTGAGGCAGTGCTCGGCGAGCTTGGGCGCGAGCTCGCGGTAGGTCAGCGGACGGTCGCCCTCC
>CAZURZ010000085.1:0-7026 GCA_964623465.1 uncultured Elusimicrobia bacterium
GGAGGCCGCACTCTCCGGCCTGGTCGCAGACGGGGCAGTCGAGCGGGTGGTTGACGAGGTGCAGCTCGAGGGCGGAGGCCTGCGCGCGCTTGACCGCGTCGGAGTCGGTGGTGACCTCCAAGCCCTCGCGCACGCCGGTGCGGCAGGAGACCTGGGGCTTGGGCGCGCCCTTCACGTCGACGATGCACATGCGGCAGTTGCCGGGGTTGCCGAGAGCCGGGTGGTAGCAGTAATGCGGAATCTCGATGCCCGCGTCCTTGGCGGCCTCGATGACGAGCCGGCCCTCTTCGGCCTCGCGCTCGACGCCGTTGAGCTTGTACTTGACCGTTTTACCCATTGGCCTTCACCCGCTTCTTGAAATCCTCGGGGTAGCGCCCGATGTAGCCCTTGAGCACCATGCCGACGGTGTCGCCGAGCGCGCAGATCACCTTGCCGGTGATGTTCTCGCCCACGCGCGAGAGGTTGTCCACGTCCTGCTGGGCGCCGTGGCCGTCGAGCACGCGCTCTAAAATGCGCTCCGACCAATTCGAACCCTCGCGGCAGGGCGTGCACTGGCCGCAGGACTCGTGGGCGAGGAAGCGCTCGATGTTGTGGGCGACCTCCACCGCGTCGACGGTGTCGTCCAGGATGATCATGCCGCCGGCGCCGAGGAAGGTGCCGGCCGCGCGGACGCTGTCGAAGTCGAGCGAGATGTCGAGGTCCTTCTCCATCAACGGCGGCATCGAGGTGCCGCCGGGGATGACGCCCTTGAGCTTGCGGCCGGGGAGCGGGCCGCCGCAGGCGGAAAGCACCTCGCGCAGCTTCACGCCCATCGGGAATTCATAAAGCCCGGGGCGCTCGCACGAGCCCGAGATCGAGAACACGACGGTGCCGCCCGACTTGGGCGTGCCGAGGGCGGCGAACGCCGCGCCGCCCTCGTTGACGATGAAGGGCAGCATGGACAAGGTCTCCACGTTGTTGACGACGGTGGGCTTGGCCATGAGGCCGGCCACGGTCGGGAAGGGCGGAGGCTGGCGCGGCCAAGCCTTCTTGCCTTCCATGGTCTCGAGCAAGGCGGTGTCGAGACCGGAGATGTAGGCGCCGGCGCCGCGCATGAGGTGGATGGTCACGTCGCCGAGCAGGCCGGCGGCCTTGGCCTCGGCGAGAGCCTTCTCCAGGATGTCGTACTGGTTCTGGTACTCGCCGCGGATGAAGATGAAGCTGTCCTTCGCGCCGATGACGTAGGACGCGATGAGCAGGCCCTCGATGAGCTGGTGCGGCGCGCGGGTCACGAGAATCCGGTCTTTGTAGCAGCCGGGCTCGGACTCGTCGCAGTTGACCACGACGTAGCGCGGCCCGGGCAGCTTGTCCTCGGGCGGCACGGTGCTCCACTTCATGCCGGTCGGAAAGCCGGCGCCGCCGAGGCCGCGCAGGTTCGACTTCTTGACCTCTTCGAGCAGGGCGGCGCGATCCATCCCGAGCGCCTTCTTGAGCGCGGAGTAGCCGCCCAAACGGCGATACGCCTCAAGTTCATGGAACTTGGGCTCGCTTTCGAAGTGCTTCGTCAGGATCTTGGTCATGTCTTTCGACTGCTGATAATCTTTACTCTTCCCGGGAAGAGTCGCAGCTACCCTCGCTCCTTGAGCTTCATGATCGAATCTTCCGTCGCCTTGCCGACGAAGCGGTCGTTGACCTGCAGCGCCGGCGCGCTGTCGCAGGCGCCGAGGCACTCCATCGGCTCCCAGGAGAATTTCCCGTCGGCCGTGGCCTGCTTCTTCGGCACGCCGAGGGTCTTGGTCAGGCAGGCTTCCATTTTATCGGAACCGGCGAGATAGCAAGTGAGACCATGACAGATGCCGACGCGCTTCTGGCCCGTCTTCCAACGAGTGAACGTCGGGAAGAACGTGGCGACGCCCCACACATGGTTGAACGGAAGGGAAAATATCTCGGCCACGCGCGCGGCGGCGGCCGGGCCGACTTGGCGGTGCCACTCCTGGACGGAGCGCAGCGCCTCGATGAGGCCGAGGTTGGTGTACGGATACTTCTTCGTCCAGGCGACGAGCGCCTTCTCCTGCTCGGGAGTAAAGGCGTTCTTCACGGCCTGGGCGGCTTCGGGCGTCATCGGTCGAGCTCTCCCGCGATCATGTTCACCGAGCCGAAGGTCGGGATGATGTCGGCGATCTGGCCGCCCACGAGCAGCTTCTTGATGGCCGACATCGGGAACAGGCACGGCGGCCGGCAGCGCACGCGGTACGGGCCGTCGGAGCCGTCGCTGACGAGGTGGAAGCCGAGCTCGCCGTTGCCGCCCTCGACCGCGAAGTAGGTCTCGGACGGCGGGATCTTCACGCCCCAGGACCACATCACGAGCTCGAAGTGGTTCATCAAACCCTCGATATTCGTGTACGTGCTCTCCTTGGCGGGCAACGTGATCTTCCGGTCCAAAACGCGGGTGTCGGGCTGCTCGGACTTGCTCATGCCCTCCAGCGTCTGGTCGACCTTGGCCTGGTACTTGGCCAGGAGGGCGGTGTCGCCGAACTTGCCGGAGTCCTGGATTTCGTACGCGTACTTGATCTCCTTGGGCTCCAGGCTGTGCTTGCCCGCCGGAATCTTCTCCAGGCACTGCTCGATCAGGCGCAGGCTCTGCTCGATCTCCGCCATGCGGCACAGGTAGCGGTCGTAGTTGTCGCCCCTCGTGCCGACGGGGATCTCGAAGTCGAGCTTGCCGTACACCGCGTAGGGGTGGGAGCGGCGCACGTCGTAGGGCACGCCGGTGGAGCGAAGGAAAGGGCCGGTGATGCCGTAGGCCAGCGCGTCCTCCTTGGAGATGACGCCCGTGCCCTCCATGCGGTCCATGAAAATCCGGTTCTTGGTGAGGAGCAGGTCGCTCTCGCGCACCGCCTCGCGCACCTGGGCCGCGACTTCCTTGAACTTCTCGGCGAAGCCGGGCGGCAGGTCGCTCTTCACGCCGCCGACGCGGGTGAAGGCGGTCGTGACGCGCGCGCCGGTGAGCGTGTCCACCATCTGGTACAGGTACTCGCGCGCCTTGATCAGGTACAGGAAGACGGTGAAGGCGCCCAGCTCCATCGCGCCGGCGCCGACGCAGGTCAGGTGGTCGGTCACGCGCGAGATCTCGGAGGCGATCACGCGGATGTACTGGCCGCGCTCGGGGACCTCGATGCCCGCCAATTTCTCCACCGCCATCGCGTAGCCGACGTTGTTGATCAGCGGCGAGACGTAGTTCAGGCGGTCGGTCCACGGCACCACGTTGTTCCAGGTCTCGGACTCGGCGTGCTTCTCGAAGGCGCGGTGCAGGTAGCCGATCTCGGCGTCGGCGTCGACGATGGTCTCGCCCTGGAGCTCGAGAATGAGGCGCACGACGCCGTGCATGGCCGGGTGCTGCGGGCCCATGTTGAGCATGTACGTCTTCTGGGTGGTGGCGCTCATCTCATTCGCCCGTGATCGTCGGCCGCAGGATGTTGAACGACGGGCTGTCGGCCTTTTCGCCGGACTTCGGGCCGATCAGCGGCTGGCGCTTGGCGATCGGATAGTCCTTGCGCAGCGGATGGCCGGAGAACTCCTCGTACATCAGGAGGCGCTTGATGCCGGGGCGGTCGGAGAACTTGATGCCGTACATGTCCCAGATCTCGCGCTCGAGCCAGTCGGCCGCGGCCCACAGGCCCTTGGCGCTGCGCAGGACGGCCTCCTCGCCGACCGCGGCGCGGAGCTCGACGCGGCCCTTGTCCTCGCCGGACGCGGCGTCGAGCTTCATCAGGCGGTACACCACCGTGAAGCGGACGGCGTCGCCGCGCTTGGAGCCGTCGATGGCGGTCATGTCCACGAGGACGTTGTAGCCCTCGGCCTTGAGAGCCGCGAGCTCCTCGACGTTCTTCGCCGCCGCGATCTCGCGGACTTCGCCGCGCAGGAGGTCGCTCACCGGAATTGCCCCCGGGTCTTCTGGATCTTCTCCTGCAGGAGCGTCAGGCCCTGAAGGACGGTCTCGGGGCGCGGCGGGCAGCCCGGGATGTACAGGTCGACCGGGATGATGGTGTCGATGCCCTGGACCGTCGAGTAGTTGTTGTAGAAGCCGCCCGTGCACGTGCACACGCCGAAGGCCACGACCCACTTGGGCTCGGCCATCTGGTCGTAGATGCGGCGCAGGACCGGCGCGATCTTGTGGCTGATCGTGCCGACGACCATGAGCACGTCGGCCTGGCGCGGCGAGAAGCGCGGGAAGCCCGCGCCGAAGCGGTCCAGGTCGTAGTGCGAGGCGGCCGTCGACATGAACTCCATGCCGCAGCACGCCGTCACGAACGGGTACTGGAAGATCGAGTACTTGCGCGCCCAGCCCAGCGCCTGGTCGAGCTGGGTCGTCATCACGCCCGCGGGCACGGTTTCGACTTCTAGCGGCATTCGAGGGCTCCCTTGCGCCAGAAATAGGCGAGCATCAACAGCACGAGCGCGACGAACGCCGTGACCGCGAGCATGGCCTGGAAATCGATGGCCGGCTTCGACAGGGCCCAGGGCAGGAGGAAGGCCAGGTCCACGTCGAAGACGACGAAGAGGACGGCGAAGCGCCAGTACAGCACGGTCATGCGCTCGTGCGCGGGCGCCAGCGGCGGCAGGCCGGTCTCGTAGGGCAGGTCGGCGTCGCCCTGGTGCTTGGGCTTGGGGCCGAACAGGCGGCCGGCGTTGGCGAAGAGCCCGGTCACGCCGAGCACGACCAGCGCGTTGATGAGGAGGGCCAGCATCGCGAGCTTGCTCACTTGGCGCCCTCCAGCAGGCCCGCCATGAGCAGGGGCGCGGCGCCGAGGAGAAGCGCGCCGGCGGCGCAGGCCGCGACCAGGAGGCCGCTGCGGCCCGCCTTCGGCGCGCGCCCGGACGGCTCGGCGAACCAGAGGTCGCGCGCGAGCGAGAGGTAGTAGCCGAGCGAGATCAGCGCGGCGACCGCGGCGCACACGGCGGGCCCGGAGAGGCCCGCGTCGACCGCGCGCCAGAGCACGAGGAGCTTGGCGATGAAGCCGCCGGTCGGCGGGATGCCGGCCAGCGAGAAGAGAATGATCGTGAAGCCGGCCGCCGCGACGGGAATCGAGCGTCCGAGGCCCTTGAGCTCGGCGCGCGTCGAGGCGCCCGAGGCCTCGACGAAGGCGAACGCGCCGTTGCTCATGAACGAGTAGGCGGCCAGGAACAGCATCAGCGCGACCACGCCGTCGGCCGAGCGGCCGGACACGGCCCACGCGCCGATGCCGAGGATCAGGATGCCGGCGTTCGAGACCGAGGAGTAGGCGAGCAGGCGCTGCAGGCTCTCCTGACGCAAGGCCAGGGCGGCTCCGGCGAGAGCCGTGGCGCCGCCGATCGCGGGCAGATACGCCGCGAAGCGCGCCTCCGGGGCCAGCTCGCACAGGCGCATGAGAAAGAGAACCGCCGCCGACTTCATCGCGGTGGACAGGAAGCCGGAGACCTCGGGTGCCGCGGCCTCGTACACGTCGGGGAGCCACCAGTTCAGCGGGAAGGCGCCGAGCTTGAACAGCGCGGCCGCGGCCATCAGGGCCGCTCCGCCCTGGCCGAGCGGGCCGAGCGCCGTCGCGGCGGCGAGCGAGCGCGAATCCGCGTAGTACAGGGCCAGCCCGAGCATGAACAGCGCGCCGGCCACGCCGCCGGAGAAGAAGTACTTCACCGCCGCCTCGAGGCCGCGCGGACCGGGACGAGAGCGCGCGACGAGGAGGTAAGCCGGCAGGGACATGAACTCGAGCGCGATGAAGAGCATCGGCAGGTTCGCCGCCGCGGCGAGAAGGGACATCCCGAGCGTGGAGCCGAGGAAGAGCGCGACCGTCACGTCGTCGTCTCCGTCCAAGCGCAGGGCGAGCGGCAGGGCGCCGAGGCAGATCAGATACTGCCAACCGACGCTCTTCGCGTCGGAGAGCGCGACGACGGACAGCGAGCCGAGATCCGGGGTGTAGGCGGCCAGCGCCATCGCGGCCGCGACCGCGAGGACGGCGAGAGCGCGCAGGGCGGCGGCCGGCGGCCGGCGCAGGAGGCCCAGCGAGAGAGCTCCGAGAGCGCCCGCGGCGAGCGCGAACTGCGGGGCCATGGGGATGATCATCGCACGAGCCCCTTGACCGCCGGCTCGAACCAGGCGAGCCACGGCTTCGGCGCGAGGCCGATCCACAGCATGAGCCCGCTCAGCACCCACAGGATCGCGCGCTCGCGCGGGATCAGGTCGGTGACGTGCCCGCTCACCGAGTCGGGACCCTCGGGAGCCCAGAACACGGCCTGGAAGGCGGGCAGCGCGTACGCCGCCGCCAAAGTCACGCCGACGCAGCCGAGCAGCGCCAGGATCGGAAGGGCCGTGAGCGCCCCGGAGAGCGCCATGAACTCGCCGACGAAGCCGTTGAGCCCGGGCAGGCCGATCGAGGCCAAGGTCGAGAAGCCGAAGAAGAAGGCCAGCGCGGGCGCGCGCTGCGCGAGACCGCCGAAATCGGACAGGCCGCGCTTGTGCGCGCGCTCATACAGGAAACCCACCATGAGGAACAACGCGCCCGTGGTCAGGCCGTGGTTCACGAGCTGGAGCGTCCCCCCCGTCAGGCCCTGCGCGGTGCGCGAGATGACGCCCAGGACGCAGAAGCCCATGTGCGCCACGGAGGAATACGCGATCAAGCGCTTGAGGTCGGTCTGCGCCATGGCGCACAGGGCGCCGTAGATCGTGCTGAAGGCGGCCAGGCCGCCGATGACCGGCAGCGCGTCCCAGGCGAGGTCGGGGAAGAGCGGCAGGGCGATCTTCAGCAGGCCGTACACGCCCATCTTGAGCATGACGCCGGCCAGCATGACCGAGCCGGCGGCCGGGGCCTCGGTGTGCGCGTCGGGCAGCCAGGTGTGCAGCGGCGCGACCGGGATCTTCACCGCGAAGCCGAGCACGAGCCCCCAGAACACCCACGGCGCCGCGGTCCCGAGCGTCTTCGGGTCGAGCTGGGCCAGGTCCCAGGTCCAGTAGCCGGTCACCCGGTGATGCGCGCTGACCAAGGCGAGCAGGGCCAGGAGCATGAACACCGA
>CAZURZ010000085.1:7036-8225 GCA_964623465.1 uncultured Elusimicrobia bacterium
CGCGTGCAGGCGGTTGCTCGAGCCCCAGAGGCCGATGATGAAGAACATCGGGATGAGGGTCGCCTCCCAGAAGACGTAGAAGAGCAGCAGATCGCGGGCCAGGAACACGCCGGTCAGCGCCGAGGCCAGGGACATGAAGCAGGCCCAGTAGGCGGGCGAGACCTCGAGCTCCCAGGACGCCGCGACGCAGACGAGGTTCAGGAACGCCGTCAGGGCGATCAGGCCCAGCGAGAGCGAATCCGCGGAGAGCGCGTAGGAGACGCCGAACGCCCAGCGCGGCCCGGCCTCGTCGATCACCGGCATCAGAGGATTGCCCGACTGGACGAGCAGCAGACCCGCCACGTGTCCGAACGAGAACAGGGCGAACGTCGCCGCCACCCAGCGCGCGCGGCGGCCGGCGAACGCGCAGGCGAGCGCGCCGATCAGCGGCGCCAGCCACAGAGTCGTCAGGGGATGGCCGATCACCGCAGGGACCTCCCCAGCAGGAGCGCCGTCCCGGCGACGAGCCACCACAGATAATCGTTGACCCGGCCCCGGGCCGTGCTCGCGAGCGCGGCGCCGGCGCCGCGCGCCAGCTCGCCGGAGGATTCGATGAGCCCGTCCCACCAGGCCTTGTCGAGGACGCGGCCGGAGAAGCGGGCGCACCAGGACACCGCGGCCGCGACGCCGGCCACGGCCGGCTTCCAGCCGAAATCGGACTCGAAGAGCGCCTCGGCGCGGCCTCCCCGCCAGCGCCAGTCGAAACCGGGATCGGACATGGTCAGGCGCCACGCCGCGTATGGGCCGTGGGCGGCCATGATCGTGCCGTGGCCGGGGTCGAGCGGTTTTTGGTGGGGGAGGGGCGGCTAGGCGGGCAGGTCCAGGCCGAGCTGGTTCCAGTCGAGCCAGCCCGGCCCGTTCACCATGCCCATCTCCAACAGGCGCTCGACGGGTCCCTTGAGCAGGCCGGCGAACACGGCGCCCAAGGCCAGGAACAGCACCGGCGCGCCGAGCCCTGGCTCGGCCTCGTGCGCGTGCGGGGCGCGCTTCTGCTCGGCGCGCGCGCCGTAGAAGACGAGGAAGAGCATGCGGAAGATGTAGAAGGCGGAGCCGGCGGCGACCAGCATGCCCATGCCGGCCATCAATCCGCCGTGATGCCAGGCCGCGTCGAGGATCGCGTCCTTGCTGAAGAAGCCGCCGAGCGGGAACA
>CAZURZ010000086.1:0-7972 GCA_964623465.1 uncultured Elusimicrobia bacterium
GTAAGCGGCGCGGCGCGGCGAGTGGAAGCGCTTGCGCGCGGCGGCGAGCGGCGCGACCGGGTTGATCAGCTCCGGGCCCGGCGGCAGGACTTCTTGATACAACGACAGGGCCGCTTTGACGAAGCCGGCCAGGCCCGAGGCCGCGCCGGCGTGGCCGATGACGGATTTGGACGCCGACAACGCCAGCGGCAGCTCGGCGGCCGCGGTACCGAAGAACTCGGCCAGCGCGCCGGCCTCCGCGCGGTCCTCGCGCGGGTCGCCGGAGCCGTGCGTTTCTAAAAGACCCACGGTGCTGGGGTCTATCTTGGCGTCGTCGTAGGCGCGGCGCAGGGCCTCGACGCAGGCCTCCTGCGTGGGCACGGCCAGATCGGCGCCGCCCCCGGTGGCGGAGCCGAGTCCCTTGAGCACCGCGTAGACGCGGTCGCCGTCGCGCAGGGCGTCGTCGAGGCGCTTGAGCACGACGGTCGCGGCGCCCTCGCCGGGCGCGGCGCCGTCGGAGGAGGCGTCGAAGGGGCGCGGGCGGCCGGAGGGCGTGAAGGGCTTGAGCGCGTGCGCACCGGCGAGAGCGCGGGCGTCCCCCGCGACGTCGACGGCGCCGGCCACCGCGGCGTCGATCTCGCCGCGCTGGAGGGCGCGCGCCGCGGCTTCCAGCGCCTTGAGGCCGGAGTTCTCCTCGGCTGAGATCGTGAACGAGGGGCCGCCCAGGCGGAACTCGCGGGCGACGCGGCTGGCCGCGACCGAGGCCAGGCCGCCCATCACGCGGTTGGCGGTGAGCGCCGGGCCGCAGGCGTCGCGCAAGGACGCGAGGTAGGCGGCGCGCTCGGAGAAGCCCAGGCTCCAGCCCTTGGACGCGGCCCACTTGTCGGCGTGGTTCTCCAGGTTCCAGCGCAGGTCGTAGTGCGTGATGGAAAGGTCGAAGGCGGCGCCGAGAAAGACGCCGACGCGGTCGCGGCCTTCTTCGGAGAGCTTCGCGTCGGCGATCGCGGCCGCGGCGCTCTGCAGGGACAGGAGCTGCTGGGGCAGCATGTCCTCGATCTCTTTGGGAGGGATCCGGAACGCGGCAGGATCGGAACCGACGTCACGGAGAAAACGCCCCTTGAAGCCGGCGGGGGCGTCGGCGCCGTGCCAACGATCCTCGGCGAACGAGCTCTCTTGTTCAGCCCCGGAGAGAACGGCTTCCTGGAACTGACGCAACGAATCAAGGGCGCCGAAGCGGGCGTCCATGCCGACGACGGCGATGGGAACGGATGACGAACGGCGAACGGAATGGGCGGGCCTCTTCGGCTGAGAACGGCGCTCGGGAGCCTCTTCCACGATCAAATGAGCGTTGATGCCGCCGAAGCCGAAGCCTGAAATCGCCGCGCGGCGCGGCGTCTTGGCGTCGCGCTTCTGCCAAGTCGACGCCTCGCTTTGAATACGGAACGGTGAGCCCTCAAGCGGCGAATTGGGATTGATTTTTGAGAAATTCGCGTTGGGCGGGAGCGTCTCCTTTTCGAACCCCAGGAGAACCTTCATGAGCGCGGCGGACCCGGCCGCCGTCAACAAATGCCCGATGTTGGACTTGACCGACCCCAAGCCGCATTGCCCCGGCGTCCAGCCCCGCTCGCCCCACAGCGCCTTCAAGCTCGCGATCTCGACGGGATCGCCGGTCGGCGTGCCGGTCGCGTGGCACTCGATGAAATCGATCTGGTTCGGCGCGAGGCCGGCCTCTTGGTAAGCCGCCCGCATCGCCCGGAGCTGGCCGACCGTGTTGGGCGCCAGCAGAGAGCCGCCCACGTCGTTGGAGAGGCCGCCGCCCGCGATCACGCCGCGGATGCGGTCGCCGTCGCGCAGGGCATCCCCGAGACGCTTGAGGACGAACACGCCGGCGCCCTCGCCGACCACGAGGCCGTCCGCCGAGGCGTCGAAGGGCGAGGGCGTGCCCGAGGGCGAGAGCGCGCGCAGCTGGGAGAAGCCCATCTGGGTGTAGAGCGACTGCGGGCGGGCCACGCCGCCGGCCAGCATCGCGTCGGCGCGGCCGGCGCGCAGTTCCTCCATCGCGAGCTTCAGGGCGTACAGCGAGGAGGCGCAGGCCGCGTCGAGCGCGTGCGCGCCGCCCCCGAGCCCCAGGGCCTTGGCCACGACGCCGCCGAGCAGGCCGGCCACGTACCGGTTCGCCGGGTTCGTGCGCGAAGCGGAGCGCGAGGGCGGCAGGCCGAGCGCGTCGCGCTCGAAGGCGGGCAGGAGCAGCTCGCGCGACCAGGCCGCGGCGCCGTCGGTGGGCAGGACGAGCTGGCCCAGCACGACGCCGGTGCGCGCCTTGTCGGCGGCGCCGAGCTTCGCCTCGGCCGCGGCCGCGCGCGCGGCGTGCAGGACGAGGTGGAAGGCCGGGTCGAGGCCGGCGGCCCAGGACGGGTCGAGACTCAGCCCCGAAGGGTCGAAGACGAAGTCCTCGATGAAGCAGGCTCGCTTCGAGTACACCTTGTCGGCGGCGCCCTTCGCCGGGTCGAACGCGGCCTCGGGCGGGACCGCCCAGCGTCCGGCGGGGACTTCCTTGGACTGGCAGCGCCGCTGCGCCAGACCGTCCCAGAACTCGGCGAGCGTGGGCGCGCCGGGGAAGATTCCCCCCGCGCCGACGATCGCGATCGGTTCCGGTCTCTGGCTCATTTCTTGTAGATCGTGTACGCCTCGGCGTCCTCGGCCCACTCGACCTTCGAGCGGTTGAGCCGGCGCAGGACGCCGAGCCAGCCGCCGTCGGCGGGCGAGTAGACGGACTTGGGCAGGGCCGCCTTGGCGGCGATCACGCGGATCGTCTCGGCGCTGACCTGGTCGCCGGCCTGGGGCAGCTCGGCCACGAGGCGCACGCCGCTCTTCTTCGCCGCCTCATCCGGGTACTCCCAGGTCTCGCCGGCCTTGAGGCGCTTCTCGGCGTACAGCTCGTTGGGCACCACGAGGGCGGTCTGGTCGGCGGAGCCGAGGTCGTAGACGTTGTAGAGATAGATCCAGCAGTCGCGCGTCGCGGTGACCGAAATGCGGGCCTCCTCTCCGTGCAGGAAGCGCTGGTTGGAGACGCCGAGCTCGACGTGGAAGTCCGCGTCGCCCTGCGCGTCGCGCGGCACCGCGCACGCCTTGAGCTTCACGCGGTACAGGCAGGACGGGCAGTCCGGCGCGTCGCGGTAGCCCTCCTCGAGCACCTGCTCCTTGACGATGCGTCCGTTGCGCGTGGTCTGCAGGATGCCCTCGGTGAGGCGCGACTCCTTGCGCAGGCCCTCCTGCTGGAAGTCCATGAACTTCGACTTCACCTCGACGCCGAGGAAGTCCTGCACCGCGGCCGCGCGGGCCTGCTCGATCGCGGCGGCGCGCGCCTGGTGGCGGGTGTCCTGGGCGCCGACCGAGACGGTGGCTCCGCCTTCGAGCCAGGTGCAGCCCTCGGGATCGACGCCGAGGACCTTGGCCTTGCGGTCGACGAGCTCGTTCTTGACCGGGGCGTCCTCGCGCGACGTTCCGCTCTCGGACTTCACGGCCGTCCCGCCGGAACGCGCCTCGGGCTCGCCGTGAGCCTTGGCGGAGCGGTCTTTGACCGCCGCGACGGCGGCCGCGTCGGTCTCGACGCGGACCGCGGCCCCGCCGCCGCAGGCGGACAGCGCGAGGACGGCGAGCAGCGGGAAGACCCGGCGCATCAGTAGCCGCCCGCTTCCTTGTCGAGCGAGCCGTGCGAGCGCTCGGAGGCCGAGCGGGAGCCCTCGTAGTTCGGCCTGGGTTCGGCCTTGCGTTCCCTGCAGGCGGCCATGGCGGCCGCGGCGACGACGACGAGGATCAGCTGCTTCATGGGATCTCCTAGAGAGAGGCGGCTCCGTCTCCGATCAACTGCGGGGTCTGGTCGCGGTTGTCCCGGCGCGCGGCGTCGCGCACCTTCGGGGTCAAGTCGTCGTAGAGCTGCTGGAAGGTCGCCCGCCCGCCCTTGGCGTTGAGGGCCTTGAGCAGATGATAGGTGAACAGGCCGTGGCCGGAGGACTCCTCGGCGCCGGTCGTCTCGTCCGCCGCCGACGCCGTGAGCGCCGCGACGCGCCCCACGGTGGAGCGCCCCTCGTCGACGCGGCCGACGAGCGGGCGCGTGCCCTTGGCGATCACCGAGCGCCCGCCGGATCCCGAGAAGCAGGCGTCCATCGCGACGAGCACCCGCTTGGCCTTCAGGGCGTTGAGGCGCTCGTAGAGCCGCTTCACCGGGTAGCCGGTGTTCTCGAGGAACTTGGGGTCGCCGTCCCACGGCATCAGGTAGGCCTGGCCGTCGTCGGGGTTGGGCGCGCCGTGACCGGAGAAGTAGAAGGTCACGGTCGAGGAGGCGTCCGTGTTCTTGGGCAGCCACGCGTCGAGGTACTTCTCGAGGCTGGACTTGCCCGCCTGCTGGTCGGTGAGCAGGACGATGTTGCGCTCGGGATAGCCGAGGCCGCGCAGGTGGGCGCGGACAGTCTTGGCGTCGCGGGCGGCGTGCTCGGCGGCCGGGGCGGAGAGGTAGTTCTCCACGCCGACGACGAGCGCGAACTTGCGCGGATCCTCGGGCAGGCTGAAGCCCGGGGCCTCGATATCGGAGCGGTAGGACTTGGCGGCGACGGCCGGCGCCGCGGGCGCGGCCGGGGCGGTCGGAGCGGCGCTTCCGCCGCGCTTGGCCTGCAGGTCGACGAGGAATTTCACGTCCTTCAAGGACGGGTAGAGCTGCGCGTAGAGGCGGCGGTGGGCGATCTGCATCGCAGGCGGGAAGCGGGCCGCTCCGATGAACTGCCACGGCGTATCGCGGGACGGCACCGCGGTGCCCGTCCCCTTGGCTTCCGCGACGAGGGTCTTGTCCGCGCCCATGAAGAGCAGGCGGATCTCGTTCTTGTACTCGCCGTATATCGTCATGGGCAGATGGATCGAGAGGTCCAGGACGCTCACGGCGTCGGCCCCGCCGGCCAAGGCGGCGTCCAGCGTGTCCACGCGGGTCACGGACTTGAAGTTGCGCTTGAGGAAGGTGAAGGCGTCATCGAAAAACGACGAGGCCTGAAGCTGGCCCATCGAGAGGGACTGCGCGCGACGCGCGATATCGCCGGAGCGCTTGCTGTTCTCCGACATCACCACGGCCAGCGACACTCCGGGGAAAAGAGGAGTCTGAACCTCGGCCGCCTGCCCCTCGACGTCGAGACCGGCGAACGGATCGGTTTTCTGGGTGCTCATGGCGCACCCGGACGCGAGGACGGCGGCGACGAGAAGCAGATTCTTCACGATTCCTCCGGTCAGACGGCGCTCTCGACGGCGTTGCGGCGGAAGGCGGCGGCGAGCGACGCGTCGGCCGCGCACTCGAAGCCCTCGAGCTTGGCGACCAGCGCGCCGCGCTCGTCGGTGAACTCGATGTCGGCGCCGGCCAGGCCCTCGGCGCGCTTGACCGCCTTCGCGGTCAGGCGCACGCCGCGCTCCGGGAAGCGCTCCGCGTACTGGCGGTACTTCGCGACGAAGCTGGGCAAAGACGGCGCGCCCATCTGCGACTCGGTCCACAGGATCATGGCCTGGAACGCGGCGTCGAGCGCCGCGGGATCGCCCAGCCAGCGGTCGCGCAGGGGCTGGCGGATCCACGAGGCGGGCGGCAGGGCGGTCTTGGCGTCGGCGACGATGCCCTCCGGGCCGCAGTGCGGCGCGGCGATCAGGAAGCGCATGTCGGGGCCGTGGAAGAGCACCTCGCGGTAGGCCTTGTCCATCGAGCGGCCGTACGCGGCGCCGCCGACCTTGAGGGCCGCGGCCGGAGCCGCGGGGCGCTTGGCCGAGAGGATGATCTTGGCCGAGACGTGCAGGGCGCCGTTCTCGCCGCGCAGCTCCGCCGCGACGGCGAAGGCGCCGTCGCGCTTCTCGAGCGGGCCGGCGTGGGCCTTGAGAGCCGTCGCCTTGCCGCGGCGCACGATCACGCCCTTGGCGACCCGCAGATCGTCGAAGCCGGCGAAGGCCATGCCGGGGTGCGCGTGCAGGGCGGCGTGCGCGAGCCACTCGGCGGAGACGGCCAGCGGCATCACCGCGCGGCCGGCCAGCGCGTGCGACTCGAGAAACGGATACGCCTCGAGCGTCAGGTCGCGCTCGAAGGCCAGCGGGAGAGCGGGCTTGCTGCCCGGCAGGGACGCGAGCACGACGGTCTCGGCCGGGCCGAAGCCGCGCAGCTCGGCGGCGAGGTGCGCGCCGCCCTCGGCGAGGCCGATGACGCCCACGCCCTCGGAGGCGAACAGCTTCTTCAGATTGGCGTCGACCATGCCGCCGTCCCACGGGCCCCAGCCCAGGGACGCCACGCGGCAGTCCGGCAGGCGCGCGGCGAGCACCGCGGCGATCTTGTTGAGCGCCTCGTTGGCCACGGCGTAGTCCGACTGGCCGATGCGGCCATAACGAGCCGTCGAAGACGAGAAAAGGGCGAGAACACGGAGATCGGACGGCTTGACGGCCTCGAGCAGATGACGAAGCGAGGCGAGCTTCGTGTCGAGGACGGCGTCGAGCATGGCCGAATTCTTATCGAGAATGTTCTTGTCGGCGAGAACGCCCGCGCCGTGCACGAGGCCGCGGATCGGGCCGAAGTCCTTCACGGTCTCGGCGACGAGCGCCTTCACCGCGGCGGCGTCGCGCGCGTCGACGGCGCGGTAGCGCGCCTCGGCGCCGGCGTCCTTCAGGCGCGCCAGCGTCGCGCGGATCTCGCGGGCGGCGAGCAGATCCTTCGCCTTCGCTCCGATCTCTTTGGGAGAGAGGCCCCCCGCCTTGGCGACGGCGCCGCGCAGGTCGGCCTCGGTGCGGCAGGCGGCGTACTGAGCCGGCTCCTCGCCCGGGATCGCGGAGCGTCCCACGAGCACGAGGCGCGGCTTGAACTCCTTGGCCAGCGCCAGCGCGCGCTCGGCGGCGACGCCGCGCGCGCCGCCGGTGACGATGACGGCGTCGCCGGGCTTCAGCGGCTCGCGGCCCGGGGCCGCGGCGCGCTCTACGAGCGCGACCGTGGTCAGGCCCCCGGCGGTGAGGCCCGCCTCGACGGGGCCTTCGTAGCCGAGCTCCTTGGCGAGCAGCTTGCCCGCGTTGTCCAGGGAGAGTCCGGGATCGCAGTCGATCGCGCGGCAGCGCACCGACGGCCACTCGCGCGCCGCGGTCTTGAGCAGGCCCGCGATGCCCGCCAGCGCCGGGTCCTGCGCGGGCGCGCCGGAGAAGCCCAAAGCGCCGTCGAGGCGCGTGACGCTCATGACCAGGCCCTTCGTGCCGGAAGCGGCGAAGGTCTTGCCGGCGGACTGGACCAGGAGGAACGCCTTCTTCAGCCAGGCCTCGGACTCCGCCGTCCACGGGCAGCCGGCCTTGGCGGGAGACGCCGGGGCGACGACCACGAGCGCGCCGAGGTCGGCGGGCAGCGCGGCGTCGAGCGCGACGAGTTCGGCCTTCCAGCCCTTGCTCGTGAGCTCCTGAACGAGCGCCTTGTCCAAACCGCTGTCCTTGGTGACCGCGATCGTCAGGCTCTTATCGATCGGGAAGGCGTCGCGCGGCCCCGCGGGAACGAGCTCGGGCACGAGACGGGAGATCGGGCAGGGTTCGGACGCCTCGACCGGAGCGGCGACGGGAGCGGCGGGAGCTGCGGGAGCGGCGGGAGCCGCGACTCCGGCGGACAGGTACTCGCCGATCTGGCGGAGCGTGCGCAAAGTCCCGAGGTGCTCGGGCTTCACGCGCGGGGCGTTCGGAAGCTTCTCGGCGACGGCCGACAAAATCTCGACGCGCTTGATGGAGTCGATGCCGAGGTCGGCCTCGAGGTCCATGTCGGGGTTGATGGTCTCGGCCGGGTAGCCGGTCTTGTCGG
Organism: uncultured Elusimicrobia bacterium; assembly: GCA_964623465.1. Classification (GTDB taxonomy): domain Bacteria; phylum Elusimicrobiota; class Elusimicrobia; order UBA1565; family UBA9628; genus GWA2-66-18. The sequence continues at coordinate 7,814 of CAZURZ010000086.1, forward strand.
AAACGATCGCGAGAAGAACCGGAAGAACCGCGCCCTTCGGCGAGACGGGAGCGCCGACGGCGGCAGGCGCCGCGGCCGGAGCCGCGGGCATGCCCTCGCTCAGATAGTTCGCGATGGACTTGAGCGTGCGCAAGGTCCCGAGGTGCTCGGGCTTGACCT
>CAZURZ010000087.1:0-7948 GCA_964623465.1 uncultured Elusimicrobia bacterium
AGATCCCTCGCGAGGTGCTCGCCGTCTGCCTCGGCAAGTCCACCTACGCCCGCTGCGGCATCATCATCAACGTGACCCCGCTCGAGCCCGGTTGGGAGGGCTATCTCACGATCGAGATATCCAACACCACGCCGCTCCCGGCGAAGATCTACTCCAACGAGGGCATCGCCCAGCTCCTGTTCTTCGGCGGCGACCAGCTCTGCGAGACGTCCTACTCGGACCGCAAGGGCAAGTACATGGACCAGGTCGGCGTGGTCCTGCCCCGCATCCTCTCCGCCAAGTAAGTGATCGCCGAGTTGCTCGTCGCCCTGGCTCTGTCGGCCCGCGCGGGCGAACTCGGCGGGCACGCCCCCGTCCAGGCCGAGGCTCCGGCCCCCATCGAGGACCGGACCGCGATTCTCGAGGAGATGTGGTCCCGGCGCATCCTGTCCCCCGACCAGACCTCCTGGGCTCCCGCCGACGCGGAGACCCTGGGCCGCATCCGCGCGACCGAGGCCGAGGCGCTGGCCTACCTCAAGAAGCGCTTCGGCACGACGCGGGACTGGACCGCCCCCCGCAAGACCCCGGGAGCCCGCCTGTTGACCAAGGCCGGGCATGAGCGCTACGTCTTCCTGCTCTCCCAGGACGCCATCGATTTCTTCGAGAAGAAGGGCGCCGGCGCCAAATGGGCTCTCAAACTCACCGATTGGGACGGCAAGCGCCTCTTCGACGGGGACGGCCGGTTGACCCCGGCCGGCGTGACGGTGTACAACCGGGCCCGGCTGAAGCTCGAGGTGTACTGGAAGGCCCCGAACGGGGATACCTTCGGGACGCGCCGCCCTCCCAAATAAGCGGCTTTCCGCTTGTTCCCCGACGGGGAATTTGGTAACATTAACCACTATGCCTCAGAACAGCTACATGCATCCTCCCCGCCAGGCCGGCCTCGATCGCCGCTGGCACCACATCGACGCGAAGGGCCTCGTCCTCGGCCGCCTCGCCACCAAGGCCGCCGATCTGCTTCGCGGAAAAGGCAAGCCCACCTACACCGATTTCGTCGACTGCGGCGATTTCGTCGTCGTGACGAACGCCAAGCACTTCAAGCTCACCGGCGCGAAGATGGAGTCGAAGTTCTACTTCTCGCACTCCGGCTACGCCGGCGGCGCCAAGGTCACCCCGATCAAGCGCCAGATGGAGCGCGACCCCCGCAAGATCGTCATGCTCGCGGTGCGCCGCATGCTCCCGAAGAACCGGCTCGCCCGCAAGCAGCTGGTGCGCCTGAAGATTTACGTCAATGATAAGCACCCGCATTCGGCCGTTAACCCGCCGAAGGCCAAGTAAGGATCAAGGTAATTAAGCATGGGTAAGAACGACGCCATCTGGGCCACCGGCCGCCGCAAAACCTCCGTCGCGCAGTGCCGCCTGCTGCCGAAGGGCGAGGGCAAGGTCACCGTCAACAAGAAGACGGTCGAGCAGTACTTCCACGGTCTCCCGCACCAGGTTCGGGACGTCACCGAGCCGATCACGATCATCGAATCCGCCAAGAACCACGACTACGTGGTCAAGGTCGTCGGCGGCGGCATCTCCGGCCAGGCCGGGGCGGCGCGCCACGCGATCTCCCGCGCGCTCGTGAAGCTCGACGAGAAGAACAAGAAGGCTCTCCGCGCCGCCGGCTTCCTCACGCGCGACCCCCGCATGGTCGAGCGCAAGAAGCCCGGTCAGCCGAAAGCCCGCAAGCGCTTCCAGTTCTCGAAGCGCTGATTTCAATGGTCTCCCAAGAGACCATCAAAGTCAGAGGTCTGGCCCGTCTCGCCGCCGCGATCTTCGCGGGGTGGGGCGGGCTGGTTCTTTCCAAGGGACTCTACGACCTGCTCCTGGGCGGGGAGCCCGAGGCCAACCTGTACGCGGCGAAGGCCTGGGGTTTCGTCTCGCGGGCCGAGTGGGGCCGCTACGCGCGCTTCGAGGTGGTTTACGGCCTCGCGTGCCTGGCTCTGGCCTGGTACTGCAGGCGCTGGTCCAGGCGCCTGCCGGAAACGGTCAAGCGGCCCCGCCGCGAGCCCGAATTCGACCTGTTCGGCTAGGCCATGATCCACGTGGGCTGCGCCGGCTATCCCGTCGGGCGCGACCGTTATTGGCGGTCGCTCGCCTTCGTGGAGGCCGCCACCGGCGCGGCCCTGCCCAAGCCCGGGACGTTGGCGGCCCATCGGGCCGACATCCCGGCCGGGGCGGAGGCCTCGCTCCAGGCGTATCGCCTGCTCTCTCACGGCCCCCATGATCCGGGGTTTCCGCCCTCGGGAAGAAGGCTCCCTAAAGGCCGCCAGCAGCTGTGCGGGGGCTTCCGGGAGAGCCTGGAGGTCCATGAGGCCTGGCTGGCCACGAAGGCCGCCGCAGAGGCCTTGGGAGCCAGGATCGTGATCTTCGACGTGCCGTCCTCCTTCCTGCCCGGAGCGGACCGTCTGCGCGACCTGTACCGCTTTTTTAAGGGGCTGAACCGCGGAAAACTGGCCTTGGTCTGGCATCCCCGCGGCGCCGAGTGGGAGACCCTCGCCGACAAGGTGAGCGCGGACCTGGGGCTGATCCGCGCCTTCGACCCCCTGCGCCAGCGGCCCCCCAAGAAGGGGGCCTTCCTGTACCTGCGGCCGGGCTTGGGCCGCGCGGGCATCATGACTGTAGACAATATGTCCACAATCGTGGCCGCCTGCGACGGAGCCCCGGCGTATGTGGCCTTGTCCCACCGGGCCGCCTTCCGCGACGCGGAGCGCCTCAGGGAAGCCCTGGACGCCCGGAGGGGCCGGTGAGCCTCTGGTCCGGCCTGCGCGTGGCCTGGCAGGCCTTCAAGACCCGCCGGAAGATGAACCGGCAGTTCCGCAAGCGCGAGGACCCCTTCGCCTACTCCTCCACCCCCTACGAGGCGGCCCGGCTCGAGGCCATGGACGCCGCGGTCGGCCCCGGTCCCCTGGGCTCGGTCCTGGAGGTGGGCTGCGCGGAGGGGCATTTCACCGAGCGCCTGTGCCGCAAGGCCGGGCGCGTGGTCGCCCTGGACATCTCCGCCGTGGCCCTGGAGCGGGCCCGCAAGCGCGCCTCGGCGGCCTTCCAGGAGGCCGACCTGATGAGCTGGGAGCCGGGACTCTTCGCCCCTTTCGACGCGATCGTGCTGGGCGACGTCCTGTACTACCTCGACCGGCCGGGGGTGGCGGAGGAATTCGCGGCCCTGTTCCCGCGCCTGGAGTCCTGGCTCAAGCCCGGCGGGCGGATCGTGCTCGCCCACGGCTACGCCGGCGGAAAGGAGATGGCGCACCGCCGTCACTTCCGCGAGCGCCTGGAGGCCGCCGGCCTGCGCCTCATCGAGGAGAAATCCCTCGACGTCGACCGCGGGGGCGTGCGCTGCCTGCTCTCCGTCCTCGGCAAACCCCGATAGAAATTTAATAGACTTCGCGCCATGCGGCGCAGCGCGGCGGAATCCCTCAAAGGACAGGCGGACGCCTTGGTCGCGGCCGCGAGCGCGGCCGCGGACTGGTTCCGCCGTCCGGCGCCCTCGGCGCTCTCCGCCGCGCGCACCGCGCGCCTGCGCGCGCTCGGCTGGCGCGACGCCGCGAAACCCGCGGACCAGGAGCTCTCCTACGCTCTGCGCGAGGCCGTCGAGCACGCGTCGCAGTCCGTCGCCGAGGCCGCGCGCTGGGGCGTCGAGCCGGACATGGGCTTGTTCCGCACCGCCGAGGCCGTGCGCGAGGCGTCGAAGAAGCTCGCCGCCGCCGCCGCCGCCAAGGGCCGGGCCCGCGCCGCCGCGCTCGTCGAGGCGAAGAAATGGGCGAACGAGGCGGAGCGCCTGCGCCGCCTCACCCGCGCCGGGGCGCACGAGGATCCTTCGCTGACGAGCGCCCTCAAGCGCGAGACCGTCTCGACGCGGCTGTCGAACGCCGCCGAAGCCGTTCAACAGGCCTGCGACGCGCTGGCCGGGAGCCTCGCCGCATGATCCGAGCCGTCCTGGCCCTCCTGCTGCTCGCGCCCCTCGCCGGCGCCGCGGACACGATCAGGCTCCGCGTCTATCACACCAACGACGTGCACGGCTGGATCATGTCGCGCCCCGACAAGATCCAGACGAACCGCCTCGTCGGCGGCGCGGCCGCGCTCGCGTCCTTGATCTCCAAGGACGCGGGACCCAAGCTCGTGCTCGACGGCGGCGACTGGTGGCAAGGCACGCCCGAGGGCTCGCTGACCAAGGGAGAAGCCGTCGCCGACATGTTCAACGCGATCGGCTACGACGCGGTCGCGATCGGCAACCACGAGTACGACAACGGCTGGGAGGAACTCCAGGCGCTGGTCGCGAAGCTCAAGATGCCGGCCCTTTCGGCGAACACCTATCTCGCGGACGGCAAGCGCGCGCCCTGGGCGCGGCCGTGGGTCGTCAAGGAGGTGGCCGGGGTCAAGATCGGCATCTTCGGCCTGACGACGCCTCACATGCAGCGCCTCGTGAAGCCGGCCGCCATCAAGGGCCTCGATTTCCGGTCCGAGGTGGACGCGGCCCGCGAGTCGGTCAAGGCCCTCAAGAAAGCGGGCGCGACCGTGATCATCGCGGTCACGCACCTCGGGCTCAAGGGGCCGACGCAGGAGTACGAGGGCGATCAGCGCCTCGCGCGCGAGGTCGACGGCATCGACCTGGTCGTGGGCGGCCACACCCACACGTTCCTGACCCGGGCGTTGCGCGGGGAGAAGGGCGCCTTGATCGTGCAGGCCGGACAGTACCTCACGAAGGTGGGGCGGACGACGCTCGAGATCGATCCGAAGACGCGGAAGGTGACGGCCTCCTCCGACGAGCTGCTCGATCTCTGGCCGGACAGCGTCGGCGAGGATCCCGCCGTCAAGGCGATCGTCGGCCGGCACGCCGAAGCCGTCGGCCGGATCTTCGAGACGGTGCTCGCGACGTCGACGGCCCTGCTCGGGCGCGAGCCGGACCGCGAGAACGCGCTCGGCGGCTGGATGACGGACTGCTTCCGCGAGACGATGGGCACCGACGCCGCGGTGATCAACGGAGGCGGAATCCGCGCCGAACTGCCCGCGGGCCCCGTCACGATGCGCTCTCTGTTCAACGTGATGCCGTTTGAGAACTACATGGTGAAGCTCACGCTGAAAGGCGCCGATGTCCGCGACCTCCTCGATCACGGCGTCGGCATGGGCAAGATCATCCAGATCTCCGGCGCCGTGGTCGAGTACCACCGCCCGGCGGAGCCGGGGAAACGCCTCGCCTCCGTGGCCGTCGCCGGCGCGCCCCTCGATCCGGACCGCTCTTATACCGTCGCCACCATGGATTTCCTGCTCAGCGGCGGCGGCTTCGCCTTCAAGAACGTCGTGTCCTCTGAGCCGGCGACCCTGCTCGCGCGCGACCTGATGAACGACTGCGCCCGAAAGCAGGGCGTCATCGCCCCGCCCCGCATGGGGCGCCTCAAGCACAAGGAGAACTGAGATGGTGTTCAAGGAGACCCGCGCCAAAGTCGAGAAGGGCTGGACGACGGCCAAGAAGCTTCTCGCCATGATGAGCGTCTGGGGCCTGTTCTACAGCCTGATCACCATCGGCCAGCTCGCGGTCGCGTTCGATTACGACGACACCTTGGTCGACTCGCATAAGTCTCACGAGAAGGCCGCGGCTTCGGCCACGCAGCCGGGCGCCACGCCGCAGTACTGGGCCGCGCTCAACAACGCCTACGATCAGGAGTCGGTCAAGGCGATCCCCTTCGGGATCGCCTGCCTCCTGCGGGCGGTGGGCTTTCGCGTCGTGATCCTGGCCGAGCGCCAGGGAACCGAGGGGGACGCGCTCAAGAAGGAGTGGCGCAAGCTCGCCCCGAAGGGCTTCATCTTCACGCCGGACGCCTCGTCCAAGCACCTGCACATGCAGGAAGGCCGCTACGTGGCCTTCTTCGGCGACAGCGACCAGGACATGCTCGAGGCCAAGAAGGTCAACGTCCTGGGCGTGCGCGTGCGCCGCGGCAAACACGCGGTGGGGCGCGATCAGTACTCTCCCGGGAAGCTGGGGGAGTTCGTGATCCCCCTGTCCCAGTTTTGATTGGTGTCAGACCTCCCACTTCCCACTATTAACACCAATTGCGGGGATTAAATAAAAAGCGGGAAGCGGGAGGCCTGACACCTTGACACCGGCCCGCCCACCCGCTAGAATTCTCCCTGTCGGCATTTAGACCACAATATGTGGACAAATTGTCCACAATCGGGAGAGAACATGGCCTCGACCTTGCGCCGTCCGTTGCTCGCCGGTAACTGGAAGATGAACCTGACGCTCGCCCAGTCCGTCGAGCTGGCTAAATTGGTCGCCGGCGGGGCCGGCTCCGCCTCGGGAGAGGTCGCCGTGTTCGTCCCGGCCACCGCGATCACGGTCGTGGGGCAGGTCCTCCAAGGCACGAGCGTGCGCCTCGGCGCCCAGAACGGCTACTGGGAGGCTTCGGGCGCCTACACCGGCGAGATCGCCATGCCGCAGATCAAGGACGCCGGGTGTTCCATGGTCCTGATCGGCCACAGCGAGCGCCGCAAGCTGTTCGGCGACACCGACGCCTGGATCAACAAGAAGCTCGGCGCCGCGCTGAAGGCGGGCCTCACGCCGGTCGTCTGCGTGGGCGAGACGCTCGAGGAGCGCGAGTCGCAGAAGACGTGGCGCGTCCTCGAGACGCAGGTGGCGGAGGGCCTCAAGGGCTTCGCCCCGGCCGACCTCTCGAAGATCGTCATCGCCTACGAGCCTGTCTGGGCGATCGGCACCGGCAAGACCGCCACGCCCGCCCAGGCGCAGGAAGCGCACCTCTTCATACGCGGCCAGCTCAAGAAGCTCCACGGAGACGGCTTCGCGGCCGGCGCCCGCATCCTGTACGGCGGCTCGGTCACCGCGGAAAACGTCGACAGCCTGATGGCGCAGCCCGACGTCGACGGCGCGCTCGTCGGCGGCGCCTCCCTCAAGAAGGACTTCCTGCGCATCATGGGGTTCCAAAAAGCGTGATCGGCCCCTCCGAGATCGCCGGGCTTTCGGCGGAAATCGCCAAGCGCATGAAGCGCTCCAAGCTCGCCATCCCGGCCGGCGTCTCGGTCAAGCACTGCCATCTCACGAAGGAACACTTCAAGATCCTGTTCGGCCAGGACGCCGAGCCCAAGCGCGTGAAGGACATCAAGCAGCCGGGCTTCTACGCCGCCGAGGAGTGCATCGACGTGAAGGGGCCTAAGGGCGTCTTGAAGAAGATCCGCCTCGTCGCGCCCTACCGCGATCACACCCAGATCGAACTCGCCGCCACCGACGCCATGGCGATCGGCCTCAACCCGCCGGTCCGCGAGTCCGGCGACGTGAAGGGCTCCGCCGGCTGCACGCTCATCGGCCCGAAGGGGCAGGTGGACATCCGGGAGGGCGTCATCATCGCCCAGCGTCATCTGCATTTTTCGCCGAGCGAGGCTCAGAGCCTCGGCATCGCCTCCGGGGAAGTCGTGCGCGTGCGCGCCGGCGCCGGAGGCGGCCGCTCCGTGGTTTTCGAAGACGTCATCGTTCGGGTCGGACCGAAGTACAGCCTCGAGTTTCACGTCGATACGGATGAAGCGAACACCGCCGGCATCAAGACCGGCGACGTCGTCCACATAGCGTAAGGAGAAACACTGACATGAACGCCCTTGGAATGATCGAGACGCGCGGCCTCATCGCCTGCGTGGAGGCCGCCGACGCCGCCGTGAAAGCCGCCGACGTCCGCATCGTGGGTTACGAGAAGGTCGGCACCGGCCTGGTCACCGTCCTGTTCCGCGGCGAGGTCGCCGCCTGCAAGGCCGCCTGCGACTCCGGCGCCGCCGCCGCGCAGAAGGTCGGCGAGCTGATCGCCGTCCACGTCATCCCGCAGCCGCACCCCGATCTCGAGGGCAAGATGCCGATCTCCTCGCCCGAGACTTTGGCGCGCAAGAAGTAAAGGAGAGAGCCATGATCTTCGCCCGCGTCACGGGC
>CAZURZ010000088.1:0-7923 GCA_964623465.1 uncultured Elusimicrobia bacterium
GATCGAGCTGATGATCGTCGTCGCGATCATCGGTATTTTGGCGGCCATCGCCATTCCGAAGTTCGCTGAGCTGATCCGCAAGTCGTCCGAAGGCGCGTCCAAGGGCAACCTCGGCGCGGTTCGGTCGGCCATGAGCATCTACTACGGCGACATGGAAGGCACGTATCCCGCCAACCTGACGGCGCTCACCATCGGCGGCAAGTACCTCACCGCCATCCCGGTGGCGAAGACGCCGAACTACCACGGCGACGGCGCGTCCGTCGTCCTGCTGACGGCCTCGGCGAACCCGACGGACGTCGGCGCGTGGTACTACAACGACCAGACCACCAACGCGAACGTGGGCAACGTGCTCGTCAACTGCACGCACACGGACACGAAGGGCACCGTCTGGACGGGCTACTGAGCTAGACGGTCGACGAAGGCCCCCGGGGTCGCGAGACCCCGGGGGCTTTTTCGCGTCCAAGGAGCTTATGGCGATCGAGGCCGCGCTGTTCTACGCGTTCGGCTCCATCTACGGGAGCTTCCTGAACGTCGTGATCCACCGGCTTCCGCGCGAGGAGTCGGTGGTGACGCCGCGCTCGCGCTGTCCGCACTGCCGCCGGGCCATCGCCTGGTTCGACAATCTTCCCGTCCTGTCCTGGCTGCTCCTGCGCGGCCGCGGGCGCTGCTGCGGCAAGCCGGTCTCCGCGCGCTACCCGGCCGTCGAGGCGCTGACCGGCCTGTTCGCGGCGGGCCTCTGCCTGCGCTGGCCCGGGGCGCCGGTCTTCGCGGCGGGCGCCGCGCTCGCCTGCGGCGCCTTGCTGGCGCTCGCCCTGATCGACTGGGAGACCTTCATCATTCCCGACGAGCTGTCCGGGGGGCTGGCGTTGGGCGGCCTCGCGTTCTGCGCCTGGAATCCGTATTTCGAGCAGGCCCCCTGGTGGCGTCCGGTCGCGAGCAGCCTCGCGGGAGCGGCCTTGGGCTTCCTCCTCGGCTGGGGCGTCGCGGCGGCGGGGGAAGCGCTGTTCGGCAAGGAGGCGTTCGGCGGCGGCGACGTCAAGCTGCTGGGAGGCATCGGCGCGTGGATGGGTTTTCTCGGAGCGTTCAACGCGCTGATGCTGGGCTCCACGCTCGGCTCGGTGTACGGGGTGTGGCTGCTGCGCGCGCGCAAGGCGAAGCCGTCTCAGCCGATTCCGTTCGGGCCCTTCCTCGCGGCCGGGGCCGCCTTCGGCTTCTTCAAGCTTCTGCCGATGGGCTGGCCGTTCCTGCCCTAGCGGCGCTCGAACACCAGCGCGCGGGCGTCCTCGTGGACGAGCCTCCAGCGGGCCCGATCCATGTAGGCCTCGTGCCAGGGCCGGCCTTCGACGAACAAGGGGGCGTTCTGCAGGAGCGCGACGTCGATGCGGCGGCGGTCCAGGAACTCGTTCCAGGCGCGCGGCGACTCGAGCGCTTCGGCCTCCTCCGCGAGCAGGTCGTGGAACAAGTAGCGGCCGTCCTGGTAGACGCGCCAGCCCCTCGGCAGGCGCCAGCCGAGATAGCCGCCCCAGCCCCACGGGTTGTACAGGCGCTCGGCGGGCGGGCGCGCGGCGAGGTAGTCCGCGGCGCGCTCGGGGAGGAAGTGGGCGTTGAACGCGGTCCGCCCCAGCCCGTAGAGCGTCCCGCACCATAGGGAAAAGGCGGCGCACGCGGCCAGCAGCAGGACCGCCGCGCGCGAGCGCTCCTTGACGCGGGCTCCCGACAGGAAGGCCAGGGCCAGCGGGACGGCGAGCGCGGCCGCGAAGCCGGTCATGCGCGCGTGGCGCGAGCCGGACCAGCTGAAGAAGAGCAGCGCCAGCAGCGGGGCCGCCGGAACCGGGCCGCGCCGGCGCACGAGGAGGAGCGCCGCGGCGAAGGCCGCGAGGACGGCCAGGAAGTACGGCGCGTGCCACGGGTCGTCGAGGCGGGGCGGCATCCATTCCGTGATGCGCGCCGAGATCGCCGACAGGTCGGAGACGTGGCGGCGGATCGTCTCGGCTTGTCCGAGCGGATCGCGCTGGAGGAGCGCGCCGGCGATGGCCGCGGCGGGGCGCTTCCAATCGCGCTCGTGCGCCGCGTAGAGCGCGACGAGGAGCAGGCCGTAGACGAAGCCGGGGTGGAGGTTGGCCCACAGGCAGAACAGCGCGCCGAGCGCGAGCGGGCCCGGCGAGGGGCGGTTCAACCGCCGCCGTTCGAGGATCAGGACGAGCGCGCCGAAGAAGAGGGTGGAGAAGAGCTCCGGGCGTATGTCGGAGCGCGTGAGCATCGCCGCGCCCCACAGCGCGGCGGCGGCGGCGCGCTCCCAGGCGGGCCGGGCGTAGAGCTCGAGCGTGCGCCAGAGCAGCAGCGCGGCCCCGGCCATCAGCGCGGCCTTGAACAGCCACAGCGCCGTCATGCCGCCGGCGCCGTGGAGGACGCCGAAGAGGATCTGGTCGGCCCACTCGAAGTCCTGCCAGGCGGCTCCGGACCGCGTCCACGACAGCCAGTCCTCGCCCGGGATCGCGCCCAGTTCCCGCATGCGCCGCCACGCGCTGAGATGCCAGAACAGGTCGGGATTCGACAGCGGCCACAGCACGGCGGGAGCCAGGGCCAGGGCGGCGGCGGCGGCGGGAAGGCGCTCGCCGCTCTTCATCGCGTCTCCCGGAAGATGCCCGGCGACGCCTCCGCGAGCGAGGCGAGCGGCAGGCCGAGCGCCGCGAACGGCTCGGGGCGCGGCGCCGCGTTGAGGCCGTCGAGCGATACGAGCCAGACCGCGCGCCCGGAGGCGCGCAGCGCCTCGTAACGGGCGCGGTCGATCGTCGCCAGCGCGGGATCGGCGAAGCACAGCGCGTAGGCGGCGCGTCCGGCCAGCGAGACGTCCGGGGGGAAGGCGAAGAACGCGAAGCCGTCGCGCATCTCGATGCCGGCGAGGGCGCCGAAGGCCGCCGGGGCGAGCGCGTGCAGGACGGTCGCGCCGGTGTTGGGGTCCGCGAAGACGACGGCGTCTCCGGGCGCGGAGAGCCGCATCAGCTCGGAGGCGGAGCCGCGCAAGGCTCCCGTCAGCGCGGACTCGCGCGCGGCCAGGGCGCGCAGCGGCGGGACGGCGGTCCAGGCCAGCGCCAGCGCGAGCGCGGCCGTCCGGGCGCGGCCGTGCGCCAGGACGTCGGCGCCGAGCGCGCTCAGGCCGAGCCAGGCGGGCAGCAGGGGCAGGACGTGGCGCGGCAGGAACAGCACGTGCTCGAGGCGGTGAGCGGCGAAGACGGCGAGCGCCGGAGCCAGCTGGAAGAGGCAGGCGCGGACGGCGCGCTCGCGCGGGGCGCGGAGGAGGGCGGCCAGCGCGAGGGCGGGCAAGACGAACAGGCCCGGACCGAGGCCTTGGCAGAACGTCTTGGCGGCCGCGGCGAGCGCGGCGAGCGGCACGTCGTAGTGAAAGCCGCCCCGCGAGGGGACGGCGAGATGCCACGCGCCGAGCCAGAGCGCCAGGGCGACCCAGGAGGGAACGAGCGCGGCCGCCGCGTCCTTCAGGCGGGAGCGGTGGAACGCCGCCGCGCGCGCGAGCTGGGAGAGGCCGAGCAGCCAGGCGTGCGGCCAGGCGAGCTGGAACAACGCCTGCAGGAGCGCGTAAGGCCGGCCCCGCGCGCCGTCGAGCAGCTCCTCGTAAGCGTTCCAGGCGAGCAGGCCCAGCAGGACCGCGAGCGAGTAGGAGCGGAAGGTCACCGAGTAGCTGACGAGCGGCATCGCCGCGGCGACGGCGGCGCCCCACCACAGGCCCGCGGTCCGGCCGCGCAGGCGCAGGCCGAGCCGCCACGCCGCCGCGGCGGCGAGCGCGCCCCACGCCGCGGGCAGCAGGCGCAGGAAGGCCAGCTGGCCGGGGCCCTCTCCGTAGGCGGCGAAGAGCCAGCCGACGGCGTAGTCGAGCGGGGGCTGGAGCGGTCCGATGCCGGCGACGGCGTGCGCGGCCTCGGCCGGTCCGGGGCGAGTCACGGCGAAGAGCTGGAGGAGGTCGTCGGCGTAGGGGAAGCGCGAGGGGATGAACGCCGCGCGCAGGGCGAAGGCCGCGGCCGCGAGGAGGAGGGGGGTCACCTGGGCTCGTACACCGCGGCGCGCTCCGCGGGCTCCTCGTGGACTTTGCGGAAGAACTTGGCGTCTTCGAGCCGGCGGTTGATCCGGGCCAGTTCGCGCACGGGTCCGGCCTCGGGATCGGCGAGCAGTCCGTAGTCCAGGCCGTCGGCGCGCAGGACGTGCGTCACGCGGGCGTCCTTGAGGAGCTTGGCGAACGCGGCGTCGTCCTCGACGAGCGGCAGCGGGCGGCTGGGCAGTCCCGAGAGCCAGCCGTCGCGCACGTTGTGCGCGCTCGTGAGGAGCGTGCCGGCCGGGAGCGCGGCCAGCCAGGCGTAGGTGCGCGCCAGTTCCGGCTCCGTCCACGGAGACGGACGGCCGAGGCGCGGCAGGGTCTGGAAGCCGAGCTGCAGGACGAGGAGCGCGGCGAGCGCGCGCGGCGCGCGGCGCCCGAGCCCGCGCGCGATCGCCCAGAAGGCGAGCGGCAGGAGCGGCAGGAGGTAGCGCTCGTACTGCCAGCCCCAGATCGCGAGCAGGGCCGACGATCCGGCGAGCGCGAGCGCCGCGGGGTCGTCGCGCCGTTCGCGCAGGGCGCGGACCGCTCCCCAGGCCGCGCCGAGGAGGAGGGCGCCGCCGAGCGCGAGGGCCGCGTGGCCGTCGCCGAGCCGCGGCGGGAGGAAGCACGCTCCGAGGCCGCGCGCGTAGTACGCCGCGTTCGAGAGCGCGACCGCGGCGAGCTTGGAGGCCGCGCCGCCGCCGTAGGTCAGCCCGAGCATGTCGAATTTCTCCACCGTGCGGGCCCGGCCGTACGAGTAGGCGGCCCAGGCCGCGAAAGCCAGCAGGGGAGGAAGCCAGGCCCGAGCGCGGTCCTTCGTCCGGCGCGCGAAGGCCAGCGCGGGCAGCGCGGCGAGGCCGGCGGTCCGCGTCAGAACCAGAGCGGCGGCGGCCAGGCCGGCGGGCAGGGCCCGGCCCGCGTCGGCGGCGGCGAGCAGGGCGAGCAACGCCAGCGCGTAGGGGACTTCCGACATCACCGCGCCCGACTGCGCGAGGACGAGAGGGCTCGAGGCGACGAGCGCCGCGGCGAGCAAGGCCTCGGTCTCGCCGAGGCGCCGGCGCAGCCACAGCCAGACGGCGGCGGGGACGAGCGCCAGCAGCAGGGCGGAGACGGCCTGGAACGGGCCGGGCGACTCGACGAGAAGGGCCAGCGGCGCCAGCAAGGCCGGCCACAAGGGGTTGATCATCGTCAGCGGCGGGCAGGCCGGGTCGGTGAGGAGGCACCAGCGGCCGGAGGCCAGCGCCTGGGCGCCGGCGAAGTACATCACGTCGTCCTGCTGGCGCCCGAAGTACTGCGCGGGCGCGAAAGCCAGGACGAGCAGCGCGCAGGCCGCGAGCACGGCGGCGGAGCGCGGGGAGACGTCGCGCCGCGAAGAAGTCAAAACTGGCGGAAGAGGAGGGATTCGAACCCTCGAGGGCTTTTAGACCCTACACGATTTCCAGTCGTGCGCCTTCGACCACTCGGCCACCCTTCCTTAAGGTACAGTATAGCGGATTTATGAGCGATGACGATCGCCGTCCCGTCATCTTCGCCGCCGCGCTCGCGGCCGCGGCGGTCGTCGCGCCCGCCTTGCTGCGCGGCGAGGGCCTGCTTGCGACGGCGGCGCTGTGGCGCGTGCCGCCGTGGAACGGCTTCCTGCCGCCGGTCCCCGGCGCGGGCCTGCTCGCCGATCAGCTGCTCTACCTCGCGCCGTGGCGGCAGTTCCTGCGCGAAGAACTGCTCTCCGGGTCGTTCCCGCTTTGGAATCCGTTCATCCTGGGCGGCGTGCCCTTCGCCGCCTGCGTGCAGGCCGCGCCGTTCCATCCCCTGAGCTGGGGGCTGTTCTGGCTGCCAGCGCTGCCGTACTCGCTCGCGGCCGCGTTCCTCAAGGTCTTCGCGGCGGCGCTGTTCACGGGCCTGCACGCGCGTCGCCTGGGCGCGTCGCCGCGCGGCGCGTCGGTCGCCGCGCTGGTCTTCGGCCTGGGCGGCTTCATGATCGCCTGGCTCGGCCACCCGCATTCGACGGCGGCGTGCCTTCTGCCCGCCGTGTTCTGGACGCTCGGGCGACTGCGCGACGAGCCCGGCCCGCGGCGCTCGGCCGGGCTGGCGCTCGCGGCCGGCCTCGTCCTGCTCGCCGGGCATCCGCCGACCGCCCTGCACGTCCTGGGCGCGGGGCTCGCCTACGCGCTGTTCCTCGGGACGGGGCCCGGCGGCGGACGCGCGCGTTTCGCCGCGTGGGCGGCGGCGGCGGCGGCGCTCGGCGCCGGCCTCGCGGCGCCCGCCCTGCTTCCCTACCTCGAGTACCACTCGCTGTCCTCGACGGCGGCCTCCTCGCACGGGCTCGCGCGCTGGGGCACGCGCCTGCCCGGCTGGGAACTCCTGCACCTGCTCATGCCTCTGGCCTCGGGCTCGCCCGGCCTCGGCGGCGAGGTGCTGGGCGGCCTGTTCGGCCTGGGCCCGCAGGCGAACTTCGTCGAGCGCGCCGCCTGGACAGGGCTCGTGCCGCTGTCGCTCGCGGCGCTGGCGTTGATGCGGCGGGCCCCGGGGCGCGAGGCGCTGTTTCACGCCGGCCTGGCGGCGTTCGGCCTCGCCGCGGCGCTCGGGCTGCCCCCGCTGCCATGGCTGTGGAAGCTCGCGCCCGGCCTGTCCTCGGCGAATCCGACGCGGCTGCTCCTGCTGTGGACGTTCGGCGTCGCCGTCCTGGCCGGACTCGGCGCAGAGATCCGTCTCGAGGAGATTCCCGAGGCGGCGCGCAAGCGCGCGGGCTCCGCGGCGTGGTTCTTGTGCGTCGGCGCGGGCGTTCTCTACTGGATCCTGGCCTGGCGTTCGATCGACGAGTTGGAGCTGTCGGAGAGCTTCTTCGCGACCTTCGTCGTCGGCCTGCTCGTCGTCGAGCGCGCGGCCGCCCTGCGGGTCCTGCGCCGCCGCGGCGGCGCCGTCGGCCTGACGGCGCTGTTCTGCCTGATCCCGGCGCTCGGCGCCAATCCGACGGCGCCGGCCTCCACCTTCTATCCGTCGCATCCGTCGATCGCGGCCCTCAAGAACGCCGCGGGCGAGGGGAGGGCGTACGCTCTCGGGCGCGCCCTCGAGCCGGACCTGGGCATGCCCTTCCGCCTGCGCGACGCGCGCGGACGAGACTTCACGACGCCCCGCCGCTACGAAGAACTCGCGACCGGCGCGGCGGGGGACTTCGACTTCTGGTCCGGGGGGACGGCGCTGCCGGAGAATCCGCGCCTGTTCGCGATCGGGGCGGTCGCCGCGACCGAGAAGGCCGTGGCCGGCGTGCCGGCGGACTGGACGAACGTCCACGCCGGCGGCCTGTACGTGTTCCGCTCGCCCAAGCCCGCGCCGCGCGCGCTGTTCGTTTCCACCGCGCTGGACGGGCCCCCGACGCTCGCGCGGCGGGCGGACTTCGATCCCGCGAAGGGCGCGTTTATCGACGGCGTCGCGCCGTCGCGCGGGAAGGCGAAGGGGAGCGCCAAGATCGTCGATGATCGCGCCGACGTCGTCGCCGTCGAGGTCGACTCGGACGGTCCCGGCTGGCTGGTCCTGCTCGACGGCTGGTTCCCGGGCTGGCGCGCGACGGTGAACGGGGAGCCGGCCGAGGTGGCTCGCGCCAACCACGCGTTCCGCGCGGTCGCCGTCGGCGGGGGACGCTCCGTCGTGCGCTTCGAGTACCGCCCGGATTCGGTGCGGGCCGGGCTCCTGCTCGCGGGCTTCGCCGTCAACGCTCTGATCCTGCTCTGCTGCGGCGGCGCATTGCTGCGCCGACTCAGAAGTTAGAAAGGTGTCAGGTTTTGCGTTGTTGCGTTCGTGCCGCGCAGAACGGACTTAAGGAACGCAACAACGCAAAACCT
>CAZURZ010000089.1:0-7620 GCA_964623465.1 uncultured Elusimicrobia bacterium
CAGGAACTCGGCGACATGGAGCCGGGCGAGCAGCGCAAGCAGGCCGAGCAGAAAATCCGCGACGAGATCGCGCGCCTGAAACAGGTCGCACTCGGCGCCGGCGGCCTCTACGTGATCGGCACCGAGCGGCACGAGAGCCGCCGCATCGACAACCAGCTGCGCGGCCGCTCCGGCCGCCAGGGCGACCCCGGCTCCACCCGCTTCTACCTCGCGCTCGACGACGAGCTCATGCGGCTGTTCGGCTCGGACCGCATCGCGCCGCTGATGGAGAAGCTCGGCATGAAGGAGGGCGAGGTCATCGAGTCCGGCCTCGTCTCCTACCAGATCGAGAACGCCCAGCGCCGCGTCGAGACCCACAACTTCGACATCCGCAAGCAGCTGCTCGACTACGACAACGTCATGAACAAGCAGCGCGAGGTCGTCTACAAGCTGCGCGATGAGGTCTTGTTCGGCGAGTCGGTGACCGCCCAGATCAAGGCGATGATCGAAGAGGACGTGGCCGAGCAGGTCGAGGCCGCGATCCCCGACGAGACCGACCAGACGAAGTGGAACCTGCCCGAGCTCGCCGCCTACCTCGAGCGCGCGTTCATGCTGGATTGGCGCCCGTCCGAGGCGGAGAAGAACCGCCTCTCGAAGGAGACGCTCAAGCGCGACCTGACCAAGACCGCCCTCGACATCTACTCGAAGAGGCCGGCCGATTTCGAGGGCTACAACTTTAAAGAAGTCGAGAAGATGGTCCTCCTCCAGATGATCGACAAGGCCTGGAAGAACCATCTCTACGACCTCGACCACCTCAAGAAGGCGATCTTCCTGCGCGCCTACGGCCAGAAGGACCCCAAGGTCGAGTACCAGAAGGAGTCGTTCCGTTATTTCGAAGCTCTGCTGTCGCGGGTGCGCGAGCAGACCGTCGAGTACATCTTCCGCGTCGAGGCGCCCAAGGCGCCCGTCGCTCCGCCTCCCGTCGTGGCCGAGCACCCGCAGGCCGACGCGGCATCCGGCGCGGACGCTGCCGCCGAGACGCACCGCCCGGCGCCGAAGCCCGCCGCCCCCAAGAGCATCCTCTCGGGCGGCGCGGCCGCCGCGCCGAATTCCCTCCAGACCATCGGCCGCAACGATCCCTGCTACTGCGGCTCGGGCAAAAAATACAAGAAATGCCACGGAGCCGACGTCTCCTAAGGGCGTCGGCCGCCGCGTTCGCGGCGGGCCTGGTCGCCCTCGGTCAGCCCACGCTCTCGCTGTGGGCCTTCGGCTGGTTCGCCCTGATCCCGTTCGTCCTCTTCGCCGGCGAGGAAGATTGGCGCGGCGCCGCCTGGATCGGTTTCGCGGCCGGCCTCGGCTTCCACGTCGTCGTCACGAACTGGGTGTTTCCCACGTGCCGCTTCGCGCAGGTTCCGCTGGCGGCGTGCTTCCTGGCCTGGTTCGGCCTGTCGGCGATCCTCGCGCTGTCCTGGGCCGCGTCCGCGGCGCTGGCCGTCCGCGCGGCCTCCGTCTTCCCGCGCGTCCTGCGCCCGTGGCTGTGGGCGATCGCCTGGACCGCCGTCGCGTCGTTCTGCGCCCGCTGGACGCCCCGCTTCGGCGCGGACCTGCTCGGCTACTCGCAGTGGACCAACCTCTCCCTCATACAGGCCGGTTCCTGGGGAGGGCCGCATCTGCTCGACTTCGTGCTCATGCTCGTCAACGCGTCCTTGGCCGAGGCGTGGCGGGATGCGAAGGAGAACAAGTCCGGAGCCGCTCCGAACGCGGCGATTTCCTTCGTGATGGCGGCGGGCATCTGGGCTCACGGCGCCTATGTGCTGGCGAAGCGCCCGGAGACCCGCGGCGCTTCGGCCCGCGTCGAGATCCTCCAGCCGTGCGTCGATCAGTACCACAAGTGGAGCGAGAGCTGGCTCAACGAGATCATGGACGGCTACGACGCGCTGCTCGCCGCGCCGCGCCCGGGCGCCCCGGCCCTCGTCGTCTGGCCCGAGACCGCGATCCCGCGCTGGTCGCGGCGCTCGGAGGCCGCCCCCGAGGCCGCGAGGTGGGCGCTCAAGCTCGGCGCGCCGCACCTCGTCGGCATCGTCGCCTCGAAGGAGGCCGGGGCCGGGCCGGCGAACGCGGCCCAGTTGATCGCCCCGGACGGCAAGGTCGACGGCGTCTACGCCAAGCGCGAGCTCGTCCCTTTCGGCGAGTTCGTGCCCCTGCGCTCCTGGGTGCCGCGCTTCGTGATCGACCGCTGGCTGATGATCCTCGACAATCTCGGCGATCTCGAGGCGGGCGCGAAGCGCCAGCCCCTGCTCTCCACCGTCTGGGGCCCGGCCTCGGTCACGATCTGCTACGAGGCGATCTTCCCGCGCTGGGCGCGTCTCGACGCCGAACGCGGCGCGCGTCTGTCGATCAACGTCACCAACGACGCGTGGTACCTCGACACCTGGGCGCCGCGCCAGCACTACCGCGTCAATCGCTATCGCGCCATCGAGAACCGCATGACCGTCATCCGCTCCGGCAACACCGGCATCTCCGCGGTGATCGACCCGTGGGGCGTGACGACGGCCGAGCTCGATCTCAACATCCGCGGCCGCCTCGACGCCGAGGTCCCGCTCGAGGATCCGTTCCCGGCCCGCTCGTTCTACGCGCGGCACGGCGACCTGATCGGCACGGCCTGCCTGCTCCTGCTCGGCCTGGCGCTCGCGCGCTCCTTCCTGTGAAGCCGCGCGTCGTCTACTCGCCGAAGTACAACGTGAAGTACGGCGAGCACGCCTTCTCGACCGACAAGTTCCGCCTGTCGGCGGAGGCGTGCCGGCCCTTCGCCGAGATCATCGAGCCTGTGGAGCCGACCCGGGAAGAACTTCTATTGGTGCATGCGCCCGATTGGGTCGAGAAGATCATGGCCGGGATGATCAGCCGCGCCGACGAGGTGCGGCTCGAGCTGCCGTTCAATCAAGACATCGCCCTGGCCCACCGCCTCGCGGCCGGGGGGACCTTCCTCGCCCTCCAGCACGCCCTCGAGACCGGGATCGGCTTGCACGCCGGCGGCGGCGCGCACCACGCGTTCCGCGACCACGGCGAGGGCTACTGCGCGGTCAACGACATCGCCTACGCGATCGTGAAGGCGCGTAAAGAAGGTTTGATCCAGCGGGCCGCCGTCGTCGACCTGGACGTCCACCAGGGCAACGGCACCGCTTCGATCTTCCGGGGCGATCCCGACACGTTCACCTTCTCGATGCACCAGTACGGCATCTATCCGGAAAGGCGCGTCGCCTCCTCGCTCGACATCGAGCTCGTCCCGGGCACGGGCGACGCGGCGTACTACGACAAGCTCAAGCACGCCTTGCGCGAGGTGGCGGCCTTCAAGCCGGACCTGATCGTCTATCAGTCCGGAGTCGACGTCTGGGAGAAGGACAAGCTGGGAGGCTTGGCGCTCACCGAGGCCGGAATCAAGGACCGCGACCACGCGGTTCTCGAGACGTGCCGCCTGTGCCGGATCCCCGTGGTCGTGACGCTCGGCGGCGGGTACGGCCCGACGCCCGAAGACACGGCCCGTCTGCACGCGACAACGCTCAAGCTCTTCGCCGGTCAGTAGGCGTCAGACCTCCCGCTTCCCGCTTTTGGACCGGGGTGACTCTTCCCGGGAAGAGCGGATATTATCAGTAGTGACCATGAAGGGCGGAGTAAAAAGTGGGAAGTGGGAGGTCTGACACCAATGTCGTAAAATACCCGTGATGTTCACCGAAACCTCCAACAAGATCGAGGAGATGCAGGCCCTCCTCGCCAAGATCGGCAAGAACCTCGACCTCGCCAAGCTGCGCAAGGAAGTCGCCGCGCGCGAGGCCGAGGCGGGGGAGCCGTCGTTCTGGACGGACTCGGTCAAGGCGAAGAAGAAGTCGAAAGAACTGAACGATTTGAAGAAGACCCTGTCGGAGTACGACTCGGCCGACAAGTCTCTCGGCGACCTGATGGCGCACTGCGAGTTGGCCGCGGAGATGAAGGACGAAGGCGAAATAAAAGAAGTCGCCAAGGGCATCGCCGAGGCCGAGAAGCTGCTCCGGGCCATGGACCTGCGCCTGAAGCTCTCCGCGGAATTCGACAAGGACGACGCGATCATCAGCCTCAACGCCGGCGCGGGCGGCCTGGAGGCCTGCGACTGGGCCGATATGCTGTGGCGCATGTACCAGCGTTGGGCGGAACAGCACGGCTTCGACGTGCAGATCACCGAGCTCGCCAAGGGCGACGGCGCCGGCATCAAGAGCATCTCCGCCTTCGTGAAGGGCCCCAACGCCTATGGCCTGCTCAAGGGCGAGAAGGGCGTGCACCGGCTGGTGCGCATCAGCCCCTTCGACGCCAATAAGCGCCGTCACACCAGCTTCGCCTCTCTCGACGTGCTTCCCGATATCGAGGACGACATCAATATCGAGGTGAAAGATTCGGACATCGAGACCGACACGTTCCGCTCCGGCGGCGCCGGCGGCCAGAACGTGAACAAGGTCGAGACGGCCGTGCGCATCCGCCACAAGCCCTCCGGCCTCGTGGTCGCCTGCCAGACCGAGCGTTCCCAGCTCCAGAACAAGCTCAACGCCCTGCGCATGCTCAAGGCCAAGCTCTACCAGATCGAGCTCGACAAGAAACGCTCGGGCATGGAGAAGCACTACGGCGAGATGGGCGACATCGCCTGGGGCCACCAGATCCGCTCGTACGTCTTCATGCCCTACCAGATGGTCAAGGATCTGCGGACCGGCGAGGAGACCTCCCAGATCCAGAAGGTCATGGACGGAGATCTCGACGCCTTCATCGAGGCGTACCTGTCGTGGCTGGCGGCGGGCAAGCCGCCGCGGGTCAAATCCGGGGGCGAGGACGACTGAGTCCGGCCCCGCCGGAAAAGAAGAAGGCCCCCGCTCGCGCGGGGGCCTTCCTTTTTCGGGCGCCGTTTCTTAGGCGGCGGCCTTTTCGCTGACCTGCACCTTGAAGCCGGGGCCCATGGTGGAGGAGAGCGTGACGCTGATCATGTAGACGCCCTTCGCGGCCGCCGGCTTGGCCTTGAGGATGGCGTCGAGGACGGTCTGGGCGTTGCCCGCGAGGTTGGCGGCCGGGAAGGAGGCCTTGCCGACGGGAACGTGGATGATGCCGTAGTCGTCGACCTTGTACTCGACGCGGCCGGCCTTCAGCTCCTTGACCGTCTTCGGGATGTCCATCGTGACCGTGCCGGACTTCGGGTTGGGCATGAGGCCCTTGGGGCCGAGGACCTTGCCGAGCTTGGAGAGGTCCTTCATCATGTCCGGGGTCGCCACGAGGATGTCGAAGTCCGTGAAGCCCTTGGAGATCTGATCGATCAGATCCTCGGCGCCGACGAGGTCGGCGCCGGCGTTCTTGGCGTCCTTCTGCTTGTCGCCGCGCACGACCACGGCGATCTTCTTGGATTTGCCGAGGCCGTGCGGCAGGCCGACGGTGCCGCGGACCTGCTGGTCCGCCTGCTTCGGATCCACGCCGAGGCGGACGTGCAGCTCGACGGTCTCGTCGAACTTCGCGTTCGCGCACTTCTTCACCTGCTCGACCGCGCCCGCCAGCGGGAGCAGCTTCGTGAGGTCCAGATCCTTCACCAGCGCGTCGTATCTCTTGCCCATCTTGTTTTCTCCTGACCTGGTAGCGCTCCTTTCTAAGGGAGCTCGGTCAACGTTCTTGTTCGTTTCTTACTTCGTGACGTCGATGCCCATCGAGCGGGCCGTGCCCATGACCATGAGCGTCGCCTGCTCGAGGTCCTTGGTGTTGAGGTCGGGCATCTTCGCCTTCGCCACGTCCTCGGCCTGCTTCTTGGTGATCTTGCCGACCTTGTTGCGGTTCGGCTCGCCGGAGCCCTTGGCCAGGCCGGCGGCCTTCTTCAGCAGCGACGAGACGGGCGGCATCTTCGTGATGAAGGAGAACGAGCGGTCCTCGAACACGGTGATGACGACCGGGATGAGCATCCCGGGCTCCTGCGTCTTCGTCTTGTCGTTGAACTGCTTGCAGAAATCCATGATGTTGACGCCGTGCTGGCCGAGCGCGGGGCCGACGGGCGGCGCGGGGTTCGCGGCGCCGGCGGGAATCTGAAGCTTGATTTGCGTTTTGACTTTCTTCGCCATGACTTTGACTACCTCTTTTTACTGCGTCTTGAATCGGTCCTAACGGCCCCAGCCGGCGGGCCGCAGCATCTTCGCGACGACGCTGCCGGTCACCATCAGGAGGAAGACCTTCCAGTACGGCACCGTCGCGGCCCCGAAGACGATCTGCGTCAGCTCGGGGCCGAACACGAAGGGCCACAGCGCCCACACGAGCAGGGACGCCAGCAGCGCCTTTCCGAAAAGCATCGTGAGCCCGAAGCCCAGCGCCGCCAGCATCGTCAGGCCGGCCAGGACGGCGCCGATCAGGCCGAGCGAGCGGACGTGCACCACCTTCGCCTTGATCCCGTCGAACTCGGGACCGGCTCCGGAGGGCATGACCTCGGGCTCCATCACGTTCACGGTCAGATCTTCTCCACCTGCAGGAAGTCGAGCTCGACGGGGGTCGGGCGGCCGAAGATCGTGACCATGGCCTTGATCTTGGCCTTGGCCTCCGCGACTTCCTCGACGACGCCGATGAAGTGGCGGAAGGGGCCGTCGATGATGCGGATGTTCTCGCCCTTGTCGAACTGCACGGCCGGCCGGGGCTTGCCCGAGGCGGCGTTGTTGGTCAGCTCGAGGATGCCCTTGATCTCCTCTTCGGGCAGCGGGGTCGGGTCGGTGTCGCCCAGGAAGCCGGTGACGCCGGGGACGCCCTTGATCATCCAGTAGGTGACCTCGTCCACGATCATGTCCATGAGGACGTAGCCGGGGAAAAACTTGCGCTTGGAGATCTTCTTCTTGTTCTTCTTGACCTCGACCACGTCTTCGGTCGGGATGAAGACGTTGAAGATGCGGTCGGAGAGCTTCTCCGTCTCGATCTTCTGGAGCAGCAGCTTGTGGACGCGGTCCTCGTAGCCGGACTGCGTGTGCACGACGTACCAGCCGCGCTTGCCCGTCGGAGTGGTGGTCTCGCTCATGTTATCTTCCCAGGACGGCCCTGACGAGCACCGACAGCACGTAGTCGACGCCGGCGACATACAGGGACATCAGCGCCACGAGGATCACGATCGCCTTCGAGGAGTCGATGGCCTGTTGGCGGGTCAGCCAGGTGGCCTGCTTGAGCTCGGAAACGGCTTCTTTCAGGAACTGCGTCGCTTGATTCATTCTTTGATCCGGTTCGTCCCTTTGCTGACGGATTTCGAGGAAGGGACGTTCCCTCGACTTATGTCTCGGTCAAATTGCGCGATCTGGCGGGGGCGCCAGGACTCGAACCTGGAGGGGCGGTTTTGGAGACCGCTCGTTTAGCCAATTAACGGACACCCCCGCAGATCGCTTGTTTCAGTTCTGTCTTACTTCACTTCCTTGTGCGCGACCTGCTTACCGCAGGCGCGGCAGAACTTCTTCATCTCCAGCTTGAACTCTTTCTTCTTGCCGCGCTGGTAGTGGTAGTTCTTGTTCTTGCAGACGGTGCAGCCCAGCGTGACGATGTATCTGTCGCCCATGATGTCGTGTTCCTTACGGGATGATGTCGGCGACGACGCCGGCTCCGACGGTGTGGCCGCCCTCGCGG